>JAQUWU010000107.1 GCA_028692715.1 Paludibacter sp. | reverse complement strand
TTGAAAGGGTGGAATAAAGAATGATGTAGCATTTTTTGCTAAAACATCATTAATCGAATGGCTTTCTGTTTTCATTTAATTTCAATATATTGTTGATGCGCTGTCTTTCTTAGTGTTGCACCTAACGTTTTGCAGCTACCCGAAGGTGGCGATTTCGAAGTACTTCACTGTCAACCAAGCAGAAACTTTGATAGAAGCACAAATCTTGATTTAACCACTGAACCGCCACTTTTGGGTAGGTGCTGTTAGCAGAAGTATTTCATTTTTTGTCAATTGAATTAAATCTATTTTCAAAGTTTACAAAAATAAGTTCGCAAAATCTTCCTAAATAATAACCTTCAAATTCTTCTAGGCTTTCTTCTGTCCTTTTAAACTTTAGAACTTGAACCTCTAATTTTTTATTTGTTATGTCCGATTTCAATTTAATAACACCTTTTTCGCCCCATTGACCTGTGTGTTTTAAATATTTATCGTTAGTGTCTGGATGAATTTCCCAAGTTTGAAGTTCTTCGTCTTCAATTAACGAGATGATGTCTTTTTTCAAAGAGTTTGCATTCGATGTGATGAGTTCTAATTTCATTATGATTAGTTTTTAAATTTTTTCAAATAAATCCTTTTCAATCTCAAATTCAAAAGAATTTTCATTGTGTTTGAGATGATTAACAATATAACCCGAAAATCCAATATGTTTCAAAATCAACTTATTCAGCAGGTTGTTGAGTCTTAATGATATTTCAAATATTTTGGTGTAGTCCTCTGTGTTTTCTTTTGTCTGAATTTTTCTGCCGTGTAAAAAATTGTTTCGGTTGTCAATTGCTTCTTCGTCACCTTTACTTATACTAATGTTTAGAATATGGAAGGGTTTTATGAGCTTGTCTCTATTAGTTGGATTATTTATTTTATCTATGTTTTTTTCCAAAATTGTAATAGAGTCTTCATTTCCAACCTTAGATATGTCTTCTTTGTGTTGGTGTAATACATCTAAAAGTCCTTGTCTAAACTTTTTGGAAATTTTTTTATTAGGAATTGGTTTTAGTCCCTTATTTTCTTCAACTATTATGTTCGTGATTTTTTCTAATGCAACTGCATAACCCGCAGGACGAAGAATTAAACTTGAAACATTAGCTTCGAGAATTAGCAAGATTAATATTGCATAGTCTTCTTGAAGGTGGATTTTTGAGCAAAGGTCTGAGAAAAGTTTAGAATTGAATACTTCAAGTTGTTTGCCAACAGCATTGATAATATTTTCGTCTCGTGTATAACCATAAGGATTGGAATATAACGGATTACACGTGCCGTGAGAGTTTATGGAGGGTCTAAGTTGTAAATATGAAAAGTCAGTTATTACATCAAAACTTGGACTGTCCGACTTGAAATAATAAGCTTCATTTTGTATAAAATTTGCCGATAAAAAACCAAATCCAACCATAATAGAGAAGCATATATCAGAGAATCTTTCATATTCAATTTTTTCGTTTGAATCAATAACGAAGTAGCATTTTCCTTTTCGTGGTTTTTCGTATATAGTTAATTCGTTATCTCCTACTTTAACAACTAATCTACCAAATGTATGCGTTGCTGTTTCGTCTTTATAAATTGATGATTTTACATAGTAATTTAATTGCGAATTGCTGGTTGAAATAATAAATCTTTGAAATGCTAGTTCATTTTTGCCTCCTTTTAATTGCATTTCACTAATCTTTCCGGTAAAGGTTAATTTGCCTGAAAAAAACTCATTGTGAGTATTCTTTGTAAATGTTCCACCTCGCATTGAAATAAAGAGATTTTTAATAACATATATCTTTTCATTGATTTGCAGCTCTATTTCATATGATTCAGACATATCACTTACGATACTTTCAATCTCTATAGTAAATCCTCCATTTTCGTTTTTTGAAAGCAAAGCAGGTTGGTCTTTAATATTGTATTTAGGAACAGATATAAGAACATTTTGACTTTCTGTTAAATTAGTGATATAGTCAAATGAGGTCTCAAATTTTACATTTGGTAATGATTTCTCCCAAGTTTGGATTTCCTTCTTTATTTTCTGTAGGTCTTTCATAATATTTCTGCTAACGTTTTGCAGCTACCCGAAGGTGGCGATTTCGAAGCACTTCACTGTCACCCAAGCACAAACTTTGATAGTAGCACAAAGCTTGATTTAACCACTGAACCGCCACTTTTGGGTAGGTGCTGTTAGCACACGTTTTCATTATTCCGTCTTGTTAATTAATTGTGATTTTGCTAGAATTCGATGTGTTGTCCCGGAATTTTCAAATTCACAAACAACATCAACTTCAACGTTTGGCCCCCATTTTGGACCGTCTCTAACAACACCTTCTAAAATAAAATCAATGCTATTTCTTATCTCACTGTATTCTGCCGTCCAAATTTCATTACCTCTAATAACGTATTGCTTTTTTAACTCAATTGTACTTAAAATCGGAACACTGTCAACTTCTGTTAATTTATTCACGCACATCATATTGCTTCCATTTTCTTCTGCAATTGGCATAAAATCCCGCCATAAATAAGTCGTTAAGACTAAGGTGTTGTTACCTATTGATATGTTCTCTGGACTTTCCCTTAATTCTTGTGCGAACTCGGGGTCATTTCTTATTTTCCCTTCAATTTTATCTTTTTCACAAGAACTTAGTCCAAAAACTATTGTTAAGATTATTAAGGTTATTTTCTTCATTTTGTTGTTTTTTTAAATGTGTGCTAACGGTTGGTGGTATGGTTAGTTGCCGATTTCGAAGCACTTCCGTATCAAGTTACAACTACTTTTGATACGAGCTGTGCCGCTCCAATTCCCACTGCACCGGCAATTAACTATACCGCGTGTTAGCAAACGTTAATTCTTTATCAATCTTATCGTTGCCTTTTTCTTTTCCGAATAAATTGTCAATAAATAAATGCCTGGCTGAGCATTTAAATTAAGCTCAATCATTTTAGTGTTTTTGTAGCTTGTCTGATTAATTAATTTTCCATTTACATCAGTTAGCGAAACACTAAATTCAGACTGCGTTTCACCTAAATCAATCACAACGATACCGTTAGTTGGATTTGGATAAACGATAATGTCATTGCTAAACGTGTTTTCCAATATTCCAACAGTAGTAACTGAGAAACAGGCTGAAGTATCTGTACAATTGTTCTGAGTAACTTGAACAGAGTAGCTTCCATTTTGGGTTGCAGTAAGCGACTGACTTGTTTCTCCACTAATAATAGAATTACCATTATTACAATCCAACCATTGATAAAAATCGGCTGATGCATTTGCTGTGAGAGTTATTCCGTTATGAGTTACCGAAGCATCAACCGTATTAATTGTAAGATTAATGGTAATCGTGCTATCACAACCAGCGGCATTTGGTATTACTGCTGTCTTGATACCTGATGTAGTGTGTATTTGTCCATCGGGGGCAGTATAACTGTCGCAAACTGTTTCGCTTATTGTTGATGAAGTGTGTAAGGAATTTATAACAACAGGTATTACAATGGTGCTGTCTGTCCCCAGAGTAATATCGGTTACTGTTAGACTAACCTGGTATGTATCTGGCGTGTAATAGGTATGTGTTGGATTAGCCAAATTACTGGTATTTCCATCTCCAAAATCCCACAAATATTCATCACCATCGATGCTGTTGTCTGTAAAAGTAACCACAGTGGAGTCGCAATACGGCGTAGCTGAATAAGAAAAATCAGCAATTGGTAATGAAATTTTTTCAATGGTATCCGTTAAAACAACACTCCATCTGCCGAGTGTATCTTTAAATTGAAAATTGATTTCGTAAATCCCTTTTGGGACTTGTGTTAAATCTAAATTATCCATCAAATTAATCTGCTGATTAGGCGTTAGCGATAAATTCACAGCATTGGCAAAATCATTGTTGAACCAATAACGGTATTCGGTTATAGAATTTTGTGTTACAATTTGTTCTGGTGTTTTGTAAAAGAAATGACTTACTACACTGCTCCATAATCCGGCATCATCTTTAAATCGAATATGGAAGTTATGTACACCATTATTTAAAGTAGTCATAGACATTAGTTCATTGATATTCAATTGTTGTTGAACGGGAGTGTTCACAATAACAGCATTTGCATAATCATTATCAATCCAATATTCATAAGCAACTA
>JAQUWU010000106.1 GCA_028692715.1 Paludibacter sp. | reverse complement strand
ATGAACATACTGTTAGTTAATCATTATGAATAAGGAAGCAAATATTAATCTTCTTAATGGTAAATTACCGAATATTTCGGTTGTTATACCATGCAGAAATGAAGAAAAATATATTTCCGGTCTGCTGGACAGCATTCTTGCTCAGGATTATCCAAAAGAAAGAACAGAAGCAATAATTGCGGACGGAATGAGCAATGATTCTACACGAAAAATTATTGCCGAATACGTCGTTAAGCATGGCATTTTCCGTTTAATCGACAATCCTCAAAAAATTGTTCCTACCGCATTAAACGCAGCGATAAAACTTTCGAAAGGTGAGATAATAATTCGACTTGATGCGCATTGCGTTTATCCTGTTAATTATTTTTCCGAATTGGTGCGAGTTTTATTGGAAACCGGTGCCGATAACGTCGGCGCAATGTGGGAAACCCTTCCCGGTGCGGATACTTTGACGGCACAAGCCATTGCTATCGCAATTTCTCACCCTTTCGGTGTCGGAAACGCCGTATACAGGACCCAAACAAACCGAACCGAACCATTCGAAGTTGATACGGTTCCCTTCGGATGTTTTAAAAGATCTGTCTTCGATAGAATAGGATACTTCGATGAAGAATTGGTCAGAAATCAAGACAACGAATTTAACGAAAGATTATTAAAAAATGGCGGGATAATTGTTCTTATTCCTACCTTAAAACTCAAATATTTTGCTCGCGAAAACTATGTGACCCTCTGGAAGATGTTTTATCAATACGGATTATACGGTCCCCTCGTCGATAAAAAACTTCAAAAGCCTACTCGTTTAAGACGCTACATCCCCAGTATTTTCGTATCGTCCCTTATCTTACCGCTGGTTGCATCTGTTTTGCACAAGAACTTGCGATATTTAACGTTTTTATCCGCAGGTCTTTACGCGTTATGTGCAAGTGTTTTTTCCTTAATAATTTCATATAAAAAGCAAAATCCGCTTTTATTGCCATTTTTATGGTTGGCTTTTCTTGTTTCTCACCTGTCTTACGGTATCGGTTACTTTGCGGGTTTGAATTTAGTAAGAAATTCAGGGAATGTTAATTATCAGCCGGATATTTCAAGGTAAAACAGACTTAAGGAGCAAAAATGGACAGAGATTCTATTATATATTACTTAAGAAGACGACTTCAAGTTTTTGCTTACCACATCTTCACTAAGGAGTTTCTTTCAAAAACCTATTACTTTATTATGTTGCGCAAAAAGTTGCATTTGAAAAATCCCAAAACATTTAATGAAAAACTTCAGTGGTACAAACTGTATTATTGCCCGCAAAACGATCTGGTTGTTAAATGCGCAGATAAATACACTGTTCGTGAATACCTTGAATTAAAAGGGCACACACATCTGGCACCCAAATTATACGGAGTATATAATGATGCAGATTCTATTAAAAGAGTTGATTTTTTTGCATTTGATGATTTTTATACATTTTCTGAACTAACTTTTACTCCGGGTGCAGCAATGATGCCATTAAAACCATATAGCTTTGATATCGAATGGGGAAAACATTTCGTTCTGCCGCAATCTACAGACAACTTTAGTTCTGGTAATTTTCTCTAAAATAGATTAAAATTACCAAGTAATTTTATATTTTGAGGACTGTAATGAATATCCTATATATTTCTGCTTTAACTGGCAATCGGTGTGCAGGTTTATCTTATAGTATACCCCGGCAAGTTAAAGCTCAAGCTGACTTTGACAATGTACATTGGATAAATTTGGGCTTTCTTGATAACGTTGATTTAGGCTATTCTTTTCAGACTATAAAAAACAAATATTCATTTAAAATGAATCAATTGCCTCCCCCTTTTAATAACCCTGATTTAGTGGTTTTTGAATCATTATATATTTTTTCATATTTTTTAATCGCCAAGCAATTAAAAAAAATGAAGATTCCCTATATAATTTTGCCAAGGTGCTCTTTGACTAAATTGGCTCAAAATCAAAAAAGAATTAAAAAAAAACTTGGAAATTTCTTGTTTTTTAACAATTTTGTGCGTAATGCTAATGCAATTCAATATTTAACGGATGATGAATTTAAAAATTCCGGTCGTGAATGGAATAATAATGCTATAATTATTGGAAATGGAACCGAAAAAAAATCTCATACAAAAACCTGGACTAATCCTTCAATTGAGAAAAAAGGTGTTTTCATCGGTCGATTAGATATTAATCACAAAGGGCTTGATTTATTATTAAGAACCTGTAAAGAGGTTGCACCGCTACTATCATCAAATAAGATTAAACTGGAAATTTATGGTTCCGACTCAAAAGGCTCCAAAATTATCCTGACAAACCTAATAAAAACATATTGCCTTGAAAGGTTGGTTTCTATTCACGATCCTATTTTTGATGAAGAAAAAGAACTTAAACTTTTAAACAGTGATTTTTTTCTACTAACTTCAAGATTTGAAGGTCATCCAATGGGGCTCATCGAAGCTTTGTCATATGGATTACCATGTATCATAACGAAAGGCACAAATATGGGTGACGAAGTTATTCGGCATAATGCAGGGTGGGTTGCTGACACATCTGTCGAGAGTATAACTGAAAAATTAAAGCAATTGATAAGTGAAATTGATATATTACCAATGAAGGGCAAAAACGCACTATCTTTATCTCAGAAATATGATTGGCACGAATTAGCAAAGCGAGCACACACACAATACCAGGAACTTGTTGCTACTTATAAAAAATAATAATGGCTTTCTATAATTGCATAATTTTTATATTATTATTTTTTGCAACAATCTTACCTGATTTGAACAAAATAAAAAAAATTCGTTTCTTCTATGTTTTTATTTCAGGGTTGATTCTCTTTCTTATTGTTGCTTTAAGATCTGATAAAATAGGAAACGACACTATTCCATATCTTCGTTTTTATGAAAACATCTTAAGACTTGAAAGCCTTAAACATTTAAATTCACGTTTTGAACCAGGATTTGTTTATTTTAATAAAATACTATGTTTTTTTCTCCCTTTTAAGCAAGGAATTCTAATAGGAAGTAGCTTTTTTATCTTTTTTTCATATTTTTACTTTATATATAAAGAATCTAAAAGTGTATGGTTAAGTATCTATCTGTTCATTACTCTGAGATATTTTTATTCCACCATGAATACAATTCGACATGACCTAGCTGTAAGCATTCTATTTTTTGCTTATATATTTTTGGTAGAAAAAAAAACAGTTAAATTTGTTTTGTCAGTTCTTTTGGCGTCTAGTTTTCACTCTATTGCCATCTTTTTTTTATTTGCATATCCTCTTATTTACTTAAAGTTTAATAGATTTAATATCGGCATTACGTTAGCTATATTCTTGTTTGTTTATATAAACTTTACTAATTCAATAGAGTTTGTTATTTCTTTCTTTGGTAAATATGATGGTTACCTTGCTTCAGTATATTTTAGAGAAAACTTGCTTGCAAGCTTTTTTATATTAGGAATAAATATTTCGATTTTGGTTTTTATGTTTTATGTGATTAAGTTTTCTGTTAAAAAGAATAATATTACTTATTTAAAACAGCTGTCAAATAGTAAAATTACTGAGTCAGATTTGATGCTAAATATTACCTTTATTGGAACTATGATTTCATTTTTAGCCCTTAAAGCAAATATTTTGGGCCGATTATCTTCTTTATTTATAACATTCATTATAGTTTACATCCCGAATTGTCTTTTTATGCTTAAAAATTCCAGAGAACGTCTTATTTATACTTTTGCTATTATGATTGCAACCTTCACGTATCATACAATTATATTCATTTTTAGGCCTGAATGGAATTATGTCATCCCATACAGATTTTTTTGGGAATAAACGAAGGAGTCTTATATGTTTATTAAATATTTGAAAAATATCTTACGTTTCTTTTTAAATTATTTGCCCGACACCTGCTTTTTAAAATTAATGTATTTCTATCATTTTAGAAATAAACTTAGATTAAAATCTCCGAAGACTTTTAATGAAAAATTGCAGTGGTTAAAACTTTACGACAGAAGACCGGAATACACTATTTATGCAGACAAATATGCTGTGAGAGAACATATTGCTAACACGATAGGCGAAGAATACTTAATTCCCCTATTGGGTGTATGGGATAAAGTTGAAGATGTCCCTTGGAATAAATTGCCGAACCAATTCGTTTTAAAATGTAACCATGGTTCTGCAATGAATATAATCTGTACTGATAAATCAAAGTTTGATATTGATGAAGCTAAGATAAAGTTAAAAAAGTGGCT
>JAQUWU010000022.1:30783-83141 GCA_028692715.1 Paludibacter sp. | reverse complement strand
TAATAATGATATACGCAATATTTCAAAGAACTTTTTTAGGTTAATACAACCTATTATATGACTTTTTTCTAAACAAATTATTAATCAATTAAACTGTCTACTCAGACTTTTCGGAGTGGACTCATATATTATACGTTGAAAAATAGAGTTTATATAAGTTCTAAGTTTATAGAATAAAATTATTGAATTCTTTTTTTTTTTTTGAATGCCAGGAACGCTCTGACAAAGTCACAAAGTGCATTTCTTTAATGCAAAACGGTAAGTTAAATTACACACAATAAATAAAACATATTCTGTAAATTCTTTGTTTTATGTGTGCCCTGAGTAGTTACATAAAGGATATGCAAAAATGCAAAAAAAAACAGATAACTGAACTTCTTTTTTGACAATTTGACTATACATTCTGATATAAATAATTATTTTCCTCCAGAAAAAGTAATAGGAAATAAATAATGTCGTATAATCCAATTTATAAAAAACAAGAATAGAACTTGTCTGCTGTAGGCAACTGCTATTTTTTTTTTAAAATACAACATTGTATTCTGACCATTACTTAGTTATCTTACAATCAAGAATTTTCCGACTTTTCGTTTCGTTCCGCTGTAAACCGTTAGTATATACATTCCATTTTGAAGTTCGGTTACCCGAGCAGTTCCAGTTGAGGAGAATTTACCGGATTGAAGTACTATTCCGTTTACACTCTGTATAAAATAAGTTGCCAGTTCGGGTTTGCTTATTTCTGCCGAAATTTCATCAGTTGATTTGTTGTAATTTACAGCAAAAACGGTTGTCTCTGCCGGTCCAACGTCCAAGGTCCATTCTTCTGATATGCGTGTTCCCCAGATAAAATCTGCCAATTCGGGATGATCGATAAAAGGATTGCGGTTTTTTTGAAGTGCATACACGGCATTGTTACGTACAATTTCCTTTTCACTTACCGGATCATTTGCACTCCATTTAAGTAATAAACTGACGGCATAGGGTTTAAAAGTGGGATAAGTATTATTGTAAAGCATGCTTGAAGTTCCTAGACTTCTCCAGTTTTGTGCATAGTCTTCGTAACAAGTTACCATATACATATAAGTTCGTGCAAAATCACCTTTATATTCATTAGCCGGCTCAAAAACCTCTCCGTTGTAACCGGGGTAAGTGTTACTTCCGACTTTTGTCACTCCGTTTGTAAAGGAAGATGTTCCGACTATACCTAAAGGTAAATTTGATTTGGCCGTATTGGCTTCCGCATCGGAAGGTGATAAATTCACCAAGTCACCATTTGAATCGAAAGTTGAATACATATCACTTGTACCCCACCAACTACGGGGCATGCAATGCTCCCGGTTCATTAGATTCCAATTATATGTTGCTCTCTTGTTGCTTGAATACATATCAAGAAAATAACCTTCAGAACTCCAGTCTGTTTCTTTAAAATAGGTATACCACCAAATATTTGTACTTATATCGTAATCTAGATAAGTATGATTTCGTATTATGTTATGTAATGCCGTTTTTAGTTCTGCTTTATTTTCACCTTCGGCATCCGAGTAATACCCGGTTGGTTCCTGTGCCCATAGACCGGAAACAAGGAGGGAAATTAAAAATAGAACGACAGGAATACGACTGTAACGATGAAATGTCATTGATTTAAAATCTAAAGTTCAACTATCATATTTAAAAGAATAAGATCAAAATATATTCATTTATATTTCTGTTGCTTTAATCCTATTTAATTAGTTTTCTGGCAAATGAGTAATCCCCGTTTTGTATCTGTACAATGAAAATACCACTTTGCTTCAGGTCAATATTTATTTCAGATGAATTGGCTTTAACTTGTTTCAGGCAAATTCCGGTAAGTGAGTAGACTTTTATCAGCTCATTTCCCTGTAGACCTGAGACTTTAATTTTATCATTTCCTGTGAAAATTTTTATTGACGAAGCATTATTTTCCGAAAGTTTATTTGATAATTTTGTTTGGATACTTATTGTTTCAGAAGCTAAAGAAACTGCTGTCCCTAAAGTTGCGCGGACATTATAGTTATAAGTTGTTGTGGGTGCCAGTCCTGAAATTACAGCTTGAGAAGTTCCAACAGCTATATCCTTCTGAACGTAAATTGTTGACTGATTGCCATAAGTTACTGAGACATCATCGATAGCAAGATTGCCGGCTGTTTTGTGATAAATAATACGAAATGCTTTCATATCTTGCGATTCTGTAAAAGTATACACCGGATTTGTTTTAGTTGTGTTTGAATAAGTTATACTGTCTATCCTTGTCCATACTTCATTACTCAAGCCATACACTCCAACTGATGAACCAGTAGCTGTTGAAGCAAAACGGTACATAAATGTAAGATTCTTAATTGGAAGAGGATATCTTTTAGTTTGCAACCACTCAGCATCATTTTTTAAACCTACCGAAGGTGGTGTTAAGCCTGAGCTGGTTGTGGATGTATAATTGCCGCTAGCAGTTCCGCTCCATTCTATTGGGAGTGGAGTCCCTTTATCGCCAACAGAATCAAATCCTTCTGTTACAGTAGTATCAGCTTGTCCTTCTAATTTAAAGACATCTACTAAATAACCTGTTGCATAAAGTGTTTCTTCCCAGTTGGCTGTAAAATCAGTGGAATGAATATTCGTTGCTTCCATCAAAATAGGAATATCCAACGGAGACGTATGTAATTGCATTGTATTTACGGCCGGAACATTCCCTCCTGAACGAACAGATTCAACTTTATAAGTATAGGTATTTTGAGGAACCAATCCCTGAACTGGATAACTAGTTACAGTTCCGGTAGAAATATTTTGCAAAATGTAATTGTTGGATGTGGCAAAATCCATTGAATGACTGCCAAGAAAACTCCAGGTATCGACCGAAAATGAATTCCATTCTGAAGAATTAAACAATGTTAACGGGTGTGTGACGGTTGATTTACGTTGTAATGTCATATCCATTCCCCATAATACAGCTGCACCAACATCTGCCGGACCAACCATATCAATAATAACGCCACTACGCAGCAATGCAACGGCATCATTTCCGTTGAAATTAATCAGTGAGTCCGTTCGTTGTGCTTTTGCTGTTAACTCGGCATTAACACGATAATTATTGTTGGCAATTACATAGCTTTGATTTGTTGGCAGGGTACCACTAAGTTGTATTGTCGAACCAAAATTACCTGAACCATCAGTCTGTCTTTGTAAAGAATATTTCGACAAGTCAATAGTGTTCCCCGTGCCATTATATAATTCAATGGCTTTATTATAACTGGTTCCTTCCACATAAGTAGAAATTATTAAATCTCCGGCTTGTGTATCGCCCTGATATAAACTTAGTTTATAGTCTGTTGCCAGCGGATCAGAAATCCATTCCAAGGTTCCACCAACAGGGTTTGTTTCTTCTGGTTCTAAGGTAATAAAATTGGATGTTGCCAATGCTTTTATCGGGATACGTATTGCTTCAACAAGACCTCCTCCCTGCACTAACAAGGTATCGCGAATTGAGCCGGAAGTTGTTGGACTGAAAGTAATGCCCAAATCCACACCATTTAATGCATTAGATAATGAAATTGTTGGGGTAGAAAGTGCGAGTGAAGGCGCATTCCCAGTTAAAGAAACTAATATATCAGTGTTTAAATTTACCCCCTGAAAATGGATATTTGTAGTCCTCGAATTGTTAACTAATATCACCCCGAAATCCATACTTGCGCCACGGCGTGGTGTGAGTAAAAAGGCTTCTGTTTCATCAGGGAAAGGATAAACCTTTGTGCTATCCACTCCCCAAATATAATCGGGTAAATCGGGATAATCAATAAACGGATTGCGGTTTCCTTGAATATTGTAAATAGCCTCAATTCGCGCAAGTTCTTTGGGACTAACCGGATCCTGCTTGTTCCATTTCATCAATAAATCCAATGCCCAGGGTTTCCAACCGGGATAGATATTATTGTTCATCATGGGAGATTGCCAAAGGTTAGCATAATCTTCGTAAATAGTAGATATGTAAAAATAGGATCGTGCAAAATCACCTTTATATTCATCTGCCGGTTCAAAGCAATTATCGGTATATGCTGTTTCGAAACCGTTCGCTCCGATCTTCGTTACCCCATTATCCAACGTGGGTGTCCCTGTAACTTCGCCCAGAGGTAGATTGCTTTTGGTAATATTGGTTATAGCATCTGCCGGATAAAGATGGAATAAATCTTTATAAGCATTGGTAACCTGACCTCCCCACCAACTTTTAGGAAAAAAGTGTTCGATATGCATGCCATCTACTGCAGCAAATCCGTTAAATTTCCGAATAGTATTTGAATACATATCCACAACAGTATCGTTGCGGTTATCGGTGCTGTAAAATCCTTGCCATGTGAAACCTGCACCACCGCCGTAGTCAAATTCAAACATAGGACCACAATATGTATGCAAGGCAGTTTTTAGTTCTGCTTTCTTTTTGTTTTTTGCAAAATAGTAATAGCCTGAAGGTATAGCTGCAAAAACAGTTGATAATACAAATAAAAAAAGAATTGGAAGAAAGATATACCTTGATTTATACATAAAAAATGTTTTAGTATTGAAAATGAATTTTTATTCAATAGACAACAAATATAGCATTTATTCAGCTAATAGCAATATGCTAACAATAAGTTTAAAAGGATTGTAATGGATTTTATGAGTTTGTAATAAAACGGCATTATTTGTTTACTACAAATTTTTGAAATGACTTTTTGTTTCCTGATGATAGTTGCAAAAGGTACATCCCGTTATTCAATTGTGATACCTGAATTGTTTTAGAAATGTTTAGTTGACCTGCTAACATAAGCTGTCCACTCAGATTATACACCACGAAATGCATTTGCTGTTCTTCGGAATTGATACTAAGTTCATTTTGAACGGGATTTGGTGAAATAGAAAAATTAATTTTTACATTATTTAGTTCCGTAGTCAAAGACCACTGTTCACCCATACGTGTACCCCAAATGAATTCAGCTAGTTCGGGATGATCAATAAAGGGATTGCGATTATGTTGTATTGAATAAACAGCATTATTCCGGTTAATTTCCTTTGTGCTGACAGGATCTTGACGTGACCATTTCAGGTAAAGTGCAACAGCATAAGATGTAAATCCTAAATTTGACGAACTATATATAGCCGCTGCTTCACTTGTTGATGTCCAACTTTCGCACAATCCGGCATAACAGGTTGCCATATACATATAAGTGCGGGCAAAATCGCCTTTATATTCATCAATCGGTTCGAAAACCGTCCCTGAATATCCGGCAAAACCTGAAGTTCCAAGCTTACTGCCATTGCCGGAAGTATAACTTATGGACGCTACTTCTCCATAAGGATAATTACTGCGTTTTCCATTCACGTATGAATCGGTTGGATAAACATTAAATAGGTCGCTATACATTGGGGCATCACCTCCAAACCAACTTTGTGGAGTAGTGTGCTCTCTATTATAGTTTGTACATTCCCCTCCATTAGCGCCATGATTTTCATCTGTTCCTATTGTGAAGTTACAGTTTGAATACATGTCCCATAATTTTCCGTTTTCCGGATTTTTGTCAGTTGTGGCATAAGCTGTATAAAGACCTGCATAAGAGGTGACACTTAGTTCTGAAGAAATTATTGTTTTTAACGTTACTCGAAGTGTTGCATCTGATTTTCCTATGGCTGCATTGTAATAACCAGCAGGAATTTGAGCATAAAATGAAAGAGTAATTGAGAGTAAAAAGAGCGTAAAATTTTTCTTCATAACAGTCAGTAAATAATGTATAAATCAATTGAAAAACAGGGCTGCAAATGTATAGAATAATATTTGAATAATAATACATTTTGTGGTTTCAAGCACAAAATGTTTGATAGTATTATTTTGCTCTGAGATATTGAATTGGCCAATTTTGGTTTTTAATAGCCTTTAAAACAAAATATGGATTTCGCAACAATTCACGCCCCAGTAAAACCATATCGGCTTTTTCATTTTCAAGAATATTAGAGATTTGTTCGGCAGAAGTTATCATTCCTACTGCTGCTGTCATTATTCCTGTTTCCCGAATAGCTTCAGCGAAGTGAACCTGATAACCCTTTTCAACAGGGATTTGGGCAGAAATAATATTTCCTCCCGAAGAGCAATCTACTACATCGACTCCTTTTTGTTTTAATAATGAACTTAGTTTTACGGACTCATTTAAATCCCAACCATTTTCAACCCAATCAGTGGCTGAGAGTCTTACAAATAAAGGTAGATTTGAAGACCAGACTTCTTTTACAGCATTCACAACTTCTAGAAGTATTCGCACTCGGTTTTCAAAGTTTCCTCCATATTTATCGGTTCGGATATTGGATAAAGGAGATAAAAACTCGTGAATAAGATAACCGTGGGCAGCATGAATTTCTAACACTTTAAAACCAGCTTCCAAAGCTCGTTTTGCTCCATCACGAAATTGATTTACTATTGCTTTTATGTCCGAATAAGTCATTTCATTTGGAGATTTTTCAGACGGATCAAAGGGAATGGGTGAAGGAGCGATGGTTTCCCAACCACCTTCCGAAGAAATGAGTTGTTTGCTGCCATTCCACGGAGCAGCGTGCGATGCTTTTCTTCCGGCATGTGCTATCTGAATGCCGGCTATACTGCCATTAGAATGTATATTTTCGACGAGTTTTTTCAACTCGGAAATATGTTCATCTTTCCATATTCCTACATCCGAGGGAGTAATTCTTCCTTCGGGTGAAACAGCAGAAGCTTCCACTATAATCAATCCTACTCCACCAATTGCTCTGGTTCCATAATGCATATAATGCCAGTTATTTACAAAACCATCGATTGCAGAATATTGGCACATGGGAGACATCCCTATTCGATTGCGAAATGTAATGGATTTTATAGTAATTGGATCGTCTATTTTTGCCATTGGATTTTTTTTTATTTTTGTAAAATGAATGATTTCTGATATTGAAACAGTTTAATTTTATTTTTGTTTTACGCATTTTAGCGTTTGGATCGTTATTTCCGAAAAAAATATATTTTTCCATGCTTGAGAGAAAGGATTAAAGATAAAAATCGTATTTTTGTAGCTAGAATACATCTCAATTAACAAATATAACAAATTAATTAACTCAGCAAGCCTTTTTGCTAAAGACGAATATTTTTATGCTAATCAATATTGTAAACAAATCGAAACATTCATTGCCCGAATATGCGACTCCTTTATCAGCCGGTATGGACCTGCGAGCTAACATTGATGAGTCTATTGTGTTGAAGCCGCTGGAACGAAAATTAATTCCTACCGGATTGTTTCTTGAACTTCCTGCCGGTTTTGAAGCACAAATTCGTCCTCGTAGCGGACTGGCCATAAAAAAAGGGATTACAGTATTGAACTCTCCGGGAACGATTGATGCCGATTATCGTGGTGAGGTTTGTATTATATTGATTAACTTATCAAATGAAGATTTTGTAATTAATGATGGTGAACGTATTTGTCAGATGATAATTGCCGCTCATGCTCAGGCCGAATGGGTACAAGTGCAGGAACTGACTGAAACCGATAGAGGTGATGGCGGTTTTGGACATACCGGAAAACATTAAATCGGTTGAAAGTTTCCTGTTGATGATTTGGCAGGGAATCAAAAAAAAGTATTGAAAAATAAATTATGCAAATAAAACACTTACTATATTTTCTTTTTCTTTTTACACTTACTTCCTGCGGAACAACTAAGTCGTTGAAACAGGAAAATAATGAAGAAAGCAGACTTTCGGAAGATACAAAGCGTCAGTTTGATTATTATTTCTACGAAGGTTTACGATTAAAAGAACTACAGAAATTTGATCAGGCACTGGAAACTTTTCGGATGTGTCTGTCTATTGATTCGTTGGATGCAGGAGCTCAAAACGAAACTGGTTTATTATATGCAGCAATAGGTCTAAATAAAGAAGCTTTGCACTGTATGGAAACGGCAGTTAAACTACAGCCTCAGAACTGGTGGTATAATTTTCAGCTGATTACTGTGTATTCGAATCTGAAAAATTGGTCTGGAGCTATTGATGTTGCCACAAAAGTTCAACAGGTCTATCCTAACAAAGAAGATATTTACAATATTCTTACTTCGCTTTATAAACAAACGAAGCAATACGACAAGGCAATTGCTGCTTATGACAAACTGGAAAGTCTTGTTGGCATTGACCAAAGCATTTCATTCGAAAAGTTTCGGTTGTATGTTCTATTAAATAAGACCAAAAAAGGAATAACCGAAATTGATAAACTGGTAAATAAATATCCTACAGAAACCAGGTATCAGGTTTTGCGTGGCGATATTTTTATGCAACAAAAGATGCCGGAAAAAGCATTTGAAATATACCAACAAGTGTTAAAATCAGACCCGCAAAATGCCTATGTTTATATTTCACTTTCGGAGTATTATAAATCGGTGAACCAATCTGAAAAGTCAATGGAAGCCATCGTTAGTGCATTGAAAAGCGATGACCTTGATGTGGACACAAAAGTGGATGTTTTAGGACAATATGTTGAAAAGGTTGTGAAAGATTCGACTAAACTGGATGAAGCTGAAATGTTGTTTAAACTTTTGGTAGAACATTATCCGTTGGAAGAACAGGTTCATGGATATTATGCAGTATATTTGCAATTCAGGGGAAGAAATGAAGAAGCCGGTTCGGAACTTGAAAGCATGCTAAATATAAATCCAAAAAATCCGCAAACATGGTTGCGGTTGATTCAGATTTATCTTGGAGAGAAAAAATTTGAAAACTTGGTGGAGATATCAAACCGTGCAATCGACAATCTTCCTAAAAATCCTGCATGGTATTTTTACAAAGGAATTGCACAGTTTCAATTAACCGAATATCAATCTGCACTTGAAACCTATCATGCTGGATTGCCCTTTATCGAAGCCAATCAGGCGGGAATGAAAAGTGATTTTTATGCACAAATTGCGGATATTTATTTCAAAGCGGGACAAAAAGATTCGGCATTTATGAATTATGAGAATTCATTATTAGCCAATCCAAAGAACGTTATGGTAATGAATAATTATGCTTATTATCTTTCTCTTGAAAAAAAAGATTTGAGAAAAGCCGAAAAAATGAGTGCTAAAACGGTGGAACTGGAACCTAAAAACAGTACCTATCTTGATACTTATGCATGGATACTTTATCAAGAGGAAAATTATTCGTTAGCTAAATTTTATATTGAACGCGCCATGGATAATTTGACAAAAGAGGAAGATCCTGGAATTATTCTTGAACATTATGGCGATATTTTGTGGATGAATAGTAAAGATGACAATAAAGATGATGCTAAAGCGTTAGAAATGTGGAAAAAATCGTTTGAATCGGGCAACAAAACCGAACAGTTGAAATTAAAAATTGAAATGAAGGGTTGGGATAGAAAGTAGTAGACCTCGATTCTTTTTTTCTACAATTTATGTCAATTTATTGGGAGAGTATAAGTGGTTTTTATTTATTAGATAAGAAACTAAACGATAAAAAAAATGAAAGATAAATTAATTGTATTGTTTGTAATATTGGCTTTTGTCTCTTGTAAAACAACCAAGACTGTTACGTCCACATCTTTAAAAGGCACTAAGGATGTTTCGCAGATAGTTGAGAGAATTCAAAAAAATCAAACGCAATTCAGTACCGCGAATGTAAGTAAAATGTCGATGGCATTAAAGATGGCAAATCGAAACCTGAATGTAAGTGCTACCTGTAAAGTTCGGAAAGATTCAGCTATTCATCTTTCGATTCAGCCATTTATGGGCATTGAATTGTTTAAAGCGGAGTTAACGCCGGACAGTATAAAAGTTTTCGATAAAATGAATAATAAATATTATTTCCTCGATTACAATTACTTTTCTGATAAATTCGGGGTTGATGTTGACTTCTTCAGTTTACAGTCGTTGATATTCGGACAACTTTTTTGCATTGGAGAAAAAGAGATTTTATTAGATAAAATAGTTTTGAAAGAAGAAACTAATGGACGCAAGAGTCTTAATTTCGAAAATGAAACAATGCAACAAAGTTCGGAAATTTCAAACGGATTTAATCTCTCGAAAGTTGTACTAAAATCGAAAAACGAAAATTACGAACTAAAAACTAATTATAGCGATTACTCATTACTAGATGCAGTAAGCTATCCCCAGAAAATCTCTATGGAAGTAACAAATCCAACAAGTAATGCTTCTTGTGATTTCTCTATTTTAAGAGTGGAATTTAATTCTCCTATAAAATTTCAGTCAACAAATCCGAGTCGTTACAATAAAGGAGATATTGACCAATTATTGACAAAATAACTAATTTGCGAAAAAATTAATAACAGAAACAAATGCGATTTCAATCAATTCTACGTGTATTTTTTCTTATAATTTCATTTTCTATAGCTACCTCATCCGTTCAGGCACAAAGTGTTAAGGACTTGGAATCACAGAGAAAGCAAACGCTTCAGAAGTTAGCCACTACCAATAAATTGTTGAACGAAACGAATAAGTCTAAACGAAATTCGCTGAATAAACTCACAATTCTTACCAAAAACATTAAAGATAGAAAAGTATTAATTAATACCATTAGTACTGAAATTAATCAGTTGGATGTAGAGATGCAAACATTGCAAAATGAAAGACGTCAGTTGGAAAACCGACTTGAGTCATTAAAAACTGATTATGCTAAATTAGTGCAGGAAGCTCACACAAACCGAAGTACACAAGCAAAGATCATGTTTATTCTCTCTGCAAAATCGTTCGACCAATCGTATCGAAGGTTACGCTATTTGCAGGAATATACCAATTACCGCAAGCAACAAGTTCTGGAAATACAAAAAGTTACAGCGGAGATAGCCGTAAAAAACGAAACGCTGGCACAACATAAATCCACGAAAGTTGAAGTGGTAACTCAAAAACAAACCGAGGCTGATAGATTAACAAAAGACGAAAAGAAGGAAAAAGTGTTGCTTACTGATTTGCAAAAGAAGGAGAAAACGTTACGTGCCAATTTAAAAGTGCAACAAAAGAAGGCAAATGATTTGAACAATAAGATTGAACAAATTATTGCCGAACAAATAAGAAAAGCAGAAGAAAAGAGGGCTGCCGAGGAGAAAAAAAGGCTGGCTCAGGAAAAAAAATCAAGTGGAACTTCTACAAAAACCGAAAAGGAGTCCAAAACAAAAACGACTTCTTCTTCTTCTTCTGCAGTATCGGCTTTAACAAAAGAAGAAACATTGCTTTCAGGTAATTTTGAGAAAAATAAAGGTCGATTACCATGGCCTACTGCCAGTGGATTTATTAGTGGTCATTTTGGTGTTCAACCACACCCTGTTTTAAAACATGTAACAACCAACAATAAAGGTATTTATTTACAAACACCTGTTGGAACTTCTGCAAGAGCTGTATTCGATGGAGTTGTCACACAAAAATTTCTAATTCAGAGTAGTAATGGAGTTATTATTCAACACGGAGAATATCGAACTGTTTATGCCAATTTATCTCAGATATATGTAAATGTTGGCGATCATGTAAGTGTAAAACAACCAATTGGTAAAATTTATACCGACGACGAAAAAGATAATAAAACGGAATTGTATTTTCAGGTTTGGAAAGGAAGAGCAATACAAAATCCTGAAAGTTGGATTGCGAGATAACAGCACCCAAGGCTCGAAGGGGGATTAAGAAAATAAGTAGGACATTGAATCATTAATTTCATATTATTCAAAAAGGATAAAAAAATTCCCTTTAGGGGATAAGGATCTATGGAAGAATTAAATAACATACAACAGGTTGATTATGGCGACAGCAATATAATCACGCTCGAAGGTTTGGAACATGTGCGCCGTCGTCCCGGTATGTACATTGGAAAGTTGGGTGATGGATCACATGTTGACGATGGAATTTATGTTTTATTAAAGGAAGTTCTCGATAATTGTATCGACGAATACCGTATGGGAGCTGGTAAATCTATTGATGTAAAAGTAAAAGATGGTCACGTTGAAGTTCGTGATTATGGTCGTGGCATTCCATTGGGTAAAATGATTGAAGCGGTTTCCATTATGAATACAGGTGGAAAGTACGACTCTAAAGCATTTAAAAAATCTGTTGGCTTAAATGGTGTTGGTACAAAGGCTGTGAATGCACTGGCAGCAACTTTTATCGTGCAGAGTTTTCGCGAAGGTCAAAGCAGACGAGCCGAATTTGCACAAGGGAAATTAATCAGTGACTCAGAAATTTTTGCTGACAATTCCGATCGTGGAACGTATGTTTATTTTGTTCCGGATAGTACATTATTCAACGATTATATTTATAAAGATGAATATATCGAAACCATGTTGCGCAATTATGCGTACCTGAATACTGGTTTGACCATTAATTTCAATGGAAAAAAGATAATATCTAAAAATGGGTTAACCGATTTATTGAATGAAAACATCACGGCTCAACCGCTTTATCCAATTATTGATCTTAAAGGAGAAGATATTGAAATAGCCTTCACACATAGCGATCAATATGGTGAGGAGTATTATTCTTTTGTCAATGGTCAACACACTACTCAGGGTGGAACACACCAAAGTGCTTTTCGTGAAGCTGTAGCTCGAACAATTAAGGAATTTTTCAATAAAAATCAAGAATTAACCGATATTCGAAACGGAATTATTGCTGCTGTGGCAATTAGTGTTGAAGAGCCTGTTTTCGAGTCGCAAACCAAAACCAAACTTGGCTCACGCGATATGTCGCCTTCAGGTGGATTGTCGGTTAATAAGTTTATATCTGACTTCCTAAAAAAAGAACTTGATAATTATATGCATCGCAATGTTTCTACATCAGAAATTATGTTGCAAAAAATTCAGGATTCGGAAAAAGAACGAAAGGCTATTGCTGGAGTTACTAAGTTGGCACGCGAGAGAGCAAAGAAAGTAAACCTTCATAACAAAAAACTGCGCGATTGTCGGTCTCATTTTAGCGACACGCTTACTAAAGATGAAGCGAAAAATCAAGCAATACAAAATTCATGTATTTTTATTACTGAGGGTGATTCAGCTAGTGGTTCTATTACCAAAAGTCGCGATGTAAACACACAGGCTGTGTTTAGTCTGCGTGGTAAGCCATTGAATAGCTATGGGTTGACTAAGAAAATTGTGTACGAAAACGAGGAATTTAATCTTCTTCAGGCGGCGTTAAATATCGAAGATGGTATTGAAAGTTTACGTTACAACAAAGTGATTGTGGCTACTGATGCCGATGTGGATGGATTGCACATTAGACTTTTACTCATTACATTTTTTCTGCAGTTTTTTCCTGATTTAATTAAGAAAGGTCATGTTCACATTCTACAAACTCCACTTTTCAGAGTTCGTAACAAAAAGGAAACAGTGTATTGTTACTCGGAGGAAGAACGGTTAGCTGCCATGGCAAAACTTGGTGCAAATCCTGAAATTACCCGATTTAAAGGCTTGGGTGAAATATCCCCCGACGAATTCAAACACTTTATCGGAAAAGATATGCGCCTTGATCAGGTTACTTTGAAAAAAGAAGATGCAGTACAGGATTTATTATCGTTTTATATGGGCAAAAATACATCTGAACGTCAGAATTTTATTATTGAGAATCTGGTAGTAGAAGAAGATGTGTAACATCATTCTTCAACACTCGCAAAAAGAAGGGTGAGAAAGAAGGTAGAATTCTAAAAAAATGTCTAAAACATATTATTCCGAAGACGAATCGAAAGACATCAACCCGGATGTTTTCTTTATGAAGCAGGCACTTCATGAAGCTCAACGTGCAAGTGAGTGTAATGAAGTCCCTATTGGTGCAGTAATTGTTTGTCAGGGTCGAATTATTGCCCGTGGTCATAATCTTACCGAAACACTTATTGATGTAACTGCTCATGCCGAGATGCAGGCAATAACAGCAGCTTCGCAATTTCTTGGTGGAAAATACCTCACCGATTGTACACTTTATGTAACTGTAGAACCATGTGTAATGTGTGCAGGGGCATTAGGTTGGTCACAAATCTCCAGAATTGTTTTTGGTACTGCCGATGAGAAAAGAGGATTTTTGCGATTCGCACCAAATGCTTTACATCCCAAAACTGAAGTCTTGTCGGGTATCTTAGAAGAAGAATGTAGTAAATTGGTCAAAAATTTCTTTATAAATAAAAGAAGGTAGAAATTTCACATCAAAAATAGCTAATTTTACTTTAGTCCTCATACACACTTTGTAGTTTATTATTTTACAAGCTGTAACTGTTTTTATAAAATAGTTACAGCTTGTAATTTTTGTATAGCACTGTAAACCAAAAAAGTAAATGTGTTTGGCTTGTAGTCAAACTGTTTTATACTATTTCCTGTCATTTATAATTGTAATAAATAAAATGAACTATAGTATTTATTACAATATTAATTCCAAATATTTACAGAAAAATCAAAAAGAAAGATTAAAAACAAAGGGTTTGAAGATAGCAAGGGTTAATTAACGTATAATAAATGTATGTAAAATATAAATAAAGTTAATGAAGTTGACTGTTGTATTTCTATAATTCCCTCGCCATGTTAAATCATCAAATTTTTGTTTTATTGAATAGTAATAGCAATTTGTAACAATAATTTTCCTGTATAATTATACATTGTTACAGGTGAATTGGAGTTTTATTAAAAGCCTGATTTTGCAAGTAGCATATACAGAGGTGATTAGGAGAGCTTTGTAAATATCTTTTTATCAAATACAAATATTGACTTTAGGCGGACCTGATTAAATCATTAATTGGACTGTAAAATTTGCTACAGGTTGTGGTTAAAACGCTACAAGTACTTGAATAACAGAGTAATAATAAATGTTTTGTATGTTTGTAAGGTGAAATACAAACAAGTATTTCTCACAGCCAAAACAAATTATTTTACCTTCTAAATAACTGTTATTATGAAAACACTTACTTTTAAATCAATCATTATATCCTTAGTATTATTAATTGGGATATCACAAGTTTCAGCAGCAACTCTTACCGGTATTAGAATAGATGTAATAGGTTCACGCTATTCCGATCAGGCCTATTTTTTCTCAGTTGCAACATGTACACGTTATTTTGACAATGGTTGGGATGGTTATAAAATGATTGGAACAAATACACTTGCTCCAGTAATTTACGGTGACGAACCCGGTGGTAAATTTCAAGTAGATGCTATTCCTGATTTAAATGAAACGTATATTGCATTTAGAGCTGGTGAAGATACCGAATATACCTTATCTTTTTATAGCGAAAACTTAACGTTACAATACAGCCAACTTTATTTGGTAGATTTGGAAAACAATAATACAGTTGATCTAATGACTACTAAAACCTACACATTTAGCGTAGCGCCTACAACTGATGCAGTACAAAGATTCAAATTAATTACAAGTTTGCCAGTAGCTGTGATTGATCCTGTTGTAGAAACACCCGTAGTTGATCCTGCTGTAGAGACTCCTGTAGTTGAACCTGAAGTTGAAACCCCGGTAGCTGACACCGTTGTAGTGGAAATACCTTCTGTAGATACTGTTGTTGAAACCCCAGTTGTTGAACCAGAAGTTGAAACTCCGGTAGTTGACACCGTCGTAGTGGTAGTTCCTTCTGTTGAACCAGAAGTTGAAACTCCGATAACAGACGAAGTTGTACCGGAAATATCAACTGAAGAACCCGCAGATACAGTGCAAACAGAAGCGTCTGATGAAAACCCTGTAGTTGTTGAAGACGGAAAGACTAATAATGGTAATAATAATGGTAAAAATGATAATAGTAATAAGAAAGACAAAAATGCTAAATCTTTAAAAATAACAACTTCAAGACAAAGTATTTATATTGAAAATACTTCAAAAAATAGAGGTCAGTTAAATGTTATAAATGCCAGATCAGGTAGAATTGAAAAAAGTATGAGTTTTAATAATGGACAAACCATTATTGATGCAAATGTACCTTCAGGTACTTATATTATTACCGCAAGTACTAAAGATGAAGAAATATCAGAAATAGTAGTATTAAGATAGTAAAAAAGGATGGTCGATTTGTTTTGTTAACAACGTATTAATGAATCTTCATTAGTTTTTTTAAGGGAATGCAGAGTCAAGAAATTGGCTCTGCATTTTTATTAGAAAGAATTAGCTTCAATTTTTTATAAGTTTTTCTTGAAACGTATTCAGTGCTGTTTCAATTTTTACAATATATACACCATTTTTAAATTCGGACAGTGCCAGATATGAATTGCCATCCATTTTCTGTCTTAATAATTTCTGGCCGGAGATTGAAAACACTGAAATATCCCCAGAAGTATTAACGTAAATTCCTTTATTAGTAGGATTTGGATAGAACAATGTTTGATTTTTTTCTGGGTTGTAACTTGATGTTATTGATGTGTTTAAACATCTTACCCAACTCGGATTTGAACCTATTGTATAAGCTCCAATAGAATCTAGCACACCTGTCACTTTGTTGATTTTGTAATTAGATAATTTGCCAGAAGTTTCACCCGCTGCAAATAAAAAGCTCCCTGTTTCGTCAATATCAAATGCGCGTGGTGAGGTTTGCGTTGGATAAAAGCCATTGCTGGTGAGTAAACCCGTGCTAGGATCTATAATAAATCCTGCCACGCTATCGTATCCACGGTTCGACGCATATAAAAACATGTTGTCGGGTGTAATATGTATATCGGCTACTTTGTTTGTTAAAGTATATCCCGTTGGTAATGACGAAATTGTTTGCAAAGGTAGAAGTAAGCCGGTAGAAGAATCGAAATTATAAACGGTTATAGTATTGCTTAATTCATTCGAAGCGTACAGTAAATTTTTACTGTTATGAAAAACAAAGTGACGAGGACCATCCGTGTTTTCCGGTAATACTATGGCTGGATTTAATGCAGAGATATCTCCGGTTGCTTCATTAAACGAAAATTGTTGAATGAGATTTCCAGTCATATTTGTAATATAGAGAAAATTATTCCCCGGATCGGTTTTAATAGCATGTGGATTTATTCCAGCAGTAGTAAACGAGCTTAATGGTGTTGGATTGATAACTCCTGTAGTAGGATTTATGGTATAAATAGCCGCTTTATTGGCAGCAAAATAAGCACTTAACAAGTATTTCCCTGTGTTGTCGGTTGATATATTTACAGGATTATCAACAGCTGCAATTGTACCAATTAAAGTCAATTTACCAGTCGTTATATCTATAGAATAACTGGAGAATGTTTTATTTGTACGTTGCGATACGTACATGAATTTTTTATCCGGACTAATCGCAATAGAAGCAGGGCCACCGGCTACATCTTTATCTTCAACTTTAGTAAGACTACCATTTGACTCATTCATACTATATACTGAAATGAAATTGCTTCCTTGGGCAGAAATATAGACAAAACTACTCTGTGCAACTACTAACACAGAGAATAAAAGAAATATTAATACACTAAATGTATTTTTCACTTCGTTGACATTCATAGAGTTTTAGTTTTTTTT
Source organism: Paludibacter sp. (assembly GCA_028692715.1). Taxonomy (GTDB): domain Bacteria; phylum Bacteroidota; class Bacteroidia; order Bacteroidales; family Paludibacteraceae; genus Paludibacter. The sequence continues at coordinate 65,663 of JAQUWU010000022.1, read as the reverse complement.
GAGTGACAAAGATATAATTTTAAATTGTTTTATTTCTCGAGATTTTAAAAATACACTGTTTATAAAATGATATTATAATTAAAATGTAAATAGGCTTTTCCAGTGATTACTAAATGCAAAGCGTTAAAAATAGTGTATGATTTATATTTCTACTTCTTTGACCATTTTTTTTGATTTTCGGATTATAAAATTTCTAATTTTGATTCGCAATAAAGAATCACCTTAAATCAATTCTTGCATGAAAAAAGAAAGACTAATATTTGTAGCTTTTTTGTGTTTTTCAACATTACAATCAGCCATAATTCCTGATGCTTCTACAAGGTATTATATACTTCAAACTGCCACTAAATCGGGGAAAGTTATTGGTAGTACTACATTTAACGAAGTAATTATTACCGATGCTGAACCTTTGCAATCCCAACTATTTACATTTATACCTGTTGAAAATAAGACAGATACCTATTATTTAAAAAATGAAGCGGGTAATTATCTGGTAAACAGCATTGATGATTTGGCTTATACTGAATATACTGACATGCTTGAAGGTGCAAACTGTGAATGGGTGTTGGAAGGTAGTTCTTTGTCGTCGGTTCGATTGAAATCGGTTACAAGTGCTTATTTAGCAACTAATGATGTAAATGCGGGCTCTATTTTTTATTGTAATAAAACTGCTACAGATGCCAACGGAATTTTCAAACTGGTACCACAGAATTCAATGGTTCAGAATAATTTGATGGATCCTGGTTTTGAAAATGCCGTATTAGACGGAACACCAATAGGTCAGTGGATAAACGACAATAATAGAATTCTTGGCAACGATGATGCCGATACTCAGATTTTTCGTTCGCGAATTATTAATAACGGCTATCAATCATCTGGTTTAAATGCATTTTTAATTCGGTTTTATGGGGACCAAAATTCTTATACTAAAATAAGTCATTTGCTTACCGGTTTAACGAAAGGTGCTGGCTATGAATTCTCATTTAAATATAAACAGGGAAATATAAACACTTCGGACGCAACAGTCAGTTCTTACATTGCTCTACAACCAAATGTAGCTTCAACTGAAGCAATAGGAACAGTGTTTACGTCAACTCCACCTGCAACTACTGCAACGAGTCAAACTCCCTCTTCAGGCTCTATAAGTTTTGTTGCATCGGCTACAGAATGCTATGTTGTTTTTGCTAAAAATCCATCTTCAACAAGCAATTTCTTGTTTTATCCTGACGATATGGTGTTGACAAAGATATCAGAGCCAACTCCTAAAATATTTACCACTACAACGGCTTTTTCGTTTGACGATACAAATCGCCAAAGCAGTTTGAGTGTTACTGGTGTTCTGTTGACTGATAGCATTCGAATTTCTGCACCTACAGGAATTACCGTTTCAACTACTTCACTAGCCCCGAATGCAAGTGCTGCTTCTGTCGAGGTGAGTTTTACCGGTTTTAATGCTGTAAACGGGAACGTTACATTATCTAGCGGACAAGTATCCGTTTCTATTCCGGTATCAGCCAGTTATTCAACTTCGTTTATTAATCCATTGTTGGCCACAAAATATTACATTCAACAACGAACCGGAGGGAAAGTGTTAGGAAAAATAAATGGAGGAAATTCAGCCGCATTAAAGTATGCTGATAAAAATATGGCTTCTCAGTTATTTCTTTTTTTACCTGTTCAAGGGAAATCAAATACCTATTATATTGTTAACGGAGCAAATGAATATCTTAATGTTGCAGATAAAGCAACCAATTCATTGAATTACACAGTTACAGCATCAGAATTATCAGAATGGGTTATTCAGGGTATTTCCGATACATTGGTAAGTATTACACAAGCATCCAATTCAGCAAAAAGTATTGGTTCCGATTCGATTATAGATAATGTCAGACTTTGGGCAAATTATCAAAGTTCAACAGCTAATAGTGCTTTTGTTTTGCATAAAGAAACGGTTTTAAATACCGCTTATATGTTTGATCCTACTTTCGAAAACAATCCAAAAGATGGAGGTTCACTTGGAACCTGGATTCCCTCAAACACACCCATACAACTCGGAAATTACGGTTATTCCAGGGTTCAGGGTGGAAATGGTTGGGCTTCAGGAGGAGATAAATGTATGTATCTTCGATTTTTAGGTGAAGCAACATCCTATAATTCAATTAGTCAGAAACTATTTTCATTAAATCCAGGAGCAACTTACCGCCTTGATTTACAATATAAATGTCAGAGTATAAGTGTCACATCGTTGGTTAATATATTTGCTGCTACCACACCAAATGCCGATAAATCTGCAGCTATTGGTGGTATTTATTCTACAACGGTTGCCTCTTCAATTGTTACATCCGCTCAGTTGTCCCAAAGCACTTCTATTTCATTTTTAGCGCCATCAACAAGCGTTTATATTGTTTATTCAAAAAATACGACAGGAACAAATTTTAATTTTTATATCGACGATCTGGTACTTACCGAATCAATACCTTCAGCCTTACATCAAATGTCTTCGAATCTTGTATTTAATTCCTGTTTTGTGGATAATAAATTGACTATTGATTTTAATTCTACCATAAAAAAGGAGGGAAGGGTTGAAGTTTACAGCATCGCAGGACAACTTATGTCAACCACAATGCTGGAATTCGAACAGGGAATAAATCATAAGGAAATAAATACCTCCATAAAAAAAGGAATGTATCTGATTAAGTTAAGCTTGGGGAATTCATTTTCAACATTAAAAATTATTCGTTAGTTATGAGAAATAGATTAATATACTTCGTAGTTTTAGTAATACTTTCAATTAATGCGTCAGCTCAGGAAAGAACTGTAGTAAATATAAGTGCTGCTGTTGCTAATACACAGTCGTTTGTAGATAAGGAAGTTATAGTAGACGGAAAAACAGATTTACATGTGTTGGCAAAATATACTCCTCTTAGCAATTCTATCATCCGTTTGAATTCGGAAGACAGTTGGTTGTTTTTCGATAATATTCGTCCGCAGTCAATTATAGACTCTGTATTACCCAATATTTATATCAATGGAAACAAAGGTGTTTATAAAAATAATGTTCGTGTTTCTATTTACAAACAAGGTGCAGTTGTTATTCCGCAAGGGAGCGAATTTCAACCGATTGAACTGTATTCCGGACAAAATTATCTCGGAGAATCTCAAAAATATGGTTTGTATACTTATAATAATGCATTAGGAACTTTCGATAACAAAGCACGCTCTTTTAAACTCAAACGTGGTTATATGGCCACTTTAGCCAATAATGCTGATGGTACAGGTTATAGTCGTGTTTACATTGCTGATAATGCTGATATTGAAGTTCCAATAATGCCTGCATACCTTGATAATACTGTTTCGTTTATCAGGGTTTTCAATTGGGAATGGGTTACAAAAAAAGGCTGGTGCCAGTCCGGTACAAAGTCGGGTGGAGATGCAGCATCTAATACAAATAAGATGAATGGAACCTGGCTTTACGATTGGAGTGCCGGTAATTATTCCCGTCCGAATTTCGAATACGTTCCTATTAAACAAGAACAATTTTGGCCTTCGTGGACACAAATTAATGAGTTGAAAAATGTATCTCATTTAATTGGTTATAATGAACCTGACCATACTGAACAATCCAATGTATCCGTAGCAACTGCCGTAAAAGAATGGCCCAACTACCTTAAAACAGGTTTACGATTGGGTTCGCCTGCCACTACCGATTTCAATTGGTTATATCAGTTTATGGACAGCTGTAAAGCACACAATTATCGTGTCGATTTTATTGTAGTGCACGCATACTGGGGAGGACTTACTCCAACTCAATGGTACAATCAGTTAAAAGCTGTTCATGAGAAAACCGGCAGAGGGATTTGGATAAAAGAATGGAACAACGGGGCTGATTGGACAACCGAATCGTGGCCCACATCCTATGGCGATGGACTAACCAAACAGTACAATGATCTGAAAGGAATATTAAATGTAATGGACACTGCTCATTTTGTGGAAAGATATTCCATTTATAATTGGGTAGGTTCAATGCGTATGATGATAGCCGATGATGGATGGATTACGCCAGCTGGAGAGTATTATCGTGACAATAATTCCAATATTGCATTTAATCGTTCTAACGAAATTATACCTTCTTATAAATTCAGTAGTTCAACCGCTGAACTTTCTGTTACAGCAGGAACAAACGCAGCCCAGTTGACCCTAAACTGTAGCGGTGCCGATCAGGAATTTACAAAAGAAATAGTGGTGGAGAAAAAGGCTGAAAATGGAGTTTTTAATGAAATTTACCGCACCAATCAATCCTCACAATTTTCGTACACTGATACGCACAACGTAAATTCAACCGGAAGATTCTATTATCGACTGCGATTACTGTTGAGTAACGGTACAGAAGTGAAAACGAACGAACAATCATTTGATGTGATTTCGGGTGAAGATATTCAATATGGCACATTAAACTTTGCCGATGTTGATTGGAATCCTATCTATTTTAAAAACAATTACAATGCTATTCCAATGGTTATTACCGGCTCGGCAACTAATAATAACACCGAAGTGTTATTAACACCTAAAGTGAAGACCGGAAGTTACAAAATGTTCAGTTTTCAGCTGGCTCCTTGGAACTATCAGAATGTAAGCAAATTGAGTACTGATGAAACGATTCCTTATTTTATTATAAACCCGGGATCGTACAATTTGGGTGGTTTAAAGGTTGAAGCAGCTAAAACGATAGTGGGAAAAGATTGGGGAATGATCAATTTTACGAACGTCTTTGATTCAATTCCTGTGGTGTTTGTATCGCAGGCTACATCCAGTAATCCCATTCCAACAACACTCAGAATAAGAAATGTCAGCAAAACCGGATTTGAAGTAAAACTACAAAAAGAATCAAAAATATCAACGACATTGTCGTCGGAGTTATTTTCATATGTAGCTATTGAGCCTGGAGTTGGAGTGGTAAATAACAACAAACTGTATGTGGGGAAAACCGACGAAAATGCTGTTGGAAATTCCATTACACAATTTGCACGAATTGATTATCCTGAAACGATTGAAAAACCGGTCTTTATTGCACAAATGCAAACCTGCAATGATGATACGGTTTGTGCAACTCTTCGATATCGCTCTGTTTTAAACACACAGGCACGCATCTTCAAACAGCGGGAACTCTCGTCATGGAATACCGTATCGGCTTATGAAACTGCAGGCTATATGCTGATAAATACAGATGTAATACAAGCTGTAAACTCTCCGGAATTAAATCAACTTTCAATTTATCCAAATCCGGTAACTGATAAATTGTTTCTAGTGAAGAATTCAGTTGGCAGTATTGATGTTCAAATCTATTCATTATACGGTGCTTTAGTAAAAGCGGAAAGTTCAACAACTAACAGCATTGATGTAAGCAATTTGTTGCCAGGTTACTACATTCTGAAAGCAGAAGGATATAGAAATACAAAATTTATTAAGTATTAAATGTCGTTTTTCACTAACGGGTTGACTTCAAGTCACCCCGTTAGTGAAAAAATCTAGTGTAAACTAAAAGCTCAATTTTATTTTATTAGTTGGCTAGCAACAATCTTTGCCATTTCTTTGACACCTGCTTCATTAGGATGAATGTTATCGGGGAAGTTTGCTCCCTGATTTTTCATGCCTTCGTATAAATTGATAATGGGCAAATTATTTTTCAGTGCCAGCTTTTCAACAATCGGGATAACGCCATTTACCACTGTTGAATCGTTTATTCCCCATTTTGTTGCAAAAACAGGAACCGGCAAGCACAAATAAATTTTTGGATGGGTCGGAATGGTTTTAAAGGTGTCAATCATTGCCTGATAATCTTTTTCGAAATTATTGGGTTTCCAATTGTTTGGTTTAGTGTCATTAGTCCCTAATTTAATGACAATTATATTGGGTTTGTATACAAAAGTGTTCGAAAATTCATTACAATTCCAATAGGGCAAATTTCCCTTTTTTAGCATGGTAGCTCCACTTCTGCCATTATTTAACACTTCGTATTTTTCTCCAAGAATAGTGTTGAGAATTACCGGATAACCTGTTTTGCTTTGAACTGCCAGTCCGGCACCTTCGGTAATACTATCGCCGACACAAGCCACACGTGTAATGGAACAGCTTGCAAATGCAATTACTGAAATAATCAGCATCGAATAAATTGTTTTTTTCATAATGACTTTAGTTGATTTTTAGTTTGCAAATTTTAAATTCAAAGTTAAACAAACAAATTCTTTTTCAAAAATTTTATTTCTAATAGTTTCAGTATTGTAAATAAAAAAAACACTAAATATTTAAATCGTTGTGTTTTAGATTTCCAATATCCAAGCAATTTTTTATTAACTAATCGACATCGTCTGGTGATGCGAATAACAAGTGAGGTAAAGTCTTTTGTCCTTCTTTGAGCGACAAAGGAGCGAGTCTGCCTGCAGCAGATAGGCGAAGTCTTGATTTTTTTTCGGTTACTTTTTGGTGTCAGGACAAAAAAAGGTAATTTGGGTATGGGGTAAAACAACATACCCAAAGAACAGAAAAGTATAGACTTACATCATAATATTTAGTCCTTATCATGTAAAAATATTTTTCAAAGAAACAGGATAATAGGAGGATGCCTTATCCTTCAAGATATTCTTTCAATCGTTTGCCGATAAAATACTCCCAGCCTTCTAAACAACTCTCACGTGAGAAATCTTTATTGTTAAGAGGGAAACTCTCGATGCCTGAATTGGTAAGTTTTAATTTTGTCTGATTTCGTTCGCTAATTAATTCGAATGTTACATGCCATTCTCCACCGTATCCGCCAAACTGCCAACTATAACTAATCTTTTTATTAATAACAACTTCTGTTATTTTCCATTTGTGTAAATAGTGTTTATTCCCATTTACAACTACATCAAATTCTGTTTGAAATCCGACTACCGGTTCAAATGAATTCATGGCTTCTAAATACCACTTTTTCATTTGGTTTGCTTCAGTTAGTGCAGCCCAAACTTTTTCAATAGGAGCTTTAAACGTTTGTAAGACTATTACCGGAATATTCCCAAACAAATGTATTGTTTTCATAGGCACGGCATTAAAAAATATATCAGCTGCTTTGGGGTCGGAAAAGAAATGTTGTCCTGAAATAATTTCGCCGAATTCAAATGTCCACAAAACGGTCACATTTAAATCAATATTGATGTCATCAGTTCTGTTGGTTTTAATGTGTTGGCATTCAATTAAATGATTTTGATTTGATGAGGAAATTATTTTTTCTGTTGTTGTATTTGAGTTGCCCATTATAGAATTCAAATTGTCAAAAAATGTAATTACCTCTTGAATACCGTTTTTTATGCCTGCAAGTTTGTGTTGGCCAAGAAAAGACCACCAGACTTCTTCTGACATTAGCCCTTTGATCTTTTCAATATCTTTGTTGGAATATGCTTCGTGAAATGATTCTATTGTTTTATGATGTGAAATTGCCATTTTTGTTTTATTAAAATGTAGATTGCTGATATTCAGTTATAATACCGTTAATTAATTTGTTTATGAATTGACGGTTTATATAATTCAAGACAGTTGTTTTGAATTCAATTGAACCTATTTACAGCTTATTAAACTATCAAACAGATAGTATGAACCTAAGTTCATTTTTTTTAAACTTTTTAGGTTAATGAGTTGAATGTGTTTATTTTAACTGATTGTTTTGCCGAATTTGTTTTTGGAATACAGTTTTGTTTGTGCCATAAATTTTGTAAAATGAGGCACGTTATTATTTCACAATGTCATGAAAAATACTTGTCCAAACAATTCCTTTTGCATAAATTCGCAACTTGTTTTGAAAAACTGGAAATTGAAGTAAATGCATCAGAAATTAGCTTATATTTTAAATAGTGTCGGAAATCTTGGTTGTTTTCCCGAATGTGTTGTCGTTGATACAGATGAAAAAGGCGTTTTTTCGGCACATTGGGTGAGAGTTAGCGCTCAAAACAAATCAAATTTCACTGACCTTTTTGATGAAACAGACAATACTCTTTTATCAATTTGTTTAAAATTGGAAAAAGAAAATATTGTTTCAAAAGTAAAGGATAGAAATACAAAAAACTGGGAAGCATTATATCAAAAGTATTTTGAAACTAAAAAAGAAAATGCCGCCGATAAATATATTAAAGAATATTTGATTGAATTCATTGAAAAAAATCAAAATAATTTCTTTCTACATTTATCAGATAAAGCATTATTTCTGCCGATAGGAAAATTCCCATTTACTTGGAAACAACTTTTTGTAGAAGAAGAGTTTCCTGAATTATTGTATTGCTTTGCAAATAAACCCGATTGGATTAATTATTCATTAGATATTACCTGCCATAACAAAGCGTTGGTGTTGAATAAAGGTCTATTGATTTCACGCAACAGAGCTAGGGTATTGTTGAAAAATACTATTTATGAGTTTGATGATGAAGTAGTAGGGTCGAAACTCATTCCTTTTTTGAACAAAGAAAAAGTGTCTGTTTCTCAAATAAATGCAGAGGAATACATTCAAAAAGTTATTATGCCGCTAGTGGCAACCAACAGAGTGGTGGCTGACGGATTTGAGATTGAAACAACTACATCATTAACAACGGCTATTTTGCGTATACGGGAAGTTGCAGCTCTACGACAAACCAGTTTATTCGACGATGTGGCTGAAACAACAGGAAATAAAAGTCTTGTCTTTGAGCTTATTTTTGGATATTCCGATTTCCAGTTTTGGGCTGGTCAGGGAGGGCCAACCTCAAAATATAAAATGCTTGAAGATTCATTTGTGATTTATCAAGTGGAAAGAGATAAAGATTTTGAACAACTTTATATCGACTCATTAAAGGAAATTGGTCTTGACTTTGACGCAAAAATAGTGAAAATGCCTTATGATGAAGGCGTAGAGTGGATAAATTTAAACTATAAAAGTGTAGAGTCAACAGGTGTTGAAATAAAATTCGAGAATAACCGGAAAATTTCTCACGCTATATTTTTAGGGGAGCGGTCAATTACAGTAGATGTTGTTGAAGAGCGCGATTGGTTCGATATTAAGGGGAAAGTTCGGTTTGGGAAATTTGAAATTCCATTTTTGAGAATATTAAACTACATAAGGCAAAATAAAAAAGAAATGATTTTGCCTAATGGTGAATACGTTCAGATTCCTCAAAGCTGGTTCGAAGAATATAAGACGCTAATTGATTTTTGTAAAGTAGAAGATGGTATTGCAAAAGTTGCAAAATATCATTGTGCATTGGTTCAAGAACTTAACTCAAAATCGAAAATAAAGTTATCGGTAAAAGAAAATATGCGTTTGCTGTTTTCTAATAAGTTCGAAAAAGATTATACACTACCGTTGGGTTTCGATGGGCATTTACGGCCGTATCAGCATCAGGGATATAATTGGCTCAGGTTACTCGATGAATTATCGTTGGGTGGCTGCCTGGCAGATGATATGGGATTGGGGAAAACCATTCAAACGCTTTGTTTGCTTCAGTGGTTAAAAGAACAAAATAGAGGAATCAGTTTGTTGGTTGTTCCAACCAGTCTGGTCTATAATTGGGGAAATGAAGCTGCAAAATTTTGTCCCTCCTTAAAAGTTTTTGTTCATGTAGGACTACATCGCACTAAAAATCCCGCCGATTTTGATGGCTCTGATCTTATTTTGACAAGTTATGCCATTCTTCGGCGTGACAAAGAACTTTTTAGCGGTATGACTTTCAATTATGCTATTTTGGATGAAGCACAGGCCATAAAAAACCCACAATCCGATATCACTCAAATTTGTCTTTCGCTTGTGGCAAATCGTTATCTTACGCTTACCGGTACTCCTTTAGAAAATTCATTGTCAGATTTATGGTCGCAGGTGAATTTTTTTAATCGCAATATGCTTGGAACCTTGAGTAACTTTACAAGTCGGTGTAAACAACCTACTTATCAAGAACTCTATAGGCAATTGCTAGCGCCTTTTCTGCTAAGGAGGATAAAAAAAGAGGTGTTAACTGACTTGCCCGAAAAGTCAATTATCTCTCAAATGTGTGATATGACTGAAGAACAAAGGCAGTTTTATCGAAATATTAGGAACAGTTATCGCGATAAGTTTATTGAAAGTAAAAGTTCCGAAGATAAAGTTCAACCAATTATTTTGCTCGAAGGGCTTTTAAGACTCCGACAGTCTGCAAACCACCCTGTTCTTGCGGATAAAGATTACATCGAAGATTCCGGTAAATTCGAAACGGTTACTAACATGCTAAATGAAGTTATTTTACAGGGCGATAAAGTGCTTGTATTCAGTTCGTTTGTGCAACATTTGAAGCTTTATAAAACGTATCTTGATAAAAATAAAATCAAATATTGTTATCTTGATGGAAGTGTAAAAGAAAGGGGGGCTTTAGTTCATCAATTTCAAAATGATCCTGAAGTTCAGGTGTTTCTTCTTTCGATAAAGGCGGGGGGAGTTGGGTTAAATCTGACAGCTGCCAGTTATGTTTTCTTGCTTGATCCGTGGTGGAATCCTGCTGTGGAAGCACAGGCTTATGACCGCGCTCATCGCATTGGTCAGCTAAACAAAGTTTTTGTATATAAGTTTATTACCCGCGATTCAATTGAAGAGAAAATTCTCAAACTTCAGGAAGAAAAATTGCAATTGTTTGACGCAATGATATCTGACGAGAATAATATACTGAAACAACTAAATGTCAATGATGTAATGAAGTTAATAGGGTAGTAGTTAGATGCTTAAGAATGCTTAAGGAAAAACGTTTAATCATCCAGATTCTCCAATACTTTTTCTAGTTCCGCATCGAGTTCATGCAATTGTTTTTTACAAAACTCCATAAGTTCTGCGGCTCGCTTTACTTTCTGCGTAATTACTTCCATATTTACTTCCGTATTATTCTCTAATTCGGATAATATCTTTTCTAATTCGGCTACAGCCTCTGAATAACTTATTTTTTGTTTTGACATAGTTTTATATTTTTAGGTCTATTCATCCGAGAAATGAACAAGCACGTGTCTATATGAACTGAAAATCTTAGATTTCGAAACATAGCCAATGTAACATTTCTTATCATCCACAACAGGCAAATTCCAGGCTCCGGTATCTTCAAATATCTCCATAACTTTTTCCATTGGCAGATTTTCATTGATCGTAGCAGGAGGTGAAATCATCAATTTCTGCACTGTAAATCGTTGATAAAGTTCCGGTCGGAACATAATATTTCGAACTTCATCCAATAACACTACTCCCAAAAGAACATTAGTATCGGGATGTACTACCGGAAAAATATTTCGTTTTGAATGCGAAATAATTGTCACTAATTCTCCTAATGTCATGCCCGGATTTAAAACAGTTAAGTCAGTCTCAATTACATTTTCCATTTTGAGCAATGTTAATACGGCTCTGTCTTTGTGGTGTGTAAGCAATTCGCCCTTTTGTGCCAAACGCATAGCATACAAACTATGAGGTTCAAACAGAATGATAGTCAGGTAGGAAACGGTAGAGACAATCATCAGTGTCATAAATAGATTATAACCACCTGTTAGCTCCGCAATAAGAAAAATTCCTGTAAGAGGTGCATGCATAACCCCTGACATTAGCCCTGACATACCAGCCAAAGCAAAATTTTCCTGAGGGATATTAAATCCTAAGTACTTTAAAATATTCGCTACGGCAAAACCCGTAAGGCAACCTACGAAAAGCGAAGGGGCAAAAATACCACCAACACCTCCGGCACTTGTAGTAGCTGTGGATGCAAAAATCTTAAAAATCACAATTAAACTCAGATATACAATCATCACCCATGGACTATCACCTAATCCAAAAAAGAAACTTCTGTCAAGAACGGATGAAGATTTACCATTCAACAAAGCACTTATAGTATCATAACCTTCACCATAAAGTGGTGGGAAAATAAAAATTAAAAGGCTTAATACAACTCCACCGATAATGAGTTTTTTATACGGGTTCTTGAATTTCCGCATTTTACCTTCTAGAAAATTCATTCCACGGGTAAAATATAACGAAACAAGTCCACACACAACTCCCAGTAAAATAAGAAATGGAATTCTATCGATAGCAAAAGGTTCGTAAACATCGAACTTAAACATAAATGCATCACCTGCAAAAATGTAAGATAAAGCTGTGGCAGTAACAGACGAAATTAGAAGCGGTACAACAGCTGTCAGTGTCATATCAAGCATCAACACCTCTAAGGTAAAAACAAGACCGGCAATTGGGGCTTTAAAAATTCCACCAATAGCACCTGCAGCACCACATCCCACCAGCAACATCAATGTTTTTTGATCCATCTTGAAAAACATTCCAAGATTCGAACCGATTGCTGAACCGGTGAGTACAATGGGTGCTTCCGCTCCAACCGAACCACCAAAGCCAATAGTTACCGAGCTGGCAACCAGAGAAGTCCATAAATTATGTAGTTTTATGATGCTTTTTCGTTGCGAAATTGCATACAAAATACGTGTGATACCATGACTGATATCATCTTTTACAACTTTTCGTACAAAAAGTGAAGAAAGAAAAATACCAAACGCAGGAAAAACCAAGTACCAATAATTGACTTTTGACGGATCAAAATTCTCGGTAAGCAAATGTTGAATGAGGTGAATGCTGGTTTTGAGTAAAAAAGCAGCTATCGCAGCAAAAATACCCACCAAAAAACTTAAAATAAGAATAAAGTGCCGTTGCTTGATATGTAGCTCACGCCAGGCAATCATTCTCAAATACCAATCTTTATAATCTTTCATGTCTAAAAAAAACTAATTGCAAATATACAGAAATAAGCTTGTTTTTAAACTTCTTTCCCCTAAAAATTATTTCAATGGTGTAAATCAGGATTTTTATATCAGTAGAAAGTGGCAGGTTCTACTTTCGTAAAATGTATTATTAAGTATTGTGGACTTCTTAATTGACTCTGATGTATCAACTTGTTTCTTCCTAATTTGTTTAGAGTTTATAAACAACAAATTGAATTAAATATTTTCAGTATATTTGTCTCATTCTTTTCATCTAAAAATCGAATAGTAATATGAGAATACATTCAAAGATTGATTTTCATCGATTTGTGGGGATATCTTTTTTACTGTTATCTTTTAATATTACTCTTTTTGGCAATATCCCTGCACCATTGCCCGAATATTCAGGCATGGAAAGCTACTCAGAGTATAAAGGTACTGTTGTTGACAAAAAAACAGGAACTCCATTAGCCTTTGCAAATATTTCGGTTGTTGGGACAAACATCTCCACAGTTAGCAACACCGAAGGTGAGTTTTCGTTGAAAATTTCGAGAGAATCAACCGATACAAAAGTTTTGGTTAGTTTTATTGGTTACAAGAGCAAACAACTTACACTAATGGAACTGAGTAACGAAAATTTAAAAATTCCTCTTGAGCTTACTTCGGTTGAATTGCCTGAAATAAATGTAATATCGAAAGATGCAGAAGCACTTATGCGTGCCGTACTTGACAAAAAAGAACAGAATTATTTCAATAATCCTCTATTAATGACTGCCTTTTACCGCGAAACCATTAAGAAAAACAGAAACTATGTATCACTTTCCGAAGCTGTGGTGGAAATAAACAAACAACCCGTTAATTCATACCGTTCGGACATTGTAAAACTTTACAAAGCACGTAAAAATGCTGATTATTCAAAACTGGATACTATTACGTTTAAACTTCAAGGTGGTCCTTTCAATTCATTATACCTTGATATTATGAAAAATCCTGAAATGATTTTTACCGAAGACATGTTTAAAAATTACGAATTCAGCTTTGATCGCTCTACGCATATGGATAATCGATTGATTTTTATTATTGATTTCAAACAACATTCTGAAATAAAAGAACCATTGTACCATGGAAAATTGTATATTGATGCACAAAGTCTGGCATTGAAAAGTGCAATATTCAACATGAATATCAGTAACAAAGAAGAAGCTGCACGTATGTTTATAGTGAAAAAACCGTTTAATGCGCGTGCTTACCCTTTTGAAACAAATTACAGAATTGATTATCTTGAAAAAGATGGGAAATGGTATTATGGTTACAGTCGCATTGAATTCGGATTAAAGATAAACTGGAAGAAAAAACTTTTTAACACCAATTATTATTCTACTATCGAAATGGCAGTTACCGATTGGGAAAAATTGACTGATAATCAAATTGAACGCAAAGAACGCTTGCATCCAAACGTAATTATAAGTGATGAGGCTTCCGGTTTTTCTGAACCCTCTTTCTGGGGAGAATACAATGTGATTGAACCGGAGAAGTCTATAGAATCGGCCATTAAAAAGATTCAAAAACAACTGGAAAAAGAACAGGAGTTGAAGAAATAAGTAATTGAAAACAAATAATGTCGTATTTTGCATGAAAATATTTAAGAATAGAACCTGCCTGCGACAGGCAGGCGCAATTTTCACTGATAGAGTGGATTTGAAAAAGCGGATTTAAATTCCGATAAATCGGAATGATTTACAGATAGTTGCGCCTTAATCATCTTGCCGAAGGCAAGAAAAATCCGTTTTGTTTTATCCTTCATTTTCCGATAAATCAGCGAAAATCAGCGTTCTATTAATGTTTCTAAATGGTACATTAATTTGTTCCATTTACTTAAGTATTGTAAAATATTGAAATATAATGAAAAAGGCAATGAAAATTATTTGGGGAATTATTGGAGCAGGTGATGTTTGCGAAATAAAGAGTGCACCTGCCCTATATTCAACCTCATTTTCAGAAGTAAAAACTGTCATGCGGCGAAATGCTGAGAAAGCAGCCGATTTTGCTCAACGGCATAAAATTCCAAACTGGACAACTGATATAGCTGAATTGTTAAGTGACAATGAGATTGATGCTATTTACATAGCTACACCACCCGCTTCGCATGCCGAAATAACAATAAAAGCTGCAAAAGCCGGGAAAGCTGTTTATGTAGAAAAACCAATGGCAAACTCTTACAAAGAATGTCTGACAATGATTGATGCTTGCCAACAAGCAAATGTTCCGCTTTTTGTTGCTTATTATCGACGCACTTTAGAAGGATTTGTTAAAGTGAAAGAATTAATTGAAAGTGGAACAATAGGTGAAGTCAGATATGTGAACATTGAAATGATTCAACCCCTTCAATCAGAGTTAATTGCCAACAGCGACACAAACTGGAGAGTAAATCCAGAAATTGCCGGAGGTGGATATTTTCACGATTTAGCTTCACACCAATTGGACTTTCTAGATTTCTTATTTGGACCTATTACAACTGCTAAAGGAATTTCGATGAATCAGGCCGGAGTATATGCGGCTGATGACATCGTAACTGCTACTTTTAAATTTGAAAGCGGAGTTCTCGGTTCTGGAAGTTGGTGCTTTACATCAAATGCCATTTCGGAAAATGACTCCACAAAAATAGTGGGTTCAAAAGGCGAATTATCCTTTAACACATTTGGCAATCCTATGATTATTCATCTAAAAACTGCTAAGTACGGCGATGAAGAGTTTTCATTTCAGCATTCGCAACCAATTCAGAAAAATCTGATTAAACTAATCGTTGATGAGTTACGTGGAATAAACAAGTCGCCAAGCACTGGTATTTCTGCTGCACGTACAAATAAAGTTATGGATGAAATTACCAAAAGTTGAAAAATTAACTATTCAACAGTTTTTTCTCGGCTACTTTTACTTTCTCAAAGCTGAAACTGGAAATAATATCATCTCTATAATTACAAATTTCATCGTTGCACAAATTACCGATACTGCCCTCATGAGTATGATGAACATTTTTATCGGGTTTGAAATTACCGGCTTCAATTTCCAATCCTACTTGTTTATAAGCATCCCGAAAAGGAATACCTGATAAGGTTAACCGATTCACTACTTCTACGCTAAATAAATAATCGTAGCGCGCATCATCAAGTATTTTCGAGTTTACTTCCACCTTGGCCATCATCATTGCTGTCATTTCCAAACAATCGGTCAGTTCGGCAAATGCAGGCACAAAAACTTCTTTAATAAGTTGTAAATCACGAAAGTAACCAGAAGGCAAATTATTCGTTATCATCATAATTTGCTGTGGAAGCGATTGTATTTTATTGCATTTTGCGCGTGTCAATTCAAAAACATCGGGGTTTTTCTTGTGCGGCATAATGCTCGATCCAGTGGTAAATTCATCGGGCAATTTTATAAATGCGAAATTCTGTGAAGTAAACATACAAGCATCAAAAGCCAGTTTAGCAACTGTTGCCGCCACACTTGCTAACGCATTTGCAACAGTACGTTCCATTTTTCCACGTCCCATTTGAGCATAAACAACATTATAATTCATAGAATCGAAACCCAGTAAATCTGTGGTCATTTGACGATTGAGCGGGAAAGAGGAGCCATAACCGGCAGCAGAACCCAATGGATTACGATTAGTGATTTTCCATGCTGAGAGTAATAATTGTAAATCGTCGGCTAAACTTTCGGCATAAGCACCAAACCAAAGTCCGAACGACGAAGGCATTGCAATTTGTAAATGGGTGTAACCGGGAAGTAAAACTTCTTTATATTTATTGCTTTGAGAAATTAATATATTGAATAAGTCAGAAACAGCAGAAACAGTTTTTTCAATTTCGGCACGCGAAAAAAGTTTCAAATCAAGCAAAACCTGATCGTTTCGCGAACGTCCGCTATGAATTTTTTTCCCAACATCGCCCAGTTTACGCGTCAACAGCATTTCTACCTGAGAATGTACATCTTCAACGCCATCTTCTATCACAAATGTTCCATTATCAGCCATCTGATAAATACTTTTCAATTCCGAAAGCAGTATTTTCAATTCATCGGCTTGTAATAAACCAACAGACTCCAGCATACGAATATGTGCCATTGAACCAAGCACATCGTACTTTGCCAGAAAAATATCCATTTCGCGATCCCGACCAACCGTGAAAGCTTCAATTTTCGCATTTACCTGCGTACTTTTTTCCCAAAGTTTTGTTGCCATAATATAAATAATTACCCCTAACCCCTAAAGGGGAAATAAGTTACTTTCGTATCTTAAATTCACCCGGAATTAGAGTATTAAATTTAATTTTAATCAAAAGCCTTCCTAATTTTAGAAAGGAATTCCCCTTTAAGGGTTAGGGGTTAATGCTTTTACAATTAAATCCGCCACTTTATTGATACCTTCTTTCAACTTTTTATCCACCATCATTTTTATCATGGCAGGTAATTTCGCTTTTAGCGTTAATTTCATCCGTGTGTCATTTTCAGCGACTTGCTTTAACTGTATCCACACATTTATTTCAACAGGTGCATGCTCCGAGGCAAATTTAATGGTTTTAAACGGCTCACGTTCAATCACTTTTAAACCAATTTTACCAAATCCTTCAACAGAGAAACTAACACTATCAGCATCAAATTCAATGTCTTTTACTTTATTTGCCAATTCAGGGTTATCCTGAATTCTTTTCAAATTATTCAAGTCGCTAAGTATGCCAAAAACCACTTCCTCGCTTGAAGAAATGGTTTTTATATCGCTTTCGTATGTCGTCATGTATTAAATTTACTTTTAGATTGTTTACTATTTAGCATATATAACCCAATTAAATTTTATTTGTTTAATAAAATAGTAAATGGCAATTGTTTTAATGGTAAATTTATTCCGTTCTCCAGGTTGCTGGACTTTCGCGCCATTCCTGTAAAGTTTCAATATCTTCGGAATTAATATAATTAGTACTCAAGGCTTCCGAAAGGACGGCATCATAATCGCATAAAGTAGTAAGTTTCACTTTTGCAGCTTTGAATTTTTGTTTAGCTACAGGAAAACCATACGAGAAAATTGCTAACATTCCCAACACCTGAGAACCATCTTTGCGAATTGCTTCAACGGCTTTTAAGCTGCTACCGCCTGTTGAAATCAAATCTTCAATTACTACTACTTTTTGTTTTGGACGAAGATCACCTTCAATTAGATTCTCTAAACCGTGATCTTTCGGAGTAGGACGAACGTAAACAAAAGGCAATCCCAAAGCGTCGGCAACCAATGCTCCCTGAGCAATTGCTCCTGTAGCAACGCCGGCAATGACTTCTACATCCGGGTACATTTCTAAAATCAAACGAGTAAGTTCAATTTTTATATAATTACGAATTTGAGGATACGAAAGGGTTTTACGATTATCGCAATATATTGGTGAATTCCAACCCGATGCCCACACAAATGGATTATTAGGTTGTAATTTTACAGCTTTAATTTTAAGAAGCTTTTCAGCTACATTTTTTTCTAGTGTTTTCATTTTGAAGAATTTATTATATACCAAACAATGATAATCAATGAATTAGACAGGGTAATTATCTGCCTGCAAAAGTACACAAACTAGTCGAGAATCAAAACATAAAAAAAGATATTCTAAAACATTTTTTAGCTTTTGAAATGGCATTAAATAATTGTTTTTGAATTCAAAATGAAATTTTATAGAATAAATATACGGATTTTACATTGACGGAGACAAAAATGCATCTTCAATATGTTCTATATAAAATTCCTGCCCGTGGGGTATAACTGATATTACATCAAAACGAGTGTTTCCGTTCCAGTCGTATTGTATAATATACTCGTGAGTGGCATTTACAATGTTTTTAATCTTTCGCAGTGTAATAGCTTCTTCCGGATGTTCAAAAGTTTCTGTTGAACGTGTTTTCACTTCGACAATAATAAGCCAACTGTCTTTTTCAGCAATAATATCCAATTCAAGTTTCCCTGTTTTACCAAACACGGTGGTATTATGCCAATTGGTATGACGAATTTTATAACCTTTTGCTTCGAGATATTCTTTTGCCCGTTTTTCGCCTAATTCGCCTAAATCGTTGTGTTCAGCCATAGAGGGGTTAATTAGTTAAGAATTATACTTAAAAAAAGAACTATAATTGACAAAAATACAGTTTTTTGCCAAAATACCGTTAAAATTGAAATGATAATATTATTTTTGTAGGGATAAAAGTAAAAGTATGGCAAAAAAAACTCTCACTCCGGCTTCAAAGCGTACCTCCTTGCGTACACACCGACAAATTTTCACCTTGAACGACGAAGAAAATAAAGCCTTGAATCGTTATATCGCTAAATATAAAATCCAAAACAAATCGAAGTTTATTCGTGAAACGCTGATGCTTTCTATTATCCGAAAAATGGAGGAAGATCATCCAACACTTTTCGATTAAGTTTTTACCCCGCTTTACTTAGCATTTCTTTTTAATAAGAAAATCTTTAATATTATGGAATATATCCTTGCCATAGCTGCATTCATCATCGGATTTTTTATTTCATTATTTTTTTCGAACCGGAAAAAATCCACTGAACGGGCAGATTATGAAACAAAAGAAAAATCATTGTTGGCATCATTGGCTGAAGCTGAAACTCAAAAATCGGTTGTGCAAGAAACTCTGCGTTTAAAAGTTGAAGAATTAGTGCGTTTGCAAGAAGATTTTGCCCGGCAAATGCAGCTTTCGAACAACCGTGGCATGGAAGTTGCAGCGTTGAAAACCGCAAATGAAAATCTGACAGAGAAGCTGGAGACTCATAAAACAGAAATAGAAACACTCCAGAAACGGCTTACAACAGAGTTTGAAAATATTGCCTCAAAAATCCTTAAAGAGCGATCGGCGGAGTTTTCGTTGTCAAATTTGAAAAATATCGGTGAAATTCTGAATCCATTAAAAGAACGTATTCAACTTTTCGAAAAAAAGGTAGATGATGCTTACGATAAGGAGTTGCGGGATAAAATAAGTTTGCGGCAGGAAGTGAAAGAACTCATTCGCCTGAATACTCAAGTGAGTGAAGATGCCAATAACCTGACGAAAGCGTTGAAAGGGGATGTCAAAAAACAGGGAAACTGGGGCGAAGTAATTCTGGAAAGAGTTCTGGAGCGTTCCGGGTTAACAAAAGGTCAGGAGTACGAACGCGAAGAAGTGGTGGAAGGCGCTGATCATACGGTTCAACGACCAGATGTAATTATTCATTTACCGGATAATAAACACATTATAATCGATTCTAAAGTTTCACTAGTTGCTTATGAGCGTTTAATGTCGACCGATATTGATGAGCAACGAGCTACTTTTTTGAAAGAACATATTAACTCATTGCGAAGTCATGTAAAACTGTTGAGCGAAAAGAATTATCAAAACGCACAGAATATCAACACACCTGATTTTGTGTTGATGTTTTTACCTATAGAAGGTTCGTTTTCGGTAGCAGTTCAAGGCGATGGAGAATTGTTTGCCTATGCGTGGGAACGAAAAATTGTAATTGTTAGTCCGACAACTTTGTTGGCGACTTTACGCACTATTACTTCCATTTGGAAACAGGAAAATCAGACAAAAAACGCACAGGAAATTGCTCGTTTGAGCGGTGCACTGTACGACAAATTTATTGGATTTGCCGAGGATATGGAGAAAATAAAAGTCAATATTGACCGTACCTCCAATTCGTACGATGATGCAATGAAAAAAATGAAAGACGGAAATGGTAACATTATCCGAACCGCCGAAAAAATAAAAGAATTAGGAGCAAAAACAGGGAATAAAGTACTTCCTTCGGGATTTGATAGTAATTGAGATGAATCGTTCATTTACTCCTTATTTCCTAAACAGTATAAACATTTTTAACGTAAGGATATATGAAGTTTAAAGGACAGTTGATAGTATTATTACTCTGCTTAATTACCAAATTATTTGCCGATCAACCCTCAGACCCTCAAATAAATTTAAACAGCTTACCCCAGGTTTTTGACATTGACAGTATTCTGAACTCACTTGTGAGTAAACCGATTGATGTTTCCGATAGCATTATGTCATTTAATGCCGATTCAGCAAAATTTATTCAATCTACTACAGATATTCCTGAAGAAGTACTCCCCGAACTAAACAATTTTGATGATTTGATTCCTGAAATTCAAAATAATCTAGTTTATAGCTATAAAATTCCAACCGAATTGCCATTACTACCTGTTGACACTTTAGTTCTTCTAAACAATCCTTTTTTTATCAATTTAGTTTTTACGGGTATCAAGCTTGATTTCAACTGGAAAAAAGCTGATTTAAAAACATTGTATTATGGAAATGAACCAAAAACGATAGCCGATATTTCGTTTAAAACCCCTCAACTCAAAAAAGAAGATGAGGTAATTTATGATTTGCGAAACAAGGCAAGAAATGAAATTTCGCGAACTGCAGCAAACTTATACAGTACTACTTTTGATCAATTGCCGAACCCTGAAAGCAATAAAAATAATTATATAAAAGGCTTGAATTTAGATAAAATTATATTTGTTGAAAAAGACATGGTAAATCCCTATGACAGCAAAATTAATATTATAAAAGAAAAAGTTTCACCATGGTCTAAAAAAGCACAGGGAATGGTTCAATTCTCTCAAAACCTTGTTTCCGGAAACTGGTATCAGGGAGGTAACAGCAATATGGCTGTTTTGGGTGTTTTAACTGGACAAATGAACTATGACAACAAAAAAAATATACAATTTGAAAACAATGCTGAATGGAGAATGGGCTTCTATTTTGTTGATGATTCTACAGCTTTGAGACCCGTCAATACAAACAATGATATTTTGAAAGTTAATAGCAAGTTAGGATTCAAAATTAATGGAAATTGGTTTTATAGTGGCTCTATCGATTTCTCAACACAGTTTTTAAACAACTATCAAGCTGTAAATTCAGAAGTCCTGAAAGCCTCATTCTTAACTCCGGTTCGATTGAATGTTGGTATTGGTTTGGATTATAAATACAAGAAAATATTTTCGTTGGCTTTGTCACCACTTTCCTATAAGTATATTTATGTAAATGACACTACTCATGTAAATCAAAATTTATTCGGTGTAAAAAAGGATGAAAACAAATTGAGTGAAGTTGGTAGTGCCTTTAAAGCTACTCTTTCCTATTCACCGGTAAGAGAAATTCAAATAGATTCTAAACTTTCCTTTTTTACAAATTATGAAAAAGTAGAGGTTGATTGGGAAATCGTAGGTACCTTTGTCGTTAATCGATTCTTATCCACACGTTTATCAATAAATCCAAGATATGACAATACCGTAATTATGACAAACGGCGAAAAAGCTAGAATTCAATTCAAGGAACTTTTGAGTTTTGGGTTCTCGTATAAATTGATTGATTAGTTACTCAAATACGCCATGCCATTCATCAAAAATCCGAACATTTTCCTCTCCAAAATGCCCTAAATGTTTTCTGATTTTTTCTATGCTGAGTTCGTTATCCAAATTAGATTTGGAATAAAACTTATCTGCATAACAAATCAGTTTTTCTTCCAACGAAACAGGAATCATGTCACGTTTTGGAAGGGGAAATTTGTTTTTTTCAATTATTTCCTTTGTTATTCCTACTCCAGTATGTCTCTCACAAACAAGCGCATGCTTATCCAATCCTTCCATTCGTAATAAGTCTGAACCCAAATATCCATGTTCAATATACGAATGCGTACCCATGCAGAAAATCGCCGGTGCATTGCACAGAAAAATCCCGATATCGTGCAAAAGAGAGGCCTCTTCAACGAATCTTAAATCTATCTGTAATTCAGGATGTTTTGCTGCAATCGAAAGGGCTTTATCTCTTACCTGTTCGCTATGTATTATTAGCACATTGTAGAGTTCGCTTCCTTTGCTATAATATTTTTCTATAATCTTTAAAGGTTGAATCATTTTTTCGAATCAAAAAAACTATTTAAAAACCGTATATTTGTATTTTAAAATTATTGATACAAAATTACAACAAAACTTTGAAGAATGAGTTTTGATAGTGTGTTGTAAAAATGATTCATCATGATAAATGAAGATTGCAGCTGGCCGGGTGAAGATATTTTGATGCGTGACTATCACGATATTGAATGGGGAAAACCTTTGCATGATGATCGTAAATTATTCGAATTTATGACGCTTGATGCTTTTCAGGCCGGTTTAAGCTGGCGAACAGTGTTGCATAAACGGGAAAATTTTCGACGGGCGTTCGACAATTTCGATGTGGATGAAATTGCACAATACGATGAGTCGCGCATACAAGAATTAATGCTGGATGCTTCCATTATCCGGAATCAGTCAAAAATTAGAGCAACCGTTGCAAATGCTATTGCATTCCAAAAAATCAAAAAAGAGTTTGGAACATTTGACACTTATATATGGCAATTTACAAATGGAAAAACAATCATAAATTATCCAATACAAAACTCAGAAATAGTCTGTAAATCAACCGAGTCAGATGCAATGAGTAAGGATTTGATAATACGTGGATTCAAATTCGTAGGTTCTACCATTTGTTATGCTTTTATGCAGGCAGCCGGCATGGTCAACGATCATTTGAAAGGATGTAATTACAAATAAAAAACAAAAATGAGAAATAATAAAAGCTTACAGACAGAAATTGATGCCTGTTATTTATATCGTAGATTAGCCGAAAACGAATCGGATGATGCCGTTGCAAATGTATTTCGACAAATGAGTGAAATTGAATTAGGTCATGCTGAAGCATTTGCTAGGAGAGAGAATATTTCAGTCGAAAATCTGATTGTACCTTCGTGGCGGGCAAAAACGCTGAACCTTATTGGGAAAATATTTAGTTACGATTATGTGTTGGGTGCTTTGATGGATACTGAAAAAAGTTTATCCAATGCCATTCTGAACAGCAAGAAAAAAAACAAGATGGAAATTACAGGGTCTGAAACCAACCATGTAAAAATTTTATGGTCTATTCTTGATAACGATAAAAATCTGAGTGGCACACAACATGCAAAATTTGAATCGAAACACAGATCGGTGGGTGGAAATGCTATTCGAGCGGCTGTGTTAGGTGGCAATGATGGTTTGGTATCTAACTTCAGTTTGGTGATGGGTGTAGCCGGAGCAACAGCAGGCGGACAAGGAGTTTTGTTGGCCGGAACTGCAGGTTTGCTTGCCGGAGCCTTGTCGATGGCATTAGGCGAATGGATTTCGGTAAAAAGTTCGCAGGAATTATACGAGAACCAGATGGCAATAGAAATGGATGAGATAGAAACAAATCCTGAAGGAGAGATGAAAGAACTGGCTTTAATTTATATGGCAAAAGGAATTCCGGAAGATCAGGCATACAGCATGGCAACTGAAATCATGACAGATAAAACAAAAGCCCATCAAGTGTTAGTAAAAGAAGAACTGGGAATAAATCCTGAAGAATTACAAGGTTCAGCCATTGAAGCGGCATTGTATTCATTTTTTCTTTTTACCATCGGTGCCATCATTCCTCTTTCACCCTTCTTCTTCACCTCAGGCTTTCACGCCATTATCATTAGTGTTATTTCAAGTGCCATTGGACTATTTGTCATTGGTGCAGCTATCACATTATTTACAGGAAAAAACGTTTGGTATTCGGGATTTCGTCAAGTTATTTTCGGTCTGATTGCCGCAGCCATCACCTTTGGTATTGGTGATTTAATCGGTGTGGCAATGAAATAATTTCAGATAATAAAATAAGCTGGTTCTATCGGTTCAGCAATACATTAAAGCAAGTGTCTTATTGTCAGTAAGATCCTTGCTTTAATACATAATTGATACTATTTGGATTTAAAAATGCGATTTACTATAGGAATCACTCTCAATGGGAAATCCCTTTTTACAAGAAGCGTAAGAAATGAGATTAATAGAATAGTTTTGAGACCTACATTCACTATTTTATAAGGTGTTTCAATAAACAAACTGATAACATACAAAACAATTGTTATTCCAGTATAGAGTCCTATCGTTTTTAAATCGTACTTTATAGGCATATGTTTTTGACCAAAATAGTAAGAAACCAGCATTATAACTAAATAACAGACAAAAGCTGACCATGCCGATCCGGTATAACTGAACAGAGGAACTAGAATAATATTTCCAATAACAATAATGACCGTTCCCAAAATGGAAAACCATGCACCATACATTGTTTTATCTGTAAGCTTATACCAAAGTGATAAATTAAAAAAGATACCCTGAAAAATAAAAGAAAACAATACAATGGGAACGACATTCAAACCGGCCCAATAATCGTGTTGGATAATATATTTAAAGATATCAAGATATAATACCATTCCAAGGAAAATCAATAACGAAAAAATAACGAAAAATTTCATCGCATCTGCATAGGCTTCGAGACTATTTTTATCTTTGTGTTGAGCAAAAATAAAAGGTTCATACGCATAACGGAAAGCCTGTGTAAACATAAGCATCACCATAGCAATTTTGGATGTAGCACCATAAATACCAAGTTCGGCGGCACCTGCTTTGCCCGGCATAAGAAATGGAAATAAAATCTTATCTAATGTTTGATTCATAATTCCAGCCACTCCCAGCACTAATAATGGCAATGAATATTGTAACATTTTTTTTAGAAGAACTTTGTCGAAAGTGAATTTCACAACAAATACTTCCGGAATTAATGCCAGCGTAACTAAGGTTGTGGAAAGTAAATTTGCCACAAAAACATAGCCTACACCATAATTTGGATTATAAAACCAATCAATCAACGAGGGAGCTTTTAAAGCCAACCATGGACAAATAATAAGAAAAAATAGATTGAAGAATATATTTGAGAAAATCATTAACAGTTTTAATCCGGCAAATTTTATTGGTCGGTTTTTATAACGTAAATAAGCAAAAGGAATTGACCCAAAAGCATCCATTGCTACCACAATCCCTAACATGGATATATATTCTGGATGTTGTGTATAACCAATTGCACTACCAATTTCGGAAGAAAAAAATACACATAAAACAGCAAAAATCAGCGAAGTAAAACCCACGGCAATTAATGTTGTACTGTAAACTCTACCGGCATCATCTTTATTTTTATTGGCAAAACGGAAGAATCCGGTTTCCATTCCGTAGGTCAAAATGACTAATAATAAAGCTGTCCAAGCATATAGATTGGTGACAATACCATATTCGGCAGAACTTTCCAGAACATAAGTGTATAATGGCACCAGCAACCAGTTCAAAAATTTTCCTAAAATGCTGCTTACTCCGTAAATGGCGGTTTCTTTCGCCAGTTTTTTCATTTGTTCTGCCATTTATCTGATATTGGTTAGTTGGAAGATTAGTTAAGTGGTTTTTATTATTTAGATTTAAAGAGGTTTATGATTTTTTCGGCCCATTTCATTTCAGGTGATGGTTCAAAATCTTCTGCTTTCAGATATCCTCCATCAAAAAGTAATTTAATGGCTTCTTCAGCATTTTCTTTGCGAACTTCGAGTTTCGCTCCTCCATTTACATTCGCTATATAAGCACGGTTTATTATTTCGTCCCTGCTAAAACATTCTATTCCTAACGATTCAAGATAGGCTTTAGCCATCTCAAATTCAACAGAGCTACCAAAAGTTCTAATTGTTACTAATTCTTCCATAATTTTACATTTTAAAATTGTAATTAATTCGAATCTTATTCTCTTCTTTTCACTTTTGAGGAGGTATGGAATATTTAGAACAATGTTCCGGTTTCCCCTAATTTCACTTTTCCTAAATGTTTATAAGCCAGTTCAGTCACCTCACGTCCTCGTGGAGTTCGTTTCATAAAACCTTCCTTTATAAGGAATGGCTCGTACACCTCTTCTAATGTGCCGGCATCTTCACCTAAAGCCGTAGCAATAGTAGTTATTCCTACCGGACCGCCACTAAATTTATCAATAATGGTGTTCAGAATTTTGTTGTCGATTTCGTCTAATCCAAATTTATCAATATTAAGTGCTTCCAATGCATAACGGGCAATTTCCAAATCAATTGTTCCATTTCCCTTCACCTGAGCAAAGTCGCGAACCCGACGAAGTAAAGCATTCGCAATACGGGGAGTTCCCCTGCTACGTCCACCAATTTCTACAGCTGCCTGATTCTCAATTTTTACATCCAACAGTTTGGCTGAACGTTTGATAATTCCGGTAATTACTTCAATATCGTAATATTCAAAATGACAATTTATTCCGAAACGAGCCCGTAATGGAGCAGTCAATAAACCACTTCGAGTCGTTGCTCCAATCAAGGTAAAAGGATTCAAATCCAACTGGATAGATCGGGCACTTGGTCCTTTATCTATCATAATATCAATGCGATAATCCTCCATTGCCGAATACAAATATTCTTCCACAATAGGACTAAGGCGATGAATTTCATCAATAAAAAGTACATCGTTAGTTTCCAGACTGGTTAGCAAACCTGCCAAATCTCCCGGCTTATCCAGCACTGGTCCTGATGTAATTTTAAAACCTACATTTAGTTCGTTGGCAATGATATTCGAGAGCGTAGTTTTCCCTAGTCCCGGAGGTCCGTGTAACAGAACATGATCAAGCGATTCGGTGCGCATACGGGCTGCCTGCACAAAAATCTTCAGATTTTCGACAATTTTATTTTGTCCGGCAAAATCCGAAAAAGTCAGTGGGCGCAAAGCATTCTCGAATTCTTTTTCGCCGCTCTTGTTGTTTCGTATGTCAAAGTTATCTTCCATAATATATTAATTCTCGCAAAGGTGATAAGTCACAAAATTATTCTTTAAAATATTTTCTTTCTTAGCGTCTCTGTTTCTTAGCGTGAGATTATTTTGTGAGACTTTTGAAAACTTCCTCCATCGTTCTTTCAATTTCTTTCAACATGACTATCTTATTATTGGTTCTTACTGCAAAATCGAAAATTTCAACTCTTACATCAGCTGTCGCAATAACAGAATATTGATTTTTTGAAATTTCATTTATTTCAGAAATTCCATTTATCTTTTTAAGCTCTTTTATTTCAACCGAATTCAAAAACTCCACTTCAAATTGTAGATTATTCTCATCAAACAGACTTATTTTTGAAATATCGGGATAATCTGCTACTATTTCGCCTTTATTTATTATCAACACACGATTGCAAGTGGCTTTAATTTCTTGCATAATATGCGTGCTGAGCAAAACGGTTTTATCTTTTCCGATTTCCCGAATGAGATGGCGGATTTCTTCCAGTTGATTTGGATCAAGTCCGGTAGTTGGCTCATCCAAAATCAATACTTTAGGATTTGGGATTAAAGCCTGTGCAATTCCGACCCGTTGACGGTATCCTTTTGAAAGTTGTCCGATTTTCTTTTTAAATTCAGGTCTCAACCCTACCAAATCAATCAATTCGTTTACCCGAGATTCCTTTCCTTTTCCTATCTTAAATGTCTCGGCCACAAAAAGCAAATATTCCTTCACATACATTTCCTGGTATAGCGGATTTTGTTCCGGCAAATAACCTACTAGTTGAGCCGTTTGAATGGGATTATCATTTACTTCTAAATCACAGATTTTGGCTGAACCATTATTATAATTCAATGCTCCTGCAAGAATTTTCATCGTTGTGGTCTTCCCTGCACCGTTTGGTCCCAGAAAGCCTACTACTTCGCCCTCTCCTATTTCAAAGCTGATATTATTGAGAACGGTTTGTTCTCCATACTTTTTGGTTAGATTTGAGATGCTTATTGACATTTGAAACAGTTAGTAGTTAGCAGTTTATTGTTGACAACTACAAAAGTACATCTTTTATCCACAGATTTACAGTTATAAGTTGGCAATTCTTTGTCATTAAAATTATTGTTTTGTTTTTTTAAACAAACTTATTCCGATGGATAATAAAATATACCAACCAATAATAGGAGCAAAAGCACTTAATTGTAATATAATTAAAAGGAAGAAAGAGACAATCAGAAATATAAATTGCAGTTGATTGTCTTTCCATTTTACATTTTTGAATTTAAGTGAAAACATAGGAATTTCGGAAATTAGAAAATAACAAAACAATCCAATGAGAATAAGTAAAATCGAAATATTATTCATCAAAAAAGGCGAGAAAGAATAAATAATTCCAGCCCAGAATATCGCATTTGCTGGGACAGGAAGTCCTATAAATGATGACGTTTGACGATCATCGATATTGAATTTTGCCAAGCGTAATCCCGAAAAAATCGGAATCAAAAAAGCCAAAAAGGGTAACCATTCGTTTAGTTGAGCGGTTGATAAAAGAGAAAAAACGATAGCACCGGGGGCTAATCCAAAACTTATCATATCGGCTAAAGAGTCCAGTTCTTTTCCCATAGGCGAATAAGCTTTTAGCAATCTGGCGGCAAATCCATCGAAAAAATCGAAAATAGCAGCAATCAGAATGGCAATAAATGCACCCTGAGAATTCCCTTTAAAGGCTAAATAAACAGCCACACATCCCGAAAAAATATTCAGTGTGGTGATGAAATTCGGAATGTGTTTCTTTATCATAATTCTTTTATTAACTGCAAATTCTTGAATAATCTTAATACTATTAACTTTTTAGTTCCTACATATCACCTTTCCCTTATTCCCTCTTCTTTCCGCAAACAGCAAAAGTTTTAGAGAGTTGGGTTGAGCTCTGAATTTAGAGGTTTATTCTCTATTTTTACTATCTATCCAAATTGTTACCGGTCCGTTATTTACTAATGCAATTTTCATATCTGCTGCAAAAGTGCCGGTTTGTACCTCTTTCCCGAGTTTTTGTGATAAGGATTTACAAAAATATTCGTAAAGTGGAATAGCAATTTCATGTTTTGCAGCTCTGATATAGGATGGGCGATTTCCTTTTTTTGTTAAGGCATGAAGTGTAAACTGACTAACTACCAGCATTTCTCCTTCAATATCCAAAACAGAACGATTCATTACTCCATTTTGGTCATCAAAAATCCGTAATCCTACTGCTTTACCCGCCAACCACTCACAATCTTCAACTGTATCCTCATTCTCTATCCCTACCAAAATTAATAAACCCTTTTGTATATGAGCTTTAATTATTCCATCAATCTCTACTGAAGCTTCGTTTACCCGTTGAATTAAAATACGCATAATGATAACTTTTAATCCTTATTTTAATTTACAAAATTACAAAAAAAAGTGGATTAGTTATTTTATTAAAAAATAATATGGTTTTTAGAATTGTAAAAAATATATTTTCAGTTTCATGTAAGTTTCTTTTTGTGTGTTTTTAGTTTGTTTTCGATATCTATTTTGATCTTTTGAATTTACATGATTGTAGAATTTGCGAATTAAATTTCTACTGATTATTAAATAATTATGTATTAAATGAATAAAAATGTCTTGTCAAATAATATAGTTTTATTATCAAATATTACAAAGTGATTTCCCTCGTTTTTAAATATCTTTGTACCCACTTTGAATTATAAATATGAAGAACAAATCATTTTTAGCATTTGACATTGGAGCTACTAGTGGGCGTACAATATTGGGCACAATTGAAAACGGAAGACTTCAAATGAAAGAGCTTACGCGTTTTCCTAATCAGATACTTCAAATTGGCGGCCATTTCCACTGGAATATATATTCTTTATTTGAACATTTAAAAGCTGGATTGGTAGCTGCAAAAAACGAAGGCATACAAATTTCGTCCATAGGTATTGATACCTGGGGCGTTGACTTTGCAATGCTGGCCGAAGATGGGACTATTCTTGGTGCTCCATATGCCTACCGTGATCCTCATACAACCCATGCTCCTGAAGATTATTTTAAAATAATTCCTCGTGAAAAAGTCTATGATTTAACTGGAATTCAGATTATGAATTTCAATAGTCTTTATCAGTTATTTGCTTTAAAAAAGGCTAATAATTCCCTTTTAAATGCAACCAAAGAAATTCTATTTATGCCGGATGCATTATCCTATATGCTCACCGGCAAAAAAGTAGTTGAATATACTATTGCTTCTACTTCACAGATATTAAACCCCAGAACGAAAAAATTTGAAGCTGAATTACTTGAAAAGGCCGGCGTGTCACCGTCCATTCTTGGCGATATAGTAATGCCAGGCACTTACATTGGCGATTTATTGGACAATATTGCAGACGAATGCGAATTAGGAAAAATTCCGGTGGTTACAGTTGCCGGACACGATACCGGAGCTGCCGTTGCTGCAGTACCTGCGGTTAACGAAAATTTTGCTTACCTTAGCTCGGGAACCTGGTCGTTAATGGGCATTGAAGTAAAAGATCCCATTATCAATAAAGAAACTTACGAATTGAATTTTACCAACGAAGGTGGAATAGAAGGAACTACCCGCTTTCTGAAAAATATAACCGGCATGTGGATGTTGGAGCAATGCCTGAAAGAATGGAAAAAAGAAGGCATTACTTATGCTTATGAAAAATTAGTGCAAATGGCTGATACTGTTCCGGCTTTTCAATCAATGTTGGATACTGATCATCCTTCATTTGCAAATCCTGGAAGTATGACTTCTGCAATTGTTGAATACTGCGTATTAACAAATCAGAATGCACCATCATCTCATGCTGAATTTGTAAGATGTATTTTTGAAAGTCTTTCGTTAAAATATAATTATGTATTGGGGAAACTGAAAGAATTAGCTCCATTTTCAATTGATAAATTGCACGTAATTGGTGGAGGTTCAAAAAATCCATTATTAAATCAATGGACATCAAATGCTATTGGTATTCCTGTTGTTGCAGGCCCATCAGAAGCTACTGCCATTGGAAATATTATGATTCAGGCAAAAACTGCCGGTTGTGTTGATTCTTTACAGGAAATGCGTCAAATTATTGGGGAATCAATTCTATTAGACGAATACTTCCCTCAACATCCGAAACTCTGGTCAGAGGCTTATCAAAAATTTCTGAAAGTTACTTGTTTAAAATAAACGAAAAAAAATAACCGGATGGTTTAATCCCGGAAATATATAAAAAGAATAAAAATATAAATATCTATGGCTGTAGTTGTTATCCTCCCAAAACAGGGACAATCGGTTGAAAGTTGTATTATTGGTGAAATAAAGAAAAAAGGCGATACCGTTAAAAAAGGTGATATACTTTTTACTTACGAAACAGATAAGGCATCTTTTGAAGAAGAGTCACCAGAAGATGGTGTTATTTTGGAGTCTTTTTACAAAGAAGGCGACGAAGTGGAAGTGTTATTAGACATGATGATTATCGGTCGACCCGGTGAGGATTATGCAGGATTGTTGCAAGGTGGAAGTGCTCCTATGGTTAGCAGTGAGCAGCAAGCAGTAAGTGCTGAACCTGTAGCAAAAGCCGATGAGCCTGTAAAAGTTCAAGCTAATGCAGCAACTCAAAACTCAGAACTCAAAACTCAAAACTCTTCTTTTGTGTCTCCCCGTGCTAAAAACTTAGCCGAGAAAGAAGCTATTTCTGCAAATTCATTAGCTGGATCAGGTCCTAATGGACGTGTGATTGAAAAGGACGTGCTGGCAGCGTTGGAAAATCGTCCGAAGATGACAACATTGGCGAAGAAAATTGCTACTGAAGAAGGAATTCAACCACAAGGTACAGGTTCTGGTCTTGCCGGAACAGCAAAAGCTGCTGATTTACTTCCACCTCCTGTAAATGCAGTGTATGGTGTTGATTATGAAGATAAAAAGTTGACGAATATGCGAAAGCTTATCGCTAAAGCCATGTATACTTCATTACAAAATTCGGCACAACTTACTCACCATTTGGGAGCGGATGCCCGCAAAATACAATCATTGCGTAAAAAAGCTAAAAAAGCCTACGAAGCCGGTACTTTATCTACTAATCTCACTATAAATGACTTTGTTTGCTTTGCGGTAGTAAAAGCATTGAAAAAGTTCCCTAATGCAAACTCACATTTCTTAGGTGATTCAATGCGTTTGTTTAGTAAAGTTCATCTTGGACTGGCGGTTGATACAGAACGTGGATTGATGGTTCCAGCGGTTCGAAATGCAGATGATTTATCAATTATTGGACTTTCAAATCAATTGAAAGAAGTTGCGAACAGTTGTAAAAAAGGAGCTATTGCTCCTGAATTATTATCCTCAGAAGCAGCTACATTCACTGTTTCGAATTTAGGAGCCTATGGTGTGGAAATATTTACACCGGTTATCAATTTACCTCAATCGGCCATTTTAGGTGTGAATACTATTGTGCCGCGTCCGAAAGATTTAGGTGACGGAGTTTACGGTTTTGTCCCTTATATTGGACTTAGCTTAACATACGATCACCGTGCTTTAGATGGTGGCGAAGCTACACGCTTTTTGAAACAAATTGCTATTGAGATTGAGACATTAGAATTGGATATTCTTTAATGTGCCAATGAGATAATTTGCCAATATGCCAATAAAGCAATTGGAGTTTTGCGTAAATTGCACCTTATTTATTCTTTTAATTAATCTATAATATTAATGCGAAATGTGATTGACTTGTCGACATTGGCATATTGACACATTGGCAAATTAGCAAATTAGAAATTATGGTTGACTTAATTATAATCGGTGGTGGACCTGCCGGATACGTTGCTGCCGAAAGAGCAGGACACAAAGGACTTTCAGTAGTACTGTTTGAAAAGAAAGCTATGGGCGGTGTTTGCCTTAACGAAGGTTGCATACCGACCAAAACCATGCTTTACAGTGCCAAAACATATGAAAATGCGTTGCACGGAGATAAATACGGTATTTATGGTGACAATATCCGTTTTGATTACGGTAAAATTGTTGCGCGTAAAAATAAAGTGGTGAAAAAATTGGTTGCAGGTGTTGAAAGCAAAATGAAATTACACCATGTAACCGTGATAAAAGGTGAAGCCATGATTCAAGGACGCAGTCCGAAAGGAGTGGAGGTGATATGTGAAGGCGAAACTTATCTTGGAACAAATTTATTGATTTGTACCGGTTCAGAAGCTTTTGTTCCACCTATTCCCGGATTGGCCGAAGCAGGTGATATTATCCTGACCAACCGCGAAATTCTTGAACTTAAAGATCAACCAAAATCATTGGTGGTGATTGGTGGCGGAGTTATCGGGATGGAATTTGCCAGCTTTTACAACAGCCTTGGAACAAAAGTAACCATTGTTGAAATGCTTCCGGAGATTTTGGGGAACAACGATTTTGAAATTTCGGCTATGTTGCGTGATATTTACAGTAAAAAAGGCATTGAGTATAACCTGAATGCCAAAGTTGTAAAAATTGATGGCAACAAAGTTATTTTCGAAAAAGACGGGAAAACAGAAACTATTGAAGGTGAAAAGATATTGGTGAGCGTTGGACGCCGTCCGATTACAAAAGGTTTCGGGTTGGAAAATTTGAACGTTGAGCTATTCAAAGGAGGTATAAAAACCGACGAAAAAATGCGTACTAATGTTCCTAATGTATTTGCTGCAGGTGATGTTACCGGATTTTCGTTGTTGGCACATACCGCCAGTCGCGAAGGCGAAGTGGTGGTGAATAACCTTACCGGAAGAAGTGATGTAATGCGCTACAACGCCATTCCTGGAGTTGTTTATACAAATCCTGAAGTAGCCGGAGTGGGCGAAACGGAAGAATCAGCAAAAGCAAAAGGAATTGCCTATAAAATGGCAAAATTACCCATGGCATATGCAGGACGTTTCATAGCCGAAAACGAAGGTGGAAGCGGACTTTGTAAAGTGCTGATTGGAGAAAAATACGGCGAAGTAATAGGCGTTCACATGTTGGGAAATCCTTCAAGCGAAATGATCTACGGAGCCTGTATAGCTATAGAACAGGAAATGACTCTTGCAGAAATGCAGGAAGTAGTCTTCCCTCATCCAACTGTTAGCGAAATATTTAAAGAAACGATATTTTCGTTTTAAAACCTCTCCCTAACCCTCTCCAAAGGAGAGGGAACGAGCGTTTAGTTCGAGATTTTAAAATCAAGAAGGTTTATTTTGAATACATTATATTAGACATATTTATCAATATAGAAGATCGATTTTAGAATAATAAAAGAAATAAACAACAAATAATAAAAACCTTCTCACTTTCACTCACTTGATTAAGTGTGTTCTCCCTTTTGGAGTTTGGAGCGAAAGTTTTATATTAGACATAT
>JAQUWU010000022.1:0-30683 GCA_028692715.1 Paludibacter sp. | reverse complement strand
TCAATACAGAAGATCGATTTTAGAATAATAAAAGAAATAAACAACAAATAATAAAAACCTTCTCACTTTCACTCACTTGATTAAGTGTGTTCTCCCTTTTGGAGTTTGGAGCGAAAGTTTTATATTAGACATATTTATCAATACAGAAGATCGATTTTAGAATAATAAAAGAAATAAACAACAAATAATAAAAACCTTCTCACTTTCACTCACTTGATTAAGTGTGTTCTCCCTTTTGGAGTTTGGAGCGAAAGTTTTATATTAAACATATTTATCAATACAGAAGATCGATTTTAGAATAATAAAAGAAATAAACAATAAATAATAAAAACCTTCTCACTTTCACTCACTTGATTAAGTGTGTTCTCCCTCTCCTTTGGAGAGGGTCGGGGTGAGGTTATATTTAAAATTATGCCAAAAGTACAATTCATTGATCCGTCCGATGTACGGAAACCTGGTTTTGTGGAATTTCAACCAATTCCAGTAAATCAATATCAAAAAACGGTAAAAGACGAGAAAGGTAATTTTACCAACGAAGAATTTAAATCTATCTATCATGATATGGTTTTAATTCGTGAGTTCGAAACCATGATCAACCTGATCAAAACAAAAGGTGAATACAATGGAACTTCGTACAATCACCCCGGTCCTGCTCACTTGTCTATCGGACAAGAATCGGCAGCAGTTGGTATGGCGTGGACTTTGACCGTTGATGACTACATTTTTGGTAGTCACCGTTCACACGGCGAAATTCTCGCCAAAGGGATGTCGGCAATTCACAAATTAGACGACAAACAGTTGACAAACATTATGGAATCATTCTTCGATGGTGCTGTTTTGGCCGTTGTCAAAAAAGACTTCACCGGTACAACTAAAGATTTGGCTCGTCGCTTTTTAGTATACGGAACTTTGGCCGAAATTTTTGCACGTGTAACCGGTTTCAACCGTGGATTGGGTGGTTCTATGCATGCTTTCTTTACTCCATTTGGAGTTTATCCTAACAACGCACTTGTGGGTGGATCTGGTGATATTGCTGTTGGTGCTGCATTGTACAAAAAAATTAACCGTCAGAAGGGAATGGTTGTTGCCAATATTGGTGACGCTGCAATGGCTTGCGGTCCGGTTTGGGAAGGTCTTAACTTTGCCTCTATGGATCAGTTCCGCCAACTTTGGGAAGGTGATATGAAAGGCGGATTACCTGTTATCATTAATATCATGAATAACCAATATGGTATGGGCGGACAAACTGCCGGAGAAACCATGGGTTATGATATTGCAGCTCGTATTGGCGCCGGTGTAAACCCTGAACAAATGCATGCTGAGCGTGTGGACGGTTACAATCCTTTGGCTGTTATTGATGCTTACAGACGCAAACGCGTTATTTTGGAAGAGAAAAAGGGTCCTGTTTTATTGGACGTATTGACCTATCGTTATAGCGGTCACAGCCCTTCGGATGCATCTTCGTATCGTACCAAAGAAGAAGTGGAAGCATGGGAAGCACAAGATTGTATTGCTTCTTACGGAAAACAATTGATTGAAGCCAAAGAAGCTAGTCAGGCTGACTTGGATGCTACGTGGGCTGATGTAAAAACATTGGTGTATGATATGTTCCTGAAATCGATTGACGATAGCGTTTCTCCACGTATGACAAATGCACAAATTATTGGTGACATGATGTTCTCGAATGGTTCAGTTGATTCATTTTCTACCGCTAAGCCTGATGTTTTGATGCCATTAGAAGATAATTCACGCATTAAGAAAATTGCTGCTAAAGAACGTTTTGCTTTTGATGCAGATGGGAAACCATTCAGCAAAATGAAACAATTCCAGTTGCGCGACGGTATTTTCGAAGCCATGATGGATCGTTTCTATAAAGATGCTTCTCTTGTTGCTTACGGAGAAGAAAATCGCGATTGGGGTGGAGCGTTTGCTGTTTATGGCGGTATGACTGAAGCTCTTCCTTACCATCGTCTGTTCAATTCTCCTATTGCTGAAGCTTCGATTGTAGGTACTGCTATTGGTTACGCCATGTGTGGTGGACGTGTGGTTCCGGAAATTATGTATTGTGATTTCTTGGGCCGTTGTGGTGATGAAGTGTTCAACCAAATGCCTAAATGGCAATCGATGAGTGGTAACGTATTGAAAATGCCTATCACTTTGCGTGTGTCGGTAGGTTCAAAATATGGTGCACAACACTCTCAAGATTGGACTTCGTTGGTTACTCAAATCCCCGGCTTGAAAGTTTGTTTCCCGGTAACTCCTTACGATGCCAAAGGATTGATGAACTCGGCTTTGCAAGGAACTGATCCTGTGGTTTATTTCGAAAGCCAACGTATTTATGAAATTGGTGAGCAATTCCACAAAGGTGGCGTACCAGAAGGTTACTACGAAATTCCATTTGGTGAACCTGACGTAAAAAAAGAAGGAAAAGACGTTACCTTCCTGACTGTTGGTCACACATTATATCCTGCTTTGAAAGCAGCTCAAGAATTGGAAGAAAAATACGGCATGAGTGCCGAAGTAATCGATGCCCGTTCGTTGGTTCCATTCAATTACGAAAAAGTGATTGAATCGGTTAAGAAAACCGGTAAAATCATTGTGGCAGGCGATGCTTGTACACGTGGTTCGTTCCTTACTGACTTTGCAGCCAACATTAGCACTCTTTGCTTTGACTACCTTGATGCTCCGGTTTGTGTTCTCGGTTCACGTAACTGGATTACACCTGCCTTTGAATTTGAAGATTCCTTCTTTCCACAAGTTAGTTGGTTTCTGGATATGATTCATGAACGCATTCAACCATTAGCGGGTTACGTTTCTGGGCAGAACTTTACGGATGCTGAGTTTATAAGAAGATCGAAATTAGGAGTTTAAGACCACTAACCCCTAAAGGAGAATAAAAAACCACTAAGGCACTAAGTACACGAAGATTCACGGAGTGATTTGGTGCCTTAATGGTAAATTTATAAAATATTTTTATGTAGATTGTCTAAAAGAGCACCTGCGAAAGTTCTACAAATTGTAGAGGAATAAATAGCATTTAAATTAATCTTAAACACAATTGAAATCATGAAAAAATTAATCTTTCTATTCTTATTTAGCGTATGTTTTCTTTCGACTACATTTGCTCAAACAACCAAGCAAAAGTCTATTAAAGAGCTTTTTATTGTCATGAGGAATGATTCCATGATGAATAAAATGTTGGATTCGATGGTTCCTGCCATGGCAAATCAGATGAACTCCCAAGCGAATGATTCACTGGCAAGAGCTAAATCGGTAGATATAATGAATGTATCAATGCAAGCAGTTAAAGTACTCATTCCACAAATGATGGATGATATGGCTTTGATTTACGATAAGTATTTTACAGAGAAAGAAATCAACGATTTTATTGTTTTCTACAAGTCGCCTTCCGGTCAAAAGTATTTAAGTCAAACACCCGAAATAATGAAAGAATTTATGGGAACAATGATGCAGAAATACGTTCCAGAAATGCAAAAGGCAATGAAATTGAAGTTTGAAGAATTAAAAAAATCGGATAAAATATAGAATAACATTTGATTAAAGGGAAGTGAAGTAAAGCGTTATTTTTACTGCTAACAAGAACTGTTCTCAACTGTAGTTTATCGCATTTAAGATCGTTCGGCATAGTGTTTTTCGGGAATGTTATATGAAGGGAAGTTGCTGCTTTCCAAATTCAAGATATAAATCGTCTGAAATATCACATTGAAGTTTGTGAGAATGCAATAGTATGAAGAAGAAATGTCAGGAAGTCATTCGAAAATGCCATAGAAGCACTTGAAAATGAGATGTTGTCACTTAGAAATGCGAGGGAAACAGCTTTCGTGTATTTTTCTCAGATAAAAGACATTTACAAAAAACAATTTGTTCTCAATAATCGTACAACAAAAAAAATCATGTGAATACAATTTGTCGACAGTTCAAATTAAAAGCTATAGATGGTAAAATGCGTGAAACTGATGTCGCCGACACCAAATCTTTACTTCGCATTATTCAATCCATTCCTTCCCCAAAAGCCGAACTATTCAAACAATGGTTAGACAAAGTTGGTTACGAGCGAATGCAAGAATTGCAAGATCCGGCACAGAGTTTAGACCGTGCACGTGAAAACTGGCAGAAGTTGGGACGAAGCGAAAAGTGGATTCAGCAACGCATGACTGGTCAGGAAACACGCAACAAACTGACGGATTATTGGAAAGATGCAGGTATAAAGGAGCAGGATGAATTTGCATTGTTGACCAATATCATTCATCAGGAATGGACAGATTTATCTGTAAAACAACACAAAGCATTAAAGGCTTGAAAATACAGAATCTGCGAGACCATATGAGCGAAGCAGAGTTGATTTTTACTGCATTGGCATAACTTTCAACAAGACAGATAGCCGAAACAGACGAAGCCAAAGGATTGCGTGAAAATGCAAAAGCAAGCAAAAAGGGTGGAGCTGTAGCGAAAAATGCCCGCAAAGAATTAGAATCGAAGACTGGAAAAAATGTGCTAACAGGTGAAAACTTTTTAGCACCATCAAAAGAAAAGAATAAAATAAACTAATAAAATGTACCCTCGCAAAGTTCCCCTCTCCTCAAAGGAGAGGGGGTAGGGGGTGATGTTATATGAAAAAAGTAAACGCACATCTACACACACCTTATTCGTTCAGTGCCTTTAAGGATGTAAATCAAGCGCTTGACATGGCTGTCGCCGAAAGTGTTAAAGTGGTAGGAATTAATGATTTTTATACAACCGCCGGCTACGAAGCATGGGCAGTTGGTTGCAAAGAACGTGGATTGTATCCTTTGTTCAATATTGAATTTATCAGTTTGAACGAAGCTGATCAAAAAGCGGGATTAAGAGTAAATGATCCGGGTAATCCGGGACGTACTTATTTAAGCGGTAAAGGACTTTCGTATCCTTTTCAACTAGTTGAACCTTTTGCTACTCAATTAGCCGAAGTCACCGCCGAAGCCAATGCACAGGTTGAAGCCATGTGTGGAAAAGTGAATGAAATTCTGGCGGCAAACAATGCCGGTTTTGCCCTCGACTTCGAATGGATAAAAAATGATTTGACCAAAGGTTCTATCCGTGAACGCCATTTAGCCAAAGCATTGCGCTTGAAAGTGTACGAGGCTTGTGGAAATAATGAAGCTAAAATCAAAGAACTTTTCGGAAAACTATTTGCCGGAAAAGAATTGAAATCGAGGCTGAATGATATTGCCGGAGTGGAAAATGAGATTCGTGGAAACTTGCTCAAAGCGGGTGGGGGTGCTTTTGTTCCTGAAGATCCGAAGGCTTTTTTACCGATGCAAACTGTTTGTGATATTATTGTAGCAGGTGGTGGAATTCCAACGTATCCTTTTCTCGCGGATGATGCCAAAGGGGGGTATACCGATTTTGAAGGTGATTTGGAACGGGTTGCAAAACAACTTACCGAACGAGGTTTTCATTCGGTAGAATTTATAACTACCCGCAATAGTGTAGAACTATTAGAAAAATATGCTAGCTATTTGCATGAGCAAGGTTTTGTAGTTACATTCGGCAGCGAACACAATACACCTGCCATGGAGCCGATTGAACTCTTTGCTCGTAACAGTACTCCATTAACAGATAAGTTGATGCAAATCAATTACGATGGAGTTTGTGTGGTAGCTGCTCATCAACATTTGGTAGCACAAGGTTTGCGTGGTTATGTTGATGAAAATGGACAAGCCAACAGAACTAAACGGGCAGAGTTTATAAAACTGGGAAAAGAATTAATAGAAAGTCTTTAATCTGCCCCTAAATCCCCTAAAGGGGACTTTTATAGTGTGCGAAAAAAAATTTAGAAAGATATTTAAATGATCCTAAATATATAGGAGACAAAACTAAAATAATCCCCTTTTAGGGGTTAGGGGTAATATGAAAGAAATACAACAACTTATTGAAATTTCGCAATTCTACGGTCGTGATAGCCGTTTCGTAATTGCTGGTGGTGGAAACACCTCGTACAAAAATGCAGAGAAACTTTGGGTGAAAGCCAGCGGTTCTTCATTGGCAACAATATTTGAAGATGGTTTTGCGGTTATGGATCGTGCAAAACTTAATCTTATGTCCGACAAGACATACAGTAGTAATGCCGCTGAGCGTGAAGAAGAAGTGAAGAATGATTTGGCAGTAGCAACTTTAAGCAAAGGCAAACGTCCGTCGGTGGAAACATCAATGCACAACGTGATTGATTTTGCCTTTGTAGTACATTTGCACCCTACCACAGTAAATGGTTTGATGTGCGCTAATAATGCAGAAGGTGATTTGAAAAAATTATTCGGAGCAAAAACATTGTATATTGAATATACTGATCCCGGTTATGTCCTTTTCAAAAAAGTGGAAGATGCAATAAAAGCATTTCGTGCTGAAAATGGTGCAGAACCATCGGTGATTTGGTTGCAGAATCATGGAATTTTTGTGGCAGCCAATAGTATTGAAGAAGTGAAAGTGCTTTATACAAAGATTTTTGACACCCTGGAAAAAGCGATAACAATTCCTGTCCCAACAGATGAACGTGCTACTTGCAGTTGTACGAAACAAATCCTTCCTGGCGTTCGAATGATGCTTTCGACTGATGGATTGAAAACTTTGAAAGTCCGTAAAAGCGGATTGATTAAATTTTTCTATGATAATGAAGAAAATCAGGCTAAAATTGCGAAACCTTTTACTCCTGATGCAATTGTTTATTGCAAATCGAACTATATTTTTCTGAACGACAAAGAACCCGAATCCGTATTGGCAGAAGCTGCTAAACAGATTCCGGCATTTACAGCTAAATTTGGTTATCAACCCAAAATATTTCTGATAAAAGGAATTGGTTTGGTGGCTGCAGGCGATAATGCTGCTCAATGTGATACCTTACTCGATGTATTCGAAGATGCCATGAAAATTGCTTATTTGTCCGAGTCATTTGGTGGATCGCATCCAATGACACAAGGACAAATAGACTTTATCGATAACTGGGAAGTAGAAAACTACCGTCGTAGTGTGGCGGCTGGAGCTTCAAAAGGACGTGCCGAGAACAAAACAATTATCGTAACCGGAGCTGCACAGGGTTTTGGTGAAGGAATTGCGCGTTGTTTGTTGCAAGAAGGAGCCAATATTGTGGTGGCCGATATGAATGAATCAGTTGGAATGGCAACGGTGGAACATTTTAATACACTGACTAAAAGCAATCGTGCAATATTTGTAAAAACTAACGTAAGTGAAATTCCAAGTCTCGAAAACCTGGTTCACGAAACCATTTGCAACTTTGGAGCTATCGACAGTTTTATCAGCAATGCAGGCGTACTTCGTGCCGGTGGATTGGATGATATGACTCCTGAAAACTTCGACTTTGTAACGAAAATAAACTACAACGCTTATTTCTATTGTACCAAAGTGGTGAGTAAAGTAATGAAATTGCAAACTAAATATGCACCTGAATACTATGCCGACATTATCCAGATCAATTCTAAATCGGGATTGCGTGGTAGTAAGGCAAATTTTGCCTATGCAGGCGGTAAATTTGGTGGCATTGGCTTGACCCAATCATTTGCATTGGAACTTGCTCCTTTCCGTATCAAGGTAAACTCTATTTGTCCCGGAAATTTCTACGAAGGGCCCCTGTGGAGTGATCCAGTTAATGGGCTGTTTGTACAGTACTTAAATGCAGGTAAAGTGCCTGGAGCTAAAACAATTGATGATGTGAAAGCGTTTTATCTGGCACAAGTGCCTTTGCAAAAAGGTTGTTCGCCCGCTGATGTTACTAAAGGTGCTTTGTATCTAATGGAACAATGTGGCGAAACCGGTCAGGCATTACCAATTACTGGTGGACAGGTGATGCTAAGCTAGAGGCGGCTCCCCTAACCCCCTAAAGGGGGAATTCTTAAAATTGACAACAATAATTATATAACACAAACACTCCAAGTATTCCCCCTTTAGGGGGTTAGGGGGCTTCTTATTATGAAAACAAAAGCAATCCGTTTATACGGCAAAAAAGATCTTCGAATGGAAGAGTTCGAATTGCCTAAAATTAAAGACGATGAAATACTCGCCAAAGTAGTTTCCGATTCGTTGTGCATGTCGTCGTACAAAGCATCAAGTCAGGGAACAGATCACAAACGTATACCAAATGATATCGCTGAAAATCCGATTATCATAGGGCATGAATTTGCCGGAGAACTGGTGGAAGTTGGACAGAAATGGGCAAACAAATTCAAAGCAGGTGATAAATTTTCTATTCAACCGGCTTTGTATTACGAAGATGGTCCGGTAGGTATTTTAAGTGCCCCTGGTTATAGTTACCAATACATTGGAGGTGATGCTACTTACGTAGTTATTCCAAAAGAAGTAATGGAAAAAGACTGTCTGCTGCCTTATAAGGGAGAAGGTTATTATCCTGCTTCATTGGCTGAACCGCTTTCGTGTGTGATTGGTGCAATGCATGCCAACTATCACACCAATCCGGGAAGTTACGTTCATAAAATGGAAATTGTTGATGGCGGAAAAATGGCAATTCTTGCCGGTGTTGGTCCTATGGGACTGGCCGCAATTAATTACGTTTTACTTCGCGAAGACCGTAAACCATCACTTTGTGTAGTGACCGATGTGGATCAAACCCGTCTCGACCGTGCTGCGCAATTTTACAGCGTTGAGTTTGCCGCTTCACGTGGTATTGATTTACGCTATATCAATACCGGAAAAATGGAAAATCCTGTAGAAGAATTGAAAGCAATTGCTGGTGGTGAAGGTTATAACGATGTATTTGCATTTGCCCCTGTAAAGCCGGTAGTTGAACAAGCTGATGCTATTTTAGCTTTCGATGGCTGTTTGAATTTCTTTGCCGGACCAAGTGATCCGAAATTCAGTGCCATGTTCAATTTCTACAATGTACATTATGCCTACACGCATGTAGTAGGAACGAGTGGTGGAAATACCGACGATATGGTGGAAGCGCTCGTAATGATGGCTAAAGGTTTAGATCCTGCAGGATTGGTTACACATATTGGTGGCTTGGAAGCTGTTATTGAAGCTACCAAACATTTACCTGAAATACCGGGAGGGAAAAAATTGATTTATACGCATATTGATATGCCATTAACTCCAATATCTGATTTTGCTAAATTGGGCGAAAGCAATGACGTTTATAAAACGTTAGCTGAAATGTGTGATAAGAATTTGGGATTATGGAGTGTTGAAGCAGAAACATTTTTGTTAGCGAACGCTTTTAAATTAAATTATTAATTCTTCTGGGTTTTGATTATTGAAATCGGACTATATTAGTTGAGAAATTGATTTTACTCAACTTTATAAGTAAATGGGAC
Source organism: Paludibacter sp. (assembly GCA_028692715.1). Classification (GTDB taxonomy): domain Bacteria; phylum Bacteroidota; class Bacteroidia; order Bacteroidales; family Paludibacteraceae; genus Paludibacter. The sequence continues at coordinate 21,342 of JAQUWU010000022.1, read as the reverse complement.
ATTATATAGTTCCATTTACTTACATATTGTTTGTATATTATTAATTCATTTAGATTATCAGACCCCTTTGCCCTTAAAAATTATTTCAATGGTGTAAATCATGATTTTGATATCGGTTAATAGCGACATATTTTCCATATAAATAATATCGAAGTTAAGTCGTTCAATCATTTTTTCGATAGAATCGGAATAACCGATTTTGATAGGTCCCCACGAAGTTAAGCCTGGACGTATTTTGTAAAGTAAGCAATAATAAGGTGCATCATCAATGATCTGATTAATGTAAAATTTTCTCTCAGGGCGTGGTCCTACTAAACTCATATCACCTTTTAAAATGTTCCAGAATTGTGGAATCTCATCCAGTCTGTACTTTCTTAAAATTCTACCAAACGATGTAATCCTTTCATCATCAGAACTGCTGAGTTTAGGCACACCATTTTCCGACCCCAGAAACATAGTTCTGAATTTCAAAATGTTGAAAGGTAATCCAAAGCGCCCAATTCGTTCCTGTTTGTAAAAAATAGGTCCTTTTGAGTCTGCTTTAATTCTTACGGCTAAGTAAACCAATATTGGAAACAGTATTGTTAATGCAATAAACGATAAAACAATATCCGAAAATCTTTTCAGGCTTGCTTGCCAATCCGGCATAGAAGAATCGGTAATACTTACCAAGGGATTTAATTCCAGTTTAGCAATTTTTGCACTACCGGTCAGGATTTCGTAAAGTCGCGGAGTAAACCGTATGTCGATATTGAATTTATATAGAGAATTGATAATATTAAAGATCTGGTAATCTTCTGCATTATCAAGAATTACATAGCTCTCTTTGATATCGTACTTTTCTATAATTTCCGAAATCTGCGACATGTTACCCAGTATTTCATCTTTAGGGACTAGAATGTGTTGATTTGTTGATATAAATCCTACGAGCGTATTTCTGGGTGCGAATTCATGAATGTCAGCGGCAATTTTTTTTGCATTTTCGCCTGTTCCAATTATCAATGTATTTATAGTCCATTTTTTTGTTTTAAAATTATTTTGAATTTGTGTGAAAATGATATTCCGCAAAATAAATGTTACAAAGAATAATAGACTAAATAAAACGAGCAAAGAAAAGTAGAAGTATTTGTATGAAACTAAAACATCGCCCAGTTTAAGAATGAAAAATACAGAGATGGAAATAATGATAGAAGTAGAAAGTGTGTTAAATACAAGACTGATTTTAGTCTTTTTAATCGGACTCAGGTAAAACCCGGATAGATAATATACAAATACGCAAACAATAGGAAAGAGAATTAAACTACTGAAATAATTAAATTTAGGTATTAATATACGCATGCTGTCAAAAATTTCGATATCGTTAACAGCCTTTCTGAAAATAACAAATCCAAACCACACAATGAATGCAGCCATCATATCGAATAAAATATATTTTCTAAAAATTGTATTTTTATTCATGAAAGAGTGATTTTATTCACGTATCATTTGAAAAAGATTTCCTTTTCCTAGTTTAATAATTGATGAAGGTTTTGGTTTCGAGAGTTCATTTTGGCGAAAATTAACTACATAATCTACTTTCGATTTTATATCTTCTGAAATTTCGCTGAAATTAAGAGGAGTTTGTTCTCCACTAAAATTTGCAGAGGTTGAAACTATCGGTTTTCTAAACTGTTCACACAATCTCTTCGAAAAATCTTCTTTAGTTACCCTGATTCCTATTGATTTGTCTTTGCCAAGGAGGTTGGAAGCCAGATTTTTTGCGTCAGGATAAATTATTGTCAGTGGCTTTTCAGCAAATTCAATAAGATCCCAGGCCATATCGGGTACTTCATCCAGATAGGATTGAAGTTTGGCAGCATTGTCAATTAATATCAACATAGCTTTTTTGTCTTTCCTGTTTTTTAAATTGAAAATTTTCTGAACGGCCTGTTCGTTTGTAGCATCGCAACCAATACCCCAAACGGTATCGGTAGGATATAAGATTATACCGCCTGCCCGTAAAACTTCAATGGTTTTTTTTATCTCTTCTATCATCAGAATTATAAAATGTTTTTAATGCAAAATAAATAAACGTAAAATATTGCGATTTATTTCAAAAATCAAGTTTCTTAAGATTGCAAAGATAATAAATTTAGTTTAATCACGTTCAGCTTCTTTCTAAGTGCTGGGTTTCATTATTGTAAGTATTAAAACTTTTCTATACCTTTACAGCATAGAAAAAATAAGCAGATTTATGATGTTGATTCAGGTATTAAATATCTGAGATGTAGGGCTTTATTTTTTTTTGAGGAATGACTTTTTCCTCCACTTTGAGTAGAAAAAAAATAACACGATGATAAATACATGGATTTACAGAACACTAACAGAACAACAAATTGAAATACAGAATAAATTAGCAGAGGAATTGAGTATTAGCCCTGTACTTGCACAATTGTTAGTTCAGCGGGATATTTTTAATTATGATGATGCCCGTAGTTTTTTTCGACCGGATTTAAGCAATTTGCACGATCCGTTTTTAATGGCTGACATGCAAGTTGCCGTTGACCGACTTACGAAAGCCATGAGAAAGAATGAAAAAATTCTTATTTATGGCGATTATGATGTTGATGGAACTACCTCTGTAGCGCTTGTTTACAAATTTCTGACACAATTTTATTCCAATGTCGAATTTTATATTCCGGATCGTTATTCCGAGGGATATGGCATCTCTATTCAGGGAATTGATTATGCTGCCAATAATGACTTTAAACTTATTATTGCGCTCGATTGTGGTATAAAGGCTATTGAAAAAGTAAAATATGCGTTAAATGCGGGAGTGGATTTTATAATTTGTGATCACCATACTCCGGATGATGTTCTCCCACCAGCTGTTGCGGTGTTGGATCCCAAACGCTTAGATTGTAATTATCCCTATAAACATCTCTCCGGTTGCGGTGTAGGATTTAAGTTGATGCAGGCTTTTGCCATGACTAACAATATTGAATTCGATCAACTTACGCCACTTCTCGATTTGCTAGCTTTAAGCATTGCATCCGATATTGTTCCTATTACCGGCGAAAACAGAATTCTGGCTTTCTACGGATTGAAACAAATTAATTCAAATCCAAGTATTGGTTTAAAGGGAATTCTTGAAGTGTGTGGACTTTCCGATAAGGAAATCAGCATTAGCGATATAGTCTTTAAAATCGGACCTCGTATAAATGCATCCGGTCGTATGAAACTTGCTTCAGAGGCTGTGGAATTGTTAGTTTCGTCTGATCATGCCTTTGCAAAAGAAAAAAGCGATACTATAAACGAATATAATAACGACAGAAAAGATTTAGATAAAAATATTACCGACGAGGCAATAGCGATGATTGGTGCGGATGCGCGCTATAAGGATCGTAAATCAATTGTTGTATATAAACCTGACTGGCATAAAGGTGTGATTGGTATAGTTGCTTCACGCTTGTCGGAGGAGTTTTACAAACCAAGTATTGTGTTGACTAAATCAAATGGACTGGCATCGGGTTCTGCTCGATCGGTTTCTGGTTTTGATATTTATAAAGCCATTGACTCTTGTCGTGATTTACTGGAAAATTTCGGAGGACACATGTATGCAGCCGGATTGTCGCTGAAAGAAGAAAATATCGAAGCTTTTACAAATAGGTTAGAAGATTTTGTAGCGGAAAATATTTTGAAGGAGCAGACCTATCCTCAGATAGATATAGATGCTGTTTTACAGTTTAAAGATATTTCACCAAAATTTTTCAGGGTGTTGAAGCAATTCGGACCTTTTGGTCCCGGAAATATGAAACCGATTTTTGTTTCGAAAAAAGTGTTCGATTACGGAACTAGTCGGTTGGTAGGGAAGGAGCAGGAACATTTAAAATTAGAGATGGTTGATTCAAGTTCCGAAAATGTGATGAATGGTATTGCTTTCAGAATGCATGAATATAACGATCATTTAAAAGCATTAAATCCACTGGACATTTGTTATACGCTGGAAGAAAATTGCTTTAATAATAACACCACTATTCAGTTAATGATAAAGGACATAAAAATAGAGGAAAACTGAAAGAATTTATGTGAATTATTTCTTGTAAAACCTGCCGATGAGAATGATAGAAGAAATTGAATTTTGAAAGAGTACAATAACTATCTGTTCTGATATTGTTTAATCTACTTCCGGGTTGGAAATACCGTTTTTTCTACAGATCATTTCATCTAAATATCTCAGGTTTTATTTTTAAAGTCGAAATGCTCATTATTTTCATTGATGATAAATCGTTTATAATACGAAATCATCAATGTTGTTAACGGTAATGCAATAATAAGGCCTACAAGTCCCATCAATGATCCCCAAACGGAAAGAGAAAGAAGAATGACAGCGGGATTTAATCCGGTAACTCTTCCCATTATTTTTGGAGTAAGCAATAAATCCTGAATAAGTTGCACCACTATAAAAACGACAGCAACTTCAATAAGTATAGTTCCGAATCCAATGCCTGATTCTGCAGATCTTAGCAGAGCCAATATAATAGCAGGAATAACTCCTATAATTTGTAAATAGGGAACCATGTTCAATATTCCTATAAACAGTCCCAATACGATAGCTAATGGTAGTTGGACAAAGCTAAATCCAATAGAAAAAAGGATCCCTACAATAATTGCTACCAACGATTGACCTCTGAAATAGCGGTTCATACCAACTTCCAGATCATTTATCACTCCTGAAATAAGACTTCGATATCTCGAAGGAATTAAAGCAATCCACTCGGTCGAAATTTTCTCATAATCGAGGAGAATAAAAATGAGATAAAGAAAAACTACTAAAATGACGGTAAGTCCCATAACAAAACTCAACGAACCGTTTATAATACTCCACAATTGTGGCGCAATTTTTTTTATTCCATCAATAAAAGTTTCATTTTGAAGCAAGGATTGAATATCCAGTTTTAAAAAAAACTCTTTAATTTCTAATTGCCACGAAACAGGCAATATCCCATTGACATTTATGTCTTTTGAATATAAGACGATTATTTGGGACAATTTGCTAATCTCTGTACTCACCAATGGAATAAGAAGCCACAAAATGCCTGTAATTGTAATTACAAGGAGTAATAAAGTAGTAAAGATGGATAATACACGGTTTTTGAATTTCAGTGTTTTTTGAAAAAACAAAACAATGGGGTTTAATAAGTAGGCTAACAACCAGGCAATAAGAAATGGCAATAAAGCCCCAGAAAGGCTTTTAACTAACAAAAACAAACCAATTATTATGGCTAAACCAATCAGAATGCGTATTACCCTATCAAAGGTGTATGGTTTTGTATTCATCAGAAGTTAATTAGTTAAATCGTTATTTGTTTAAGTGTCTTTTATTTTATTAAAACAATCTCTACAAATTGGTTCATATTCGGACATTTCGCCAAGTAAAACACGTTTGTCGCTTTCCACCAAACGATGTGAAACATAAGCCAATGCTCCACAACGCACACAAATAGCATGAACTTTATACACATCTTCGGCAATGGCACAGAGCGCTGGCATTGGACCAAAAGGAATGCCTTTGAAATCCATATCCAGGCCTGCAATAATTACCCGAATACCTTGATCGGCCAGCTGATTGCAAACATTTACCAAACCCTCGTCGAAAAATTGAGCTTCGTCAATCCCAACAACATCCACTTCGCCTGCCATCAATAATATGCTTCCCGACGAATCAACCGGAGTAGAACGAATAGTTGTTCTGTCATGCGAAACCACGTCATCCTCAGAGTAACGGGTGTCAATTTTAGGTTTGAAAATTTCAACAGTTTGTTTGGCAAATTGTGCTCTTTTCATTCTTCTGATTAATTCCTCGGTTTTACCGGAAAACATTGAACCACAAATTACTTCGATGCTTCCTCGCTTTTGTTGTATCGGGTGGTTTACTTCAGAATAAATCATGGTGTTTTATTGAAAATTAGGGTTGTTTTTTTTCTAGTCTCTTGTGAATATTGTAACTTTACGCCCAAAATCAGGTATATTATTTTGATAATCCCTGCAAAGATAAAAAAATAACAAGTATAGAATTTGTTTTTATAAAAAAAGATATGAACAGAAAGTTAATAGTTACATTACTTAAGAAAGATATTCAGGAATTGGATATGATAACTGACGGATTTATGGAAATGAATGAATATCCAAAAGCAATAATACAACTTGCACAACGTAAAGTGGTTGATATTCAGTCGTATATTAAACAGTTAGAAGAGATAAAAACACTTACAGAACCTACTGTTGAAATAACTGAATCAGATTCAATTCCAATAGAGGATGAAAGTTCACATCCTGTTACTGAAGAAATTATACAGGACGAACCGCCAATTGAAATTGAAACTTCCGAAGAAATAGTTGAGACAAACGAAGAATCGTTGGAAATTGAAATCGTCGAAAGTGAAACGGAGGAAATAGTTGATGAAGTAACCCCTGAATTTGTTACTCCGGAATCTGAAAGTTACGAATTAAAAGAAGTTACTGAAGTAAAAACTTCGACAACTACCGAAACGAAAACAACTGTAGAAGATACTAAAAAAACAATTTTGGCTGAGAAAATCAATGCGCATATTCCATCAAGAAATGACTCAATGTCAAAAACGGATAATTCATTAAGTTCTACACTGGCCAATAAAAAAGTTGATGACATTAAGCAGGCAATAAATATTGGTGACCGATTCCGTTTCCAACGAGAACTATTTCGTGGAAATGGGGAGGATATGAACAAAACCCTTAGTTATATCAATCAATTGGCTACTTTGCCTGAAGTTCAATCTTTTCTTGACTCAAAATATGGTTGGGATGCCGAGAATACAACGGTTGAAGATTTTTATCAGATTGTAAAAAGGAGGTTTATTTAATTGAGTATATAAAGTGCTTAAGGTTAAAAGTCATAAGGTGTTGTGATTAATGAATTTGCAATTTCTTTAAAAACTTTACAAACCTTACAACTTTATAAGCTTTAAAACTGTTGAATCAATGAAGCTTTTTGTAGTGCCAACTCCCATTGGGAATCTCGAAGATATGACTTTTCGTGCTATTAATGTACTGAAAGACGTCGATCTTATTTTGGCTGAAGACACTCGTACCAGTGGGTTTTTGCTAAAGCATTTTGATATAAAAACGCCTATGCAGTCGCATCATAAATTCAACGAACATAAATCGGTTGATAGTGTGGTGCAACGGATTAAAAACGGTCAAACTATAGCGTTGATTTCAGATGCCGGAACGCCGGCAATTTCCGATCCCGGTTTTTTAGTTGTAAGACAATGTGTAGAAAATGGTATTGATGTGGAATGTTTGCCCGGTGCCACCGCTTTTGTTCCTGCATTAGTAGCTTCCGGATTACCAAACGACCGCTTTTGTTTTGAAGGATTTTTGCCACAGAAGAAAGGTCGCCAAACTAAATTTAATGAACTGGCAACAGAAAAACGCACAATGATTTTTTACGAATCGCCCTTTCGACTTGTAAAAACACTCAATCAACTTTCGGAAGTCATGGGTTTAGAAAGAAAAGCATCCGTTTCGCGCGAAATATCCAAGTTTTTTGAAGAAACAAAACGAGGAACTTTGCAGGAATTGGCACAGTATTTTACCGAAAATAATCCTAAAGGTGAAATAGTAATAATTGTTGCAGGATTTGAAGAATAGCATTACCTTTGCACTCGAAAAATCCTATCGGAAATTCTTGACCTTGTAGTAGTTAAATATTTTTCAGACTTTACAACTTGCATGAAAAATGGAATCAATTTATTCTAGAATTTACACTAATTTTCAAACTATCTCGAAAATGAAATCAATTATTTTTCCTGTTGTTATGTTTACTGTTTTGTTGACTTCTTGTGGAAAACAATCATCAGATTATAAAAAGTTGCAAGCTCAAAATGATTCGCTACAAAATGCCAAACTTCAACTTCAATCAGAGGTGGATGGCTATTTTTCGGCTATGAATCAGATAGAACAGAATATCGAAAAAATTAAATCAACAGAGAATACTATTACAATTCAACCTGTTGGGCAAGAGATTGACGATGATACACGTTCAAAAATTAATGATGATTTAATTTATCTGAACGATATGTTACAATCTAACAAGACTGAATTGGCTGCCTTAAAAGCAAAATTAAAGAAAAGTGCTTTTAAATCATCCGAGTTAGAGCGAACGATTGCAAGACTTACTCAACTACTGGAGGATGAAACAACTAAAGTCGCAGGTCTTAGAGCACAATTGGCTGAAAAGGATTCTCTTATTACAGAATTAAATACGACAGTTGATGGTATGGGGAAAAATATTGAAAATCTTTCAACTGAAAATAAAGTAAAACAAACTAAAATTACGGAACAAGACCAGACAATCCATACTGCATGGTATGTTTTTGGTACCAAAAAAGAATTGAAAGAACAAAACATAATCACTTCAGATGGGCTATTTAGTTCACAAAGAGTTTTACAAAGCGATTTCAATAAAAATTATTTTGTGCGAATCGATGCACGAAATACAAAATCAATCCCTTTATATTCTACCAGGGCTAAAATTCTGACGAATCACCCAAAATCTTCTTATACACTCGAAAAAGAAAATGGAAATTTTGTGTTGCTCATTGTAAACCCAACCGAATTTTGGAGTGTTAGCAAGTACCTTGTTATTGAGGTAGACTGATAAATACGAGAGACTGTCTCAAAAGAAATATTTTGAACGCAAATTTTCACAAACTAAGTAATTGAAAACAAATAATGTCGTATTTTGCATGAAAATATTTAAGAATAGAACGCTGATTTTCACTGATAGAGTGGGTTTGAAAAAACGGATTTGAATTCCGATAAATAGGAATGATTTACAGATAGTTGCGTCTTAATCATCTTGCCGAAGGCAAGAAAAATCCGTTTTGTTTTATCCTTCATTTTCCGATAAATCAGCGAAAATCAGCGTTCTATTAATGTTTCTAAATGGTACATTAATTTGTTCCATTTACTTATTTTATATAAAGCTCTGTAAATAACACAATTTCAATATTTTTTCATTTGTGTGAATTTGTGATTATTCGTGTAATTTGCGTTCCTTTTTAGTTCTGAGACAGCTTTTTTTTCATCATGAATTTACTTTACTCATCTTCAACTTCACCTACCTTTAATTTGGCTGCAGAAGAATTTTTATTCTCTCAAAGTCAAAATGATTACCTGTTTCTTTATGTGAATAAGGAAAGTGTGATTATTGGTTCTAACCAAGTATTGCACAATGAAGTAAACATTGACTTTTGTAATGCCAATGATATTCAAATCGTTCGCAGATTGTCGGGTGGAGGAGCCGTTTATCACGATCAGGGAAACCTGAATTTCAGCTTTATCAGTAATAAAGAGGTTAATAGATCAGCTTTAGGTTCAGACTTTTTAATTCCAGTGGTCGAAGTGCTGAAATCATTAAGTGTTAAAGTTGAAATTGGGGCACGTAAAGATTTATGGTTGCCCGGTGGTTTTAAAATATCAGGAACTGCTTCTCATGTAACAAAAAACAGGGAACTACATCACGGAACTATATTATATAATTCCGATTTAAGTAAACTTCAGCAGTCTCTTTCGGTAGTAGATAAAGACATAAGTGCTAAAGGCATTGCCTCTGTTCGGAGTACTGTAAAGAATATTAAATCTTATTTGATTGAACAAAACCAACCGGAGCAATCTCCCTATCTATTTTTTCATCAGATTAAAAATAAATTTTTGGAATTATTTGAATTTGATGATCTTGAAAAGTTTTTGTCGGACGAAATCATACAGATTGAACTATTGGAGCAAAAATACAAATCAATCGAATGGACTTACAGGAAATAATTAGGTTGTAATGCTATTCAATAAATTTGCTGTTGAATAATAGGAATCCGATGTTGATCCCAAAATTCCAGTTGCTTTCCGCAGCACTATAATAATTCATAAAAACTCCAGCTGACGCCACTCTGAAATTGTAAACCAATGCTGCTTCACCAAAGAAGTGTGAAGATGAAAATGGAGTAGAATAAACAGCCAGATTATTTTCTGTACGATTTATATCCTGATAAGGAATAAACCAATATGCTTCGGTTCTAAAATGAAATTGTTCCGAAAACTTGTATATTGGTTTTAATCCAACTGCTGCAAACTGATTGGCACTATAATTACCATTAAAAACAGTTTTGCTGTGTGGAGTGGGGCGGAATGCTGGTGCTTGAATAAGACTTACTGTGTAATTATCCAACAATTCCCGATTCGAATAGGCAATTTCGGCATAAGTTCCTAGAGTTAATTTCGAAGATAATGAATAATATTGTTCAAATTTCCCCCTGAGTTGCAACCATAAATCCAATTTATCGGGTATATTATTTTCCGGTTGTATCCCTGATTTGAAAATCTCATTGCCGCCTATTAATTGCAACGATAAAAAATGATTAGATCCTTTTGTGGGATACATAACATCGTTTAATGTGTAATTCTCAATTCTCCCGAAAGCACTTCCAAGCGAGAAAATGCTTCTGTCATTTGCAGTGGAGGAAGTTACCAGACTTCTATCCTGAATATAATAATCGGTTAGTAAACCATAACCTAACCCAAATTCCATTCGACCTTTCATTGTCACGGGGAAACCTATACTTACCTTGCTGTAGGTCTCAAATTGACTGAAATCAGCTACTCTATAGTCATTGTAAAATATCCTGTTTCCTTCAAAATAATCAAATTTATGCAGCACAATAGCAAGTTTAGTATACCAGTTCTTTTTAGTCGGTATTTCAATACGTGTTCCAATTCCAAGGCCGTTATATATCTTGCCAAATTGAGCATCCAAGTAAGCCGATTGTGCATATTCACTCAAATTTTGGAAAGTAAGGCCAAAATAAGCTTGATTCGATGTTGACGAGGAAACATTCCCGCCAAGTAACACCTTAAGGTGATCTTGAATCTTTACTTTCAAATCTAAATCAAAGAGTCCAGTGTTTTTGTTGTAAATTGCATGAGGTATGACTTCAAAAATTTTATCATCAGAAATCAGTTTAAAATAGGCTTCTTTAAATTCATTTTCAGTAAATATATGGTTTTTGACATGAAATATTTTTTCAACATATTGCTTTTGCATACTGTCAACGCCTGAAACTCTCACTGTTTGAAATTCCAATTCCGGGAGTTTTTTCAGATATGCGTCTCTTTTTGCAAATAAATCATTATTGCTTAACTGTCTTTTAACACGACTTTTTATCTCACCAATATGTGCAATGGTCGAATCGTATCCCATTTTTACAAGTTCATCAACATGAGAAAAGTCAAACGTTTTTATGTTACTGGTCTCAAATTTTAAAAGAATTCCTTCATCTTTCTTAACCGAATAATCTGTTCGACTCATAATCATGTTTTCTATTTGCATCACTATATCCCTCTCGTCCGGTTTCTTGGGATTGTTTGACACTACACTTCCAATTATAACATCTGGATTAAAATCTTCACGCATTACATCAATTGGAAAATTATTGTAAATGCCACCATCAAATAATAAACTATTGTTAATCATAATAGGTTTAAACACAAACGGGAATGTCATGGATGCTCTAACGGCATCGCCTAAATCGCCATTTTTGAAGACAACAGCTTTCTTATTGTAAATATCAGATGCAACACATCGAAAAGGAACAAAAAGTTTGTCAAAATCCCCATCTGCAGCTGCACTTGCCTGCGCGAATAGTGGTAGAAATGCATAGTTCATTTGACGGGGAGGGATAATATTTGTAGGAAATAACTTTCGAGAAATTTCTAACGAATCAAAATTTTCAATTTTAAAAGGAATTTCAACAAAACTTGGTTTTGGATCGGTATTACGATAATAGTAAATATATTTCGATTCAATTTCTCCTGTTGACCAGCGTTTAAAATCATCCGACTTTAAGAGCACTATCATTTCATCCGTCGTGAAACCCATTGAGTACATGCCACCAATAATAGCTCCCATTGAAGTTCCGGCTACAAAATCAATAGGGACATTGTTTTCTTCTAAAGCTTTAATAATTCCAATGTGCGTAATTCCTTTTGCGCCACCACCGCTTAGCACAAGCCCTACCTTTTGAGCACTTAATGAAAACTCAAAACAATAAAGTATTATTAATAAAAATGGAATTTTCTTCTTCATTTCAGACTTGATAAATAATATAATAATGAGTAAAATTTCAGATAGTTAAAGTAACTGTTGTTCGATTTGTATACTTTTGTATGAAATGATTCTTCGCTAATAAAATTTTGTACAAAATTAATAAAGATTAGATGAATAGTCTTAATTGTAAAACAATATCAGAAACAAAACGTTTAAATTTCTATTTAAATATAAATATATAATATGAAAATTGGATTTTTTATTATCGCCTTTACTGTTATTTTGTTGATTAATGCGTATGTTATACTTCGTGGCTGGCAGGCTTTATTAGTCACTTCTTCGTTAAAAGTTTATTATCTGATTGCAATGATAATCTTGTTTCTAACATTGATTGGAAGTATGATCTTTGGAAATTTGTTACCTATGCCAACTGCAAAATATGTTAGTTTTGTTGGGTTTTCCTATATAATACTATTTATATATCTTTTAATATCCTTTTTATTTGTTGATATAATTCGTGTTTTAAATCATTTTATACACTTTTTTCCAACTGGAATGACTACGTTCAGATATTGGTTTATGATTATGTCTTTAGCTGTAATTGGTGTTACGATGATAATTGGTAATTATAATTTTAATCATCCAAAGATAGTTAATTTAAATATAAAATCGTCCAAACCAGTACAGAATAAAGTAATAAAAATCGTTGCTGTCAGTGATATTCATTTAGGTATTTCGATAGATAAAGATCGATTCAAAAGCTATGTAGAGATGATAAATGCACAGCATCCAGATATTGTGTTGTTTGGGGGAGATGTTTCCGATAGGCTATTGGAACCTGTTATTCGCCAAAAGATGGATGAAGAGTTTAGGGCTATTGTTGCACCATTAGGCGTTTATGCAATAAATGGGAATCATGAACATTATGCTGAGAAACCGGATGCTACTGCTAATTATTTAAAGTCAGCCGGGGTTATTGTTTTGAGAGACGAAAGTTGTTTGGTTGATAGTAGCTTTTATATTATTGGAAGAGAAGATAGAAGTACTCCTAGTCGAAAGACTATAAGTGAGTTAGTAAAAAATTTAGATAAAACGAAACCCTTGATATTATTAGATCATCAACCCTTCCATTTAGAGGAAGCAGAAGACAATAATATTGATTTCCAATTTTCAGGACATACGCATAATGGACAATTTGTCCCCGGAGTTTTCTTTGTTAATAAAATGTATGAGTTGGGTTATGGCTTTATGAAAAAAGGAAATACAAATTATTATGTCTCTTCAGGGTTAGGACTCTGGGGACCACAATACAGAATTGGAACTCAATCGGAGTTGGTAGTAATTAACTTTAGATATTGACTCTGTTAAAATGAAATTGTACCGTTTGCACAAACAATATAGTTCAATATCGACTACGTCTTATTGATACTATCTGTTTGAAGCAAAGGCATTAACCCCAATCGACATATAAAATAGCTTTGGGCTATTTTATATGTACAGATGGTATTACTTAGGTTCCTTTGATTATTTCAATACATATTTTTTTACCACAGTATAAATTCCGGCAAGTACTAATAAAAATCCCCAACCATCCGGCACTGGAATCGGAGGTCCAAAAGGATCTCCACCTGGGTCAGTAGTCGGAGTCCCTAATTGATCTGTCTCTGTTGAACCTTGACGAGTAATATTATTGTCCGAAAGCAAGGATAAGTCTGTTGATGTTGAAATTAAATTATTATTTTGAAAATCAGAACTATTTGTCGAACTACTCCCTAATTTGTTTGAACTAAAACCACTAAACCCGGTTTCATCAGATCCTGTACTAGAATTATTTTTTAAATGATTATTATTCGTAATCATTGGTAATGAATAATTATTGTTTTTAGCATAATTATTTTTATTCACAGAATAGGATGTTCTTTTATTAGATTGCGTGCTATAAGTAGGAACATTAATATTGTTCTTGTTGCCCGAATTGCTATTTGTTTTGATTCTTTTTGCAAAGCCACTGCTATTAAAGTTTACTGTCTGATATCTTGTGTAATAGTAGTTTGGTCTGTATAAATCAGGGCTACCAATGGGAGAATAAAGAACTAGCAAGAGCAAACTAGCCCATGATATAAATCCTATAATTATATTTTGTTTTCTTTTTTTCACTATTTAGTAATTATAATTCGCTTTGAAAATTCTTCTTCAGCTGTTTTAATTCTAACGATATAACCGCCGGTGATATAGTTTGTCTTAATTGTAGTAATTCCATTTGCAACAAAAGGTTTCTTCAATAAGTATCTTCCGTAGATATCATAAACTATTAATTCACCATCTAAATCGCCTTCATTGTGAACAAAAACATTTTTACCGGCACTAAATACTTTTACTTTTGAATCAACATCTGCCGCATTCTTTTCATACGGTCTTGTTACAATTTGAAATCTGTTTACTGGTTTCGGAGTTGATTCGGCATAGAATTTATATACCGTTCCCGATTCAGTAATATCAATTGTTTTGTTTTCAACAAGATCTAATAAATAAACTTTTTGATAATATCTCTGTAAGTTTTGTTGAGTAAATACTAAATTGTATTCAAGGTCTTTACCTGCTTGAAATGCCAACAGAGTATTGTTTATGTCATTAACGGCATTCACCTGATAATTGCCGTCAGGTTCTATTGCATAAATTTGAGGATTTAAAGAATTACCAATGATTTTATATCCATCCCAGCCATTGTCAAAATTTCGTGTGCAGGAAGGATCGGTAAATAGCCACATCTTGTCTGAATACTCTTTCCCAACCACATCAATCTTCGTGCAAATTCTTTCATTTGAACCCTGTTGAGCTTTTACTCTTTGTAAATCGGTATTATTCACTATTACCGAATTATAATTGATATTAAATGTTGCATTAGTAGTTCCCAATGCTTTAACAAGCATTGATTGCATAGATGGTACTTGGCTTGGAAGATCTAAACTTCCGGCAGTGTTTTGTGGAACAACTAAATATTGACCTTCGTCGCTCGTAGTTGTTGTAGTTCCTTCTCCATTAAATTCCCAAATACTAAATGTTCCTGTATTGTAAAGGTATACTGATGCTTCTACATTTGCACCAAACTCCAGTTGAGTGATGTCTATAGCAGCTGTATATGGATTAGCAAATACATGCTGACCCGGATATAATGCATTCCGCTGATCATCTACTCCAAAATAGGTATATGACATTTGTCCTGAATTGAAATCGCTGTTAACCAATTGCCCTTTAAAATAAAGGTACTTCGGCGACTCCTGACAAATTTCGTAACCATAAAATGGATGAACAATTGAATCATTTTGCAACTGAATCCAGTGATTCTGGATGGTTGTTCCGGTTTCATACCATTTTCTTACGTATGAGCCATTAAATGTTGGTGTAGCTTTAACCGATCGTAAAGGGCTACCAAAATACTGCCACTTATATATGTTGTTAATGGTGTCATTTGTATGATTAATAGAAGCTTTTGAGTACATTTCCACTGTTGCAGAAACGGGTTGACTTTCTAAATTGTGAAAGCTTAATGACCCTTGAGCTTGCGTGTCACTTCCATATATATAGATGCGATCTACACTTCCATCTGTATTAACCGTATTGTTTACAATCAGACCTTTTGCTGCCGGTATTACAAGTCTTTTTGTTGTTGCATTTATTAAGCTTCCAATTGTTCTGTCGTGGTCAAGCCATAAATCTTTCATTGCTGATGTGCCAAAATTCGCTACTGTTGCATATTCAACATCTTCACCGGTTAGCGGAACATAATCGGCAGTCCAATTCTCCGGTTTACCCCAGTCAGTATCGGTATATCCCATCCAATAATTTACTCTTAACGTTACTACCATATTAACCGAAGCAATAGCCGGATTATTTGTAACACAGGTTAACGATGATGTTAATGTACATGAAACGGAATCTCCATCAAGAGGAATATATGTATAAGTGGTACTATTACTTCCTACTTCTGTCCAACTTCCACCGGCTGTTTTTACCTGCCATTGATAAGTAGGAGTAGCTCCACCATTTGTCGGAGTAGCCGTAAATGTAACTGTTGTATTAGAATAAACGTCAGTGCCGGGAGAAGCAGCTACGCTGACACTTACTGGTACTTTTGTACCTACTACTACAGTTGCATCTGCAGTTGCTGGTAAAATTTGTTGGAAAATAATATCATCCAATGCAAAGTCATTACCGGTTGCAACTGTATTTTGATTTATTAATTCCAAATTTAAAACTCTGTTCGTTCCGGCGGCGGCATTATATACAAAAGTATCCCATTGGTAATTTACAAGTGGAGCAGTATATACCGGACCGGCAGATACGCCATTTACATAAAGTTGTAGTTGTGATGCGTTTTTGGGAACCTGTGTGATATTAACTGTTTGCTCGGAATAACTAAATTGATAAGTTGCTCCGGGAATTACCGGTACTGATTGACTCCAAACAACAACACCTGCAGTAGAAGCCCCATTCACAACCATTTGATAACCGCTTCCGGTGGTGTGGTCAGGATTACTTGTGAAATCAGAGTGCACCGAACTTGGTAATTGAACTACAGTGTATAAGGCTTCCGGCCAAAGAGCAGAAGAACTCGGTTCTACATACCCATAACCACTTGAAAAACTGGTATTCCCGGCTTCGAAGTCTCCATTTGTGACTAAATTTCCTCCTACTACTACACTTCCATTTACAATATAAGTGCCGTTTAAACTTGCTGTTGCATTGGTGGTAAGAGTTGGGTTTTGAGTCGTTGTATAATAACTATTTGGTCCTGTCCAATAGAAACTTTGGATGTCAGAGCCAATACTTCTTAAATATATTGGATCTCCTTCACAATAATTTCCACCTCCGCTAGCAGCTATCAACGGGGAAGTGAAAATTTTTCCTATTAAACTTACATTTAAAGCTGTTGCACCTGTTGAAGTGATAGTTAAATTGACAGGACTTGTTAAAGTGCCATAATCGCCAGCTGCTAAACCGGATTTTAATCGAACGTATACATATGTTGGGTTTACTCTAGTGCCTGTTAAAGCTAAACTTAAAGATGAAGAATAACTTGAATCAGTTGATAATGAAATTTCATAATTTGTAGGAGCTGTAACAACTATATTTGCAGTTAGCGAAGCACCACTTACCGTTAAAGTTTGTGGTGAAGAAGGTCCATGAGAAAATTCGTATCCAAAACCTGTAAGTGTGGTTCTTGAAGCTAATAACGTTTTTGAACTTGAAGCTACAACCTGACCTTTACAAGCTACACTTTTTGTAATGGCACCGCTAGAAGTCAAGACAACACTGGAGTTCAATGGACCATAAGTGTTAACTGCCAATCCACTTTTCATTCGAACATAAACGATTGTGTCAGAATTCGTAGCAGAAATTTTAAAAGATGTAAGTTGGAAGGTAGATCCATTTTTAGAGATTTCAAAATTTGTTGGAGGTGTTACAGTAACACTATCTGCCAATGCTATTCCTTTAACAACAAAAGACTGAATTCCCGAAGGACCATTTCCATAAGTATAGATAAATCCTGACAAGAAAGAAATGGCATTGAAAATAGT
Source organism: Paludibacter sp. (assembly GCA_028692715.1). GTDB lineage: Bacteria > Bacteroidota > Bacteroidia > Bacteroidales > Paludibacteraceae > Paludibacter. The sequence goes on along the minus strand of JAQUWU010000022.1, from coordinate 3,642 downwards.
GGTAGATGCTGTAATTGTACCTGATACTGCCACGTTCTTTGAAACAGCACTAGTGGAGGATGCTACAACATTTTCTGAATAACTACCTACACTTAATCCTGATTTTAATCGAATGGTGATAATTGTCGTATCTAACACTCCAGTGTAAGTTGAAGTATTGCCCGAAGAAACTGAAAGTGTTATGGCGGTCGATTGATATGATGTGCCACCATTTGATGAAATTTCGTAATCAGTAGGCGGCGTAATAATAACACTACTACCAAGATTTGTAGCGCTGACTTTAAATGTTTTTGAGCTGGATGGTCCTGCTCCAAATACATAGCTAAAAGTACCTGAGATAGCTGAAGTAGAAATAACCGGTGCCGTAACTACACTACCGCTACAAGTTAATTTTTTTGTTGTTGTCCCGGATGAAAGTATTTTAATTGTATCAGCAGAATATGTACCTAAAGCTAATCCAGCTTTCAACCGGACATAAATAGGCGTTGAAACAACACTTCCGGAAACAACCGGTAGAGTGATTATACTACTTGATACAAACGAAGGTGAATCTGTGGTAGATATTTGATAATTTGATGACGGAGTAAGCGATATATTCCCTGTTAAATTTGTTCCACTTACAGTAAAGGACTGTGTCGTAGAAGGACCATAACCCAGTGGATAAGTAAAACCGGTTATACCGGTAGTAGATGTTGTAATAAATGGCTGACCCACAACAGAAAGATTTGTTCCGTTATCAGAACCTGTAACAACAGGACTACTACTTATTACTCGAATTCTGTAACCAGTACCGGTTGTTGTACTAGTTGGTATAGTTGCAGATATGGTCCCGGATGTAGTTGATGTTAACGTGCCAATACTTATCGGGGATGTAAAACTACCACTTGCATTTGATAATTGAGCAGTAAATATATTTCCTGTTAAAAAACTGCTTGAAACTGTAAAAGGTACAGATACAGAACTACCATCTGTAAAAGGCGAACCTGAAATTGTTCCAGTTGTAATCGTTGGATAAATAACATTTAATGTGTAATCTTCCACTTCTCCATCAAAATTGGTTCCACAGGCAGTTGCGGCACTGTTGAATCTGGCGGAAACTCTCATTCTAGTGTTGCCTGAAACAGCTGTGGAAGGTATCGTTACTGAAAGTGGACACGAACTTGTAGCCCCGTTAGTAGAATTTTTAATATATCCAAGAGGATAAGACTCGCCGTCATCATCAAAACTTCCATTGTGGTTCCAGTCAATCCATGCATTTGCATAAACTGTCCAGTTCCCATCAGTATTGAGGTTTACAGTCAAATTATAAGAATTATTTGTATAAACATTTGTTATCAAAGAAGTATAATTGCTGTACCCTGATGGTTTTGCAGAAGAATTACTAATTGTATTAAAATCGACAAATGTAACACTCGTTTCATAAGACGTACTCCCTGATGAAGAGCAATACGTTGCATATACTGATCCTGAAACTACAACCGTTTTTGAGGTTGCACCAGTTGAAGTAGATATGATATTTTCCGATGCATAAGTTTCAACGGATAAACCTGATTTTAAACGAACATAAATAGTTGTAGCAGAAACCGTACCTCCAGTTTGCTTTAGCGAAATAGCCGTTGATTGAAAATTAGAACCGGATGTGGTTGAAATCTCAAAGTTAGTAGAAGGAGCGACATAAATACTATCAGATAATCCACTTCCACTAACGGTAAATGTTTGCTCAGCAGACGGACCTGAACCAAAATCATAACTAAAACCTGATAGAGAAGTCTTAGATACAGTTATTGTAGCTGAGTTTGTAATAGTTAAATTAGTGCCGTTATTAGTACCGGTAATTTCCGGGTTACTACTAATAACTCGAATTCTATAGGCAGTTCCAGTAACTGCATTAGAAGGTATTGTAGCCGAAATAGTTCCTGCAGTGGTAGAAGTTAATGTACCAATATTTACCGCTGAAGTAAAACTGCCACTATTATCAGAAAGTTGTGCTGTGAATATATTTCCAGATACAAAACTTCCGGTAATTGTGAATGGAACAGATACTGATGAATTTGGAGAAAAAGGAGAACCGGTAATTGACCCTGTAACAATAGTAGATTTTTTAGATGCAAACACAAAAGTTCTGTTTGATCCTATTGAATTTGAAGCAGTAACTCCATAAGTACCGGCAGTACCTGCTAAAGTTGTATATTGACCTGAAACCGTCGGACTTCCGGCAATAACATCATTAGGACTTATTGCTGTTGTTCGTGTGGCTGAAACCGAGCTGTTTGTAAAATCTCCTACCGTTGAAAGCGTCCAATATTCGGTACTACTGATTGAATTTAATGTTGCATCTACAGTTCCACCAGCACTAGAAGTAAAGGCTTCAATTTTTGCAAGAACAGCACTTGTACCGGTTGTTGGATTTACTAATGAAAAAGGCAAATAAGTAGAGCCTTTACCGACAGGGAAATTATAAGTAGAGCCTGAAGTTAAGCTTGCAGGTAATGTCCAATTTATAGACCCGTTTACAAATGCGGTCGTTGAACCGCCTGAAATTGCAGTGGTTGCAGTATTAGTTAAATTTAATAAATTTGAAGAAGAAGTTGTCAGTATGCCATTTGAAAGAGTAAGTACACCGGATACACTAACTGTAGCAGAAAGAGTTACTCCTGCAATATTATTTATTGTCAGATTATTTGCTCCGGTTAATGCAATACCTGTCATCTGAGCAGTACTTCCATTATAAGTGTAATTAGCTCCAATATTGAATGTAGGATTAGGGATTTGAATACTTCCGGTTGAACTTGTTGTAGAAAGCCCTTGAGTATTGGCGGTTAAAATGCTTGCTCCTGAGTTCAAATAAAAGAATGAAGATTCGGAAGAACTTGAAGTACTAATTATATAAGTGCCAACATCAATCGTCCCATTAACAGTAAAGTTCGCATAATATTGTGCATTTGAATTGTTACCCAATAATTGTAAATCTGTCAACAACTTAAGGCTACTATTTGCATTTACAGTAATACTTGCCCATTGGATAGCATCTACCGCAGTTATAGAAATGGTTTGAGCTGCTGTTCCATTAAAAATGATTTCCCCATTGTATGCACCGGCTCCTAATGTAGTCATACTCCCGTTGGCTGGTGTGGAAGCAATCGTGTTTGTAAGATTCCCGGATAGATAAAGTTTAGCTAAAACCGAAGAAGTTGAATTGTTAAAGTTGAAAATTCCTCCACTTTGAATATAATTACCTAAAACGTATAAATTTCTTACAGAACCGTTAGACAATGAAAATGTCCCTTGTGTTAAAGTGAAATTACCTTTCACTGTCATATCGCCATCTGTTGTATTAGTTCCGGTGTTTGAACTATTCCAGCTAAAGTTACCAAATGATTGATTGAACCCGGTTGGACTAGTCGAAATCATTCCTGCGATGTTGGTAGTTGAACTTTCATTCCATGTAGCAGTGGGAATAGCTCCACCATCTCTATTGTGAATGTAAGTACTTCCTGTATTGAATGAAAGAGTTCCAGTTCCTTTAACTAAAGTAGCCGAATTACTAACAGATATAGTCCCATTTACCGTTGCACTTGCCGGAGTGAAGCTAAAAGAGGAAGTTGAAGTAAGAGCTAATGTTGTATTTGACCCAACAGTTAA
>JAQUWU010000021.1 GCA_028692715.1 Paludibacter sp. | reverse complement strand
AGTAGTTGATACATAAATGCTTGCACAAGCATATTGAGCATCAATTAATCGTTCGTCTGAACTGCCACCGTGTGATCCCGAACTCAAATCGACATAACCAAAAGTGAAATAGTTGGTATTGATGTAAGGCACGGCATTTCCAATACTTGTAGCAGTTGGACTCGGTTCAGCACCGTAGTACATCATTAGTGAGTACTGTTCTTTTATGGTTGGTAATCGCCAATCTGTATAGCCACCAGTTTTGCAAGATGCAGCACCAGCCAAAGCATTGGTATAAGTTGATTTGTCGTAATAATTAATTATTCCATCACCATTTTTGTCGGTGGTTTTTTCCCACATCAAGCCTGTAACATTATCGGTTACAGTACCATTCCCATTGTCGGTGTACGAAGGTGTGTTTCCGGGATGATTAGTGTTCTGACCAAAAAAAGCCTGACTTTCTGTTGGCAAAGTTATTATACCTGTTAGATTGTACGAGTTAGTTTGACCAGTTCCAGGTATTTTTGAAGTTTGACCGTAACAGGCAATGAACTGAATTGATGCTAATATGATTGTAAATATGTATTTCATAATTTTATTTTTTTATTAATCTGCCCCCTATCCCCCTAAAGGGGGAATTAGATCGGGAAGAGATAGTGTTTTGTGTTTTTATATCCCGATAACTATCTCGGGAGTCCTTGTGTGTCCAAAATTGCTATTTTATATCTTGGTGTTTTATAATTTTATTTATTTATAGTGAATTTATTTACTTGAGTTTTACCATCAATTGTCGTTGAATTTATTACGTAAATTCCATCTTGATATTTCTCCAAACTTATATTGGCTGAGGGTTGATTTGGAAATAAATCTGTCATTTTTCTGCCTAAAACATCGCAGATGGATATTGATTTGATAGTTGATTCAGATTTTACATTTAGCTCATTTTGAGCCGGGTTAGGATATATTATGATTTGGGAAGTTGAATTTACTTCATTTAAAGCTGTATTTAAAGTGCATGTAAAAGTTGAACCTGTTTCAATATAGCCTGTGGAAGTTAATGTTTTCCCTGTGAATCCAGCAAAACTAGGTACATATCTTTCGGCCCTGAAACATAGGTTGTTTGAGACTGTAGTTCCCTGCGCCATTACACCTGTGGCTTTTACAGGGCTTATATATTTCCAAACCGTATTTCCACTGTAATCTACTTCGAAAAATGTCCCATTGGTACCTGAGCAAATCAATGTGTTGCCATTGGATAATCGGGTAGCACCAGAAATGTTATTGGCATAAAAATCACTTGGTGTAGCAGCTTTGTAAGTCCATTGAAAATCTGTTGGTGCAAAAGTTGTCCCGAATTTATTATAACTTCCATTCGTATTTACAGGAGTTTCTATTACGTTTACAGTTGAGTAAGTTGTTTCGCCTGCTTGGTTGTTGAATACCATAATCATACCACCATCCTTATAACTGTCATCAATCCAGTTGGCATTGTGTTGTAAAAATAGTTTCTGATCACTGGTTGTACCTTGATTGTATGTGCGGGGATTTCCCCAACGGTAAAGCAAATCGCCGCCTTTGCCTTGGGTGCCTCCTGCATGACTTGCAGCTTCGCTCATGGTGCTGGAGTGGTCTATGATCCAGATTTCGCTAAAGTTATGACAGCTAAATACTATTTGATCCAGTTTAGCATTGTAATCCACCGAATTGCCATGTAACCAATCAGAGCCAGTAGCAGCCCCCAAATAATAATTCAAATCAATTAACTGAGGAGAACTTGACACAGTGCCATAATTACTTTTGCTAGCATTTTCGTCTTGTACCAAATGATCCCAAGCTTTCCATTCCCAAACAATGGTTCCACCTCCATTCACTAAATCGGGTTTTATTTCCACAATTTTATCCGACCAAAGTGTCGTCCCCGAAGTTGTTCTGCCTGCTGCAGTTGCTTCGGCAGCTGTTTTTAGCTCCCAAACTATGGCTAAGATATTACCATTTGGTAAATATTCTACATCGTGATGTTGGCATTCGGTTGTGCTTGAAATTGTATAACTCCAAATAACATTGCTGTCCCAATCAATCATTTCTATTATACCTCCAACTCCGCCGGTAGTTCCAAAAACACTGTTGTTGGTGTTGCCGGTGCGTAGCAACATACCGTTTTCGAGGAAATAAACGGATTGCCCGGGTTTGTAATTTGAAGTCCAACTATGCACTTGCTCGCCACAATTATTAATTAAATAAGTTGTTGTGCTGCCAAGTGGTGCAAACAAAGTATAACCGTTAAAGGAAGTTGTTGAGTTAAGGAATAATCCTACTGTCTGTGCAGGGAACAGGGTACTCATAATAACAAATTGTAGAACCGTAAAAATTAAAAATGTTCTCATTTGCTTTCTCATTTTATTGAATTAAACAATAACAAAACTAAAGCCAAGAATTGAAAAAATTAATTAATTTCAATAGAATGCTATTTTTGTGACTACTCAGCACTTCAAGAAGTACTTCATTTGACGTTTTTAGGTAAATTGCAGAGTAAAAAAAATGTAATTTTCACAAAAAAACAGCCAAATAAAAGCGCATAAATGATGAATGTCGCTCCAGAACTCCCCCTTTAGGTGTTTACCTCATGAGGAACGAGGGAGGGGTTGGGGGGCTGAGTAGTTACCTATTTTTTATCAGTAAAAATAAATCTTTAAGGTTTTTTCTTCAATTCATCTGATGTTATAAAGCCATCATGATTCACATCTAGCTTCGAAAAGTTTTCTTTTAACTGCCCTTTGGCTTCCGATTCGCTTATTTTGTTATCACCATTGGTATCAAAACGGTCCATTGGATTTCCCTGTTGACCGGATGCCTGACCGACAGATTTATTCTGATTCGTTGAGGTTTGAGAATTTTTGTTTGCTCCATTTTGACCTCTCTGAGGAGTAGAAGTTCCGGTAGTGGTTTTTGTCAACATAAAACTTTCACCATCAGGGGTAATTGTAAGAAAATCAGCAGCTACAATTACTTTACCTTTAAAACCTAAATCGGCATATCGCTTTGCTGTAGCATCCAAATCTACGGGTTGAGTGCCCAAATGCGTTAATACCATCGTTTTCGCATTACATTCTACAGCCATTTTTGCAATTTCGTCAATGGATGCATGAGCCTGAACACTTCCATTTGCAGCATTTTGTTGTCCGCCACTTTGAGTTCTTTGATTGGACGTTGCACTTTGATTGGACGTTCCAGCTCCATTTCTATTCGAAGCTGTTTTACCATCAATTACCAAAACATCCACATCTTTTGCAAGTTTTTGCAATTGGTTGGTGTAACTTAAATCGCCGGTAATGACAATCGATTTTCCATCCACATCAAAACGATAAGCTATGGTTTTGATACTGTGCGGCACTTCAATGGTCGATATTTTGACTCCTTTGTATTCAAAACTTTCGCCTCCTTTCAACACTTTCACCGTTTCCTTTGTGTTGTTTTCATCAAAGGTTTTTCCCCTACCACTCATCCTATAATTCAGGTCTTCTTTATAAAATTTCTTCGTATAACTGACCATTTCATCAATGGGTGCAGGACCTGCAATTAAAAATTCTCTCCCCGTCATCAGTTCATCATGAACCATAGGAATAAACTCTGCGTTGTGGTCGATATGATTGTGCGTTAGAAATAATGCATCCAGTGAATTTTTACCCGATAATCCCAATTCTTCGAGATGAGTCATAGTGCCGTTGCCCATGTCCACTAAAAACTTTATGCCTTTGTATTGCACCAAAGCAGAGGGTTGTGTGCGTTCGGGATTGTATTGTGGATTTCCGGAACCGATAATGGTTACACTAAAATCTATATTGTCGGGTGTTTTGGTTTCTAGCAATGAAGTATCCTTTTCTGTAGCTATCCTTTTATCATTTTGAATGGCTGAAACTGAAACTATATTATTTTCAGCATTTAGATTCAAACTCATAGCAAGCAAAATAAGAATTGTAAATTGAAATTGTTTAGTACTAAAAAGTTTCATAATAGAGTTTTATACCGATTGCAGAAATAATATAGTCCAATTTCGACAAAGTCTCATTGTCCTATTTATTTCTATGCATCGGCATTAACCACGGTAGACTTATAAAATAGCTTTGGACTATTTTATAAGTACAGATGGTATTATTAAAATAGATTTACCATTTATTTGACTAAAAACTAACTTCATCGTTTAATTGAAGTCGGATTATAATCAAATAAATGGTAAACAAATAATGCCAATTGGCAGTTTATGAGAGAATCACATTATTTTGGCCAAGTACCAAAAGCTTGTTTTTCAAAATGCATTTTACCATCAGCTCCTTTAAAAATATTAATCCATGCACGCCAATTTACGTCATCCATTTCGGGATAATCGAGGCGATAATGGCTGCAACGACTTTCGGTACGCATAATAGATGCTTTCAGTTTCATTTCTGCTGTTGTGATCATATTTACAGTTTCATGTGCCAAACGCAATTCGTGCATGTCGGAAGCCATTAATAGTGGTACGTGATGATCACGCAACTCTTCAACATAAGCTAAAGCTGCCTGCAATAGCTTTTCTTTTTTGATATATAAAATGAAATTAGGAATCATTATTCCTTGTAAAGTTTGGGTTACCCAAGCCGGACTGTAACCTGCTTTCAGTTTTAAAGGTGCCCATATTTCATCTTGTATTTCTTGTATTTTTGTTTTAGAAATGGTAGCGAGTTTGACTCCCTTAGCATAATCTGCAGAAGCTTCGCCGGCAACTGCTCCCTGCACAGCAGAGCCAGTCAATGAAGAGCCAACCTGAGTGTAAATTGCTCCGGCCATATACGAACCTAAAGCATCTCCGGCTGCATACAATCCCGGGATGTTCGATTCGCATTTATCATTTATTGGCACCAATCCTTCCGATTTATGGATGGACATACCAGCTGAAGACCCACCAACCATTACACCATTCATTCCAGGCGCACCACCTTTGTCACCATCTTTTCCATCTCCTGGTCCTTTGCCATCTCTAGGTCTTTCACCATCTTTTGGCCCTTTGCCATCAGCAGGAGGTCCACCGCCATTTTTAGAATCTTCTTGTGGACGACCAGCTTTCTGAAATTCGGCTGGAACATATGGGCCACCTTTTGCTTCTTGCTCATTGCTCATTCCTGGTCGTCCCATTTGTACAGGTCCACCTGCCACATAAGCCTTATAATTTAGATCAACCCCTAAATCGTGATGCACATCAACGCCTGTTAAACCGGGTTTTCTGTCGAACATTCCATGCCATCCATTGTAACAATCTGCTGCATTTGTAGCTTGCCCACCATGCCCATCGTTCCACTCTTTGCCGGTTACTTTTGCCCCAATATTGTAAGCCATTATTGTGCCATCGTGCGTAAGGTCGCATATCGGGAATCCATTGGGTTTAAAGCCACCTGCTCCAGTACAGAGTATTACACTTTTCGCATTGAAAATATGCATTTTCTCTTCATCCAGACTAAATCCGGCAGCACCTGCAATACGCCCGTTTTCTTTAATAAGATGTGTTATCACCACACGTTCTACGACAGGAATGTTTCTTTCGTTAATGGGTCGATTGAAAGATTCGTTGTATAGTGCAGAATCAAAAAATCCCCAACTTTTAAGTTCATTTACCCGTTTGAGCGAATGTTCAGCCATTTGGCGAGTATATATAGCATTGTTTGAGCCTAAAGCCGAACGTGAAACTTTATCTACAAATTCATCAATACTTAATTTTTCTTTTTTTGGATCATAGACGAATAAGCCTTTTGCAAAAGGCGTTTCACCCGATGACCCTAATCGTCCTTTAGATATAAGCATGACTTTTGCTCCGGTATCATGCGCTTTTACGGCTGCAAATAAGCCTGCCATTCCACCCCCGATAACCAATACATCTGTTTCACTTTCGGAAAGACCTAATTGTTGGGGATTTATTTTTGTTTTATTTTCAGCCCATCCTTGTGAAATTCCAATATAAGCAAGCGTGGCTATTCCTGCCGCTTTTCCTGATAGTTTTAAAAAATCCCTGCGGGAAATTTCGTTCTTTTGTATTAAATCAGACATTTAAATATCTCCCTTTCTTTTGATTAATTTAGAAAAATACATTTTCAATAGAAATAATACTCCAAAAAATGCAACTCCAGCAATGTACAACGAAAATGGGAAACTGGAATGACGACCCAGTGATATAACATGACAAGTCGCAAAGCCAATAAATAATACAGACAGAATTCCATGAAACACTCTCCATGATTTATACGACAGAGGTAGCTTGTTGCGCATTAATGAAGTTAACCCTAAAATGAGCATTAAAACATAAGCAATCATTCCTAATAATACGCCTGTATTGTCAAAGCTAGTCAGCAAAGCTATAAGTGCTGTTATCGGCTCTACCCCCGATTCAAAATATCGGGGAAATACAATTAAGATCGGATGAAGCAGCAAAATACTTACAAAGAAGTAACCTATAAACTTATGGACTTTGACTACCGAAGCCATTTTATTGGCTTGAAGCATTACTTTATTACTACGGGCAAGATAAAACTGAGACAACATCTGAAATAATGCCAGTATTGTAAGTATAGAAATAGACTCTTTTAGAATAGAACGTCTTGGATAATTTCCCAACGAATAAAAGAGCAATGGAATCCCTATAAATACAACAATAGCAATAATGATATTGTATTTTTTAATTAACTTCTCCATGATTATCCCCATGATACGATTACCGGTATTGACTTTTCGGGTGAAATTGTAATGGCATCAACCGGACAATACATCCGACACAAATGACATATTTGACAGTCGGCTGGATATTTAATAAATGCCTTGCCTGTTTTTTCATCTAATCGAAGTACATCCGTTGGGCACGTTTTTACACACGTGCCACAACCGATGCAACCATTTATACTTTGAATTGACATTTTGATTTATTTATAATTGGTTCCTAATGATTATGCCAATTTAAGTGTGTCCAACAGAGTTTGTGCCTGTGCTTCAGTAATTACAATACTCTTTGCTGCAAAATTAACTACAAGTTCTGCTGCAGTAGGTGCAGTAGGTCCTCCAATTATTGCGGTTAGCTCAGCCACAGTTACAGTTATACCTAGGGTTGCAAGGTAAGTTACACCAGGTGTAAAATCTATGGTAGCACCTCCGCCAGTGTCTCCGCCAGTATCACCGCCGCCACCGCCAATGGTAGTGTTAGTGTCTGGGAAACTAACTGTACGATCAGAATTGATACAATCAGGATTGCCATCAGGTGTTTTGGTTACATTACCACCGCGAACCAGTCGCACATAGTTGTAATGATGGATTTCCATGTCATATTCTGTAAGATACTCTTCCGATTTAGAGACGAAAACGACTGAACCTGCTCCGTGCAAATCATTACCTTCCATATCTGTGTTATAACCTGCAGCTAAAACCCATGCATATACAGTACCACCACTTTCTTCAGTATTATCACCTTCAATTGGGTTGGATGTGCTTGACCAGTAAAACGGATAATCGGTTTGCCCTTTTATATTTGTAAGTTTTGTAAGGTTGAAATAGGTCGTATTCATGGCAGGGAAAGCGCCGGAGTAATCAGCTATACTCTGTAATTCCTTGGCATTTGGCAGACGCCAGTCGTCATAACCTGCAACTGTAGCGTTTTCAGCATAGGCTAAAGCACCTTCCCAAAGAAATCCTTCTCCACTGTCGTTTTTAGACCACATCAATCCTGTAGCATTATCTGTAATTGTTTCATCGCCGTTGTCAACAAAATCGTTGATACCATAAGTTTCAACTCCTCGTACAGGTCTTACGAATCTATTTCCGCTCATTGCTTTGATATGACCTGTCCAGTCATTAACAATAAAATGTGGATCGCCTATTACTTGTTCGTTTTGGTATTCGTCTTCAACGAGGTAAGTATTTGATGTCCATGAATGATGTTTTCCCATTTCAGTACCATCACCAACCAGGTAAAAATAGTCGGTATTCACCCATGGCCATCCCATTGAAAAGTCTCTGATTGACCACAGCTCTTTTACTGTGGGCATGCGCCAATCTGTATACCCTCCCGTTGTCAATGTATCGCAATAATATCTGGCATCAGACCAACTCCTTGTAGATGGACATAAGTCTTGAGCCCAAATTAAACTAGTTACATTGTCGGTAATGGTGCCGTCACCGTTGTCGGTGTAGCTAGGGTTATTTCCTGTGTATTGTGCATCCTGTCCGTAGTATGATTCTCCCTCTGCAGGAGGGCTAACTTGTGTGAGATCATCGTAGGTTAATCCCTGGTATGTATCCACAATCGGATAGGTAAGGGTGGCGGTGGTATCAACACCGATATCTTTTGTACAGCCACTAAAAAGAGAAACTCCCATTAATAAAAAAGTAAATAAAATTACTCCTAATGATTTTGATTCTTGAATTGATTTCATAATTATAATTTTAAATGAATTTTTATTGCCTTGTTTGACCTCCGCCTTGACGTGGATCTTGTTTTTTAAGATATGCAGCATATTTCTTTTGTTGGTCTTTTGTTAGTACTGCTTTTACTTGTTTTTCTAAATCTGTTTTTAATGCGTCCATTTCTTCCCGTTTTGGTTTTGCATTATCGGACGTCATTTTTCTTAATTCATCAAAATGTGCAGTGTATAATTTCGAAACACTTGCTTTTTGAGTGTCACTTAACGTTAATTCTTTGGACAAATCATTCACCAATGCTGTTACTTGTTTTGCATTTGGAATTGGAGGTGGTCCTTGTTGACCTCCCTGACCTTGACCCGGTTGTGCATATAAAATGCTACTGGAGAAAATAGTAAAAATCATTATGATAATTACTTTTGCTGAGACTTTGATGTTTGTTTTCATATTGTTTTTAATTAATTGGTTGAATTCTGTAAAAAACTTTCGGGTTTTGAACCCAATGATTATAATTCATCTACTTTCAATATGCGTATAAATAGTAATGAAATTTACTTTATAATTGACGACAAATGAAATATTGTATGTGTTGGCAAGTTGTTGATTTTATATTATTTTTTTTTGTTGTAATTATTCTAAAACAAAAGTATACAAGAACATATTCGTAGGCAAATAGATTCAATGTTATGTGGAATTATCAATACCAATGTCCGGATTTTATCAATAGAATTTATTTAGACGAATACAAAGAACCTATGTTTAAATTGACTGATTGATTTTAATTTGATTCTTGAGTAAGTTACTATTTATACTTTGGTTGGTAGTGAAAGTGGTAAATAGTGAGTCTCAACAATCAAAACAGATAGGATGTGACTTTTGTAAATCCATTATAAGTGACGTTATTAGAACAAATAAGCATTAGAGTCTTCTGATGGATTTTCTTATTCCTAGAAAATAATGAACGAATGAAAGGTATTATCTTTTCCGTTGCGAAGACGATAAAGACGATGTAGCTGATCAGGTTCTATATCTTGCTGCTTCAGATCCTGATTGTTTAGTTGGAACGAATATCTATATTATTGTAGGTGTCTTGTTTTCGTAAATTTAAAAATAAACGTATATAAATTAAATGTACATCATTTCGATGTGCTTTTTTTTTGCATTTTTTTTAGAGTCTATTTCTTAAAATTTATTGATTTTAGAGTGTAGCCTGTAAATATTTGGAGAAATTAACATAAATACGAGGTCTTTTTTGATGAATTTGGGCGAAATTCCAAATATCAACCTTACATTTTTGTAAGATATCTATTGTATAAAATGTCAAATAGAATAATATAACTCAAATATACTAGCAATATGTAATTAAAAGCGAATATATAATTTCAAAATGAAACTACATTCAAATTATATCTATCTTTTTGATTTAATTCATTGCTTTGCGATGACATAATGATTAGTTTTGCAGTGTAAATAATACAAAAAGATATTTTATATAGAATAAGGCTTACATAAAGACAATTTAAGAGCGGCTGGATCGAATAAATGTTTTTTTTATTAATAGTAAAATTCAATTATTTATTAAACTATAATTTTTAAAATTTTAAAGTATGAAAAAAATGAGATTTTTAGCAATCTGCGCGATTGCAGTTTTAACAACAATGAGTGTAAAAGCACAGGAGTTTTCAGTAGCAGCTGACGTAGTAAGTTCGTATGTGTGGCGTGGAACACAGTATTCCGGAGTGTCTATCCAGCCTACACTTGATTATACTACCGGAGGCTTTTCAATCGGATCTTGGGGATCTGCTGGATTTGATGGTTTTCGTGAAATGGATCTTTATGCAAAGTACGCATTTGATTTTGGATTAACAGTTGGTGTTACAGATTATTATTATCCGGGGAGTGATTATTTTGATCTAAGTACAGCAAGTGGAGCTCATGGAATTGAAGGAAATTTAGGATATTCAATAGGGGGGCTATCAATAGGTGCCAACTATATTTTCAATGAGGCTGGCAGTGCAGCTACAGCAGGTGGAGATAAATATTTTGAACTTGGTTACGCATTTGATAAATTCAGCATTTTTGCTGGTGCAGGTGATGGATGGCATACTCCTACTGGAAGCTTCGGAATTGTGAATGTTGGTATCAGCACTAGTAAAGAAATTAAAGTTACAGATACATTTAGCATTCCGGTTAAAGCATCTGCAATCTTAAATCCAACAACTGAACAATATTATTTAGTTGCAGCCTTTACCCTTTAATTATAGATAAACAAGAAAAATATATTTAAATAATAACACTAAAAGTTATGAAAAAAATTGAAGCAATTATCAGAAAATCACGGTTTGATGAAGTGTCAGATGCACTTCATGAAGTAGGAATTGATTTTTTTACTTACTGGGATGTTACAGGAGTAGGAAACGAAAAATCAGCTGCAATATACCGGGCAACTGTTTACGAAACCAGATTAATTGAAAGACGTACCATATCATTTGTTTGTCGGGACAAATTTGTAGATGCGGCAACTGATGCAATCGTAAAATCCGCTCAGACTGGAGATATGGGAGATGGAAAGATATTTATATCTACCATAGACGAGTCAATTCGTATTCGCACCGGGGAAAAAGGTCCGGAATCATTATACATTAAAGAATAATCTAAAAAAATATACATTATGGATATAGCAGCATTATCAGCAAGCTTAGACACCTTTTGGATTCTTATCACAGGTGCATTGGTATTCTTCATGCAAGCAGGATTTGCATTAGTAGAAGCAGGTTTCACACGATCAAAAAACACTACAAATATTCTGTTTAAAAATTTAATGGACTTTTGTATTGGTACAATAGGATTTTATTTCATAGGTTACGGTATTATGTTTGGCGCAGGAAGCGGATTCTTTGGAGCAATTGAGTTCGATGCAAGCATTAATCACGCACCGGATGGAATTCCGAACTTAGCATTTTTCTTCTTCCAGTTAGTATTTGCGGCTACTGCAGCAACTATTGTATCGGGAGCTATGGCCGAAAGAACAAAATTCGCTTCTTATTTGGTTTATAGTGCTATCATTTCATTGTTTATCTATCCTATTTCAGGACACTGGATCTGGGGTGGCGGTTGGTTAGCTTCAATGGAAATTCCATTCCACGATTTCGCAGGTTCAACTGTAGTGCACTCTGTAGGAGGTTGGTTAGCATTAACCGGAGCTTTGATTTTAGGACCTCGTATTGGTAAATACAAAAACGGTAAAGTACATGCTATTCCGGGACATAGCATTACCCTTGGTGCATTAGGAGTATTTATACTTTGGTTAGGTTGGTTTGGTTTTAACCCAGGTTCTACATTGAGTTTGTCAAACCCCGAAATGGTTGCTAATATCTTTGTAACAACAAATGCTGCAGCTGCAGCTGGTGGAATTGCAACTTTAATTGTTACATGGTTAAGGTATGGTAAGCCTGGTTTGAGTATGAGTTTGAATGGTGTATTGGCCGGATTAGTAGCTATAACTGCAGGTTGTGATGCCGTAACACCAGTATCAGCAATGGCAATTGGATTCTTAGCAGGTGTTTTAGTAGTGTTCTCTGTTGAATTCCTAGATAAAGTATTAAAAATTGATGATCCAGTTGGTGCAATTTCCGTACATGGTATTTGTGGTGCTTTCGGAACTTTAATGGTAGGTATATTCGCTGTTGATGGTGGTTTGTTCTACGGTGGTGGAGCTGGATTATTGACAACTCAGGCAATTGGTGTAGCTTCTGTTGCAGCATGGGCTATTGGATGCGGTGTTATACTATTCTTAGGTATTAAATATACTATGGGACTTCGAGTAACCAAGAAAGAAGAAGAAAACGGTCTTGATTATTACGAACACGGAGAAAGTGCTTATAATTGATCAATAAGTATTAAAACGATGGTGGCATTTGATTTTAAAATGTCGCCATTGTTATTTTATACCGATAGCACAAACAATACAGTCCAATTTCGACTTCGTCTTATTGCCCTATTTGTTTGTATACATCGGCATTAACCACAGTAGACATATAAAATAGCTTTGGGCTATTTTATATGTACAGATGGTATTATTTTAGAAAGAATGAAAATTCAAAATATGCATTATAAAGTGAATTTTAGTTTTATGCATAGATTTTGAATAATACATACACGGTGAAACTGCTTACAACTTATCGTGTGTTTTTTAGTTTTATTGTTTCAGGCAGACTATTTCGTGAGAAATGGTCTGTCTTTTTTTTTGTTTACCTATTTAATTGAGGTATATTTTCTCCAGTTGAACTATCAATATGCTTGTTGAATATAAAAATGACTTACATAAAAGTCGGATAAAACCTATAAAACATACATAAAAGTAATAAAATATAGAAATTAAATGTCAAAATGTTTTGATAATTAAATCGATTCATTTACTTTTGCACCGAAATAAAAAGGAATATTCGAAAGCAGTCGGATGGATACCGTAAGTATTAAAAACGTGAGTGATGCAGGGAGTTAAAATATAAAGAAACAATTAAAAAAAAGAGCATGAAAAAAATTGAAGCAGTTATTCGTAAGTCTAAATTTGAAGATGTGAAATCGGCATTATACGAAGCAGATATTGATTGGTTTTCATATTGGGACATTACTGGTCTTGGAAAGTCAACTGAAGAGCAAGTGGTTAGGGGGCAGGTATTTCAATCAAATTATATTCATCGCAGAATGATTTCGATTGTTGTAAGGGATGTAAATCTCGATAAAACTGTAAAAGCTTTATTGGATTCTGCATGGACGGGTGAAACCGGCGATGGAAAAATATTTGTATATGATATTGAAGAAACATATCGTATTCGAAATCGTGAGTCAGGTCCTGATGCATTATTTAATAGAGATTAAAATAGATTATCCAATTTGTAAATTTTGAAACGGATCTTCAATGCAAAACTTATTTTGACAGGAGAGAGATTTGATTCAGGTAATCTTAAAACATAATTATTTACATACGAAATTAAAAGTAAAAAATGAGAAAGAATATAATATTTTTAATCGCAATTTTATCGTTGTTTAGTCCAATGCTTTCTGCACAAACAGTAGTAGCTCCATCTATCGATTCCGGTGATACTGCATGGATGATTGTTGCAACAGCCTTTGTTTTGATGATGTCTATTCCCGGATTAGCGCTATTTTATGGTGGTCTAGTTCGCCGTAAAAATGTTTTGAACATTTTTATGCAGGTGTTTATTATAGTTGCAGTTATAAGTGTAGAGTGGGTGGTGTGTGGTTATAGTTTGTCTTTTGGTAGTTCTACAGGTTTTTTGGCTCCTTATATTGGAGGTTTCGACTGGGCGTTTCTTAACAATATAAAAATGACTGATTTGAGCCCCTATTTTATTTCACATTCGCAGATGGGATTGGATGGAAATGAAGTTGGAACAATTCCTCATTTCGTATTTATTATGTTTCAGGGTATGTTTGCAGTAATTACCCCGGCGTTGATTATCGGTGCTTTTGCTGAACGCATTAACTTTAAAGGATTTCTCGTATTTACTATCTTGTGGTCGGTTTTAATTTACAATCCTGTTGCTCACTGGGTTTGGTCAGGAGATGGTTGGTTGTTCAAACTTGGAGCTCTTGACTTTGCAGGTGGTACAGTCGTTCA
This sequence comes from Paludibacter sp., assembly GCA_028692715.1. Classification (GTDB taxonomy): domain Bacteria; phylum Bacteroidota; class Bacteroidia; order Bacteroidales; family Paludibacteraceae; genus Paludibacter. The sequence continues at coordinate 69,181 of JAQUWU010000021.1, read as the reverse complement.
TATTAATGCAGGTATTGCCGCAATTGTTACTGCTGTTATGTTAGGGAAACGTCGCGATTATAAAGGTCACGCTATACCACCACATAATATTACTTATGTAGTTATAGGTGCAGCTATGCTTTGGGTTGGTTGGTTTGGTTTCAATGCCGGTAGCGGATTGGCTGCCGATGGACTTGCCGGGAATGCCTTTATGGTAACTCATATTGCTGCTGCTACGGCTGCACTTACATGGGCTTTATTGGACTGGATTATTGATAAAAGACCAACTGTTGTGGGGATTAGTACTGGTGCTGTTGGTGGATTGGTTGCTATAACTCCTGCTGCCGGATTTGTTGGAGTTCCGGGTGCATTGGTAATTGGAGTTGTTGTATCGTTGATTTGTTTTGCAATGGTAGCATACGTAAAACCAAAACTTGGTTACGACGATTCATTGGATGCATTTGGAGTGCACGGTGTTGGTGGTATTATTGGTGCTATATTGACAGGCGTATTAGCTACTCCCGCAATTCAGGCTGCATACAGCGGTGCTATCTATGGTAATTTTCATCAATTGTATGTACAGTTAATCGCAGTAATCGCAACTATTATATTTTCCGGTATCGGAACTTTTATACTGTTTAAAATTACAGATAAATTAGTTGGAATTCGGGCAACTGATAAACAGGAAGCCATTGGTTTGGACGAAACTCAACATGGTGAAACGGCTTATAATAATTTCGATTAAATATTAAAGTATAATAAGGTTTCGAGGCGTCGAAACTGCTAGCTATCCGAAGTGAAAATCTCAACGATTTTGTTTGAATTTTATGTAGGATATTATAAAAATAACACCCAGATTAGTTAATAATCGTGTGTTTTTTAGTTTTATTGTTTCAGACAGGCTATCTCGTGATGAAATGGCCTGTCTATTTTTCGATAAAAATGATGAATTGAAGACTAAGTAATTAAAAATCAAAATACAGATACTCTTTTTAATGCTTATCTTTGTAATCTTCCGAAATTGATAAGTTAATGCGCGTTTAACTTATTTTACGTTCAAATATTTCAATATCGTTATATATATGCACAATTAAATTATAGATTGATACAAAATGCTAATAAATAATTTCAATTTGAAACGTAATGATCTTTTTTTTCATAAAGAGATTAAATTTTAGCTCGAAAACTATCATTTTTATTATTTTTGCATGAAAAATATGACAATCCGACAGGAATGTCTTCCCAAAATAAAGAAATTTAAAAAAAATAACCCTCAAAAAATAAATTTATGTCAACATTGAGATTTAATGCAGTAGAAGAAGCTTTCAAGAAAAAAGCTGTTGCAGTATGTGCTCCCTCCGAGTACACTTCCGATTATTACGGAAAATTTGTTTTCAACAAAGCCGCTATGGTAAAATATCTTTCAAAAGATACAATCAAAGCGTTGAATAATGTCATTGAAAAAGGTGCAACCCTAGATATCGCTCTTGCCAGTCAGGTAGCTGGAGGGATGAAACTTTGGGCAACCGAATTAGGTGCCACACACTATACGCACTGGTTTCAACCGTTAACTGATGGTACTGCCGAAAAACATGATTCATTTATTGATTACGCAGGTGCACCCGGTGAAGCAATTATTGAAGATTTTTCGGGTAAATTATTAGCTCAACAAGAACCTGATGCTTCTTCTTTTCCTAATGGTGGTATTCGTAGTACTTTCGAAGCTCGTGGTTATACCGCTTGGGATCCATCATCGCCTGCATTTGTAATGGATGATGCTTTGGTAATTCCAACTATCTTTATTTCGTATACCGGCGAATCGCTTGACTTAAAAGCTCCTTTGTTGAAAGCATTAGGTGCAATTGATAAAGCCGCTGTAGCTGTTTGTCAAATGTTTGACCCAAATGTAAAAAAAGTTGTTGCTTTTTTAGGTTGGGAACAAGAATACTTTTTGGTTGACGAAGGATTATATGCCACTCGTCCAGACTTGGTTTTAACTGGTCGTACTTTAATGGGACATGATTCAGCAAAAAACCAACAATTGGACGATCATTATTTTGGATCAGTTCCTACCCGTGTTGCGGCTTTTATGAAAGACATTGAATTTGAAGCATATAAATATGGTATTCCTGCAAAAACACGTCACAACGAAGTTGCTCCAAATCAATTTGAACTTGCTCCGATTTTTGGCGAATGTAACCTGTCAGTAGATCAAAATTTATTGATGATGTCTATCATGAAAAAGGTTGCCCGTCATCATAGTTTTCGTTTATTATTGCACGAAAAACCATTTGCCGGAATCAATGGTTCAGGAAAACATAACAACTGGTCACTTGGAACTAATACTGGTGTTGGTTTGTTTACTCCCGGAAAAACAGCTGAAGAAAATCTTCAATTTGTAACTTTCCTTGTAACGACATTAATGGCCGTTTTCAAACATAATGCATTGTTAAAAGCTTCAATTATGACCGCTCAGAATGCACATCGTTTGGGTGCAAACGAAGCTCCTCCCGCAATTATTTCAGCATTCTTAGGAACTCAGTTGACAGCAGTACTAAACAAATTGGAAAAGAGTACTAGTGATGAAGCTATCATTTTTGATGATAAAAAGAAACTTCTATTAGGTATTCCTCATATTCCTGAAGTATTCCTTGATAATACCGACCGTAATCGTACTTCTCCTTTTGCATTTACCGGAAATCGTTTTGAATTCCGTGCAGTTGGTTCTTCTGCAAACTGTTCTTCTGCAATGGCTGCTTTAAACTCAGCAGTTGCTGCTCAATTAATTGAGTTTAAAGCTGAAGTTGATGCTAAAATGGCTACCGGTGCAAGCAAAGAAAAATCTATTTTCGAAGTTATTAAATCATATATTAAAGCGTCTAAAGCTATTCGTTTTGATGGAAACGGTTACAGCGATGAATGGAAAGTAGAAGCTGCTAAACGTGGTTTAGATTGCGAAACAAGTGTTCCCAAAATCATTGAAGCCTATACAAGTAAAAGCAGTATAGAACTATTCGGAAAACTAAATGTCCTTAGTGAAAAAGAATTGCATGCACGTAACGAAGTAAAATGGGAAACTTATGTAAAGAAAATCCAGATTGAAGCACGTGTTTTAGGTGATTTGGCTATTAACCATATTATCCCTGTTGCTACTCGTTATCAATCACTTTTATTGGATAATGTATATAAAGTAAAGGCTGTATTCCCAGTTGAAAAAGCGGAAAAGATTTCATCAAAAGATATGGCTTTGATTGAGGAAATATCAGAACATATTTCTAATATTAAAGATAATGTTGATGCTTTGATTGAAGCACGCAAAGTAGCTAACACTATTGAACACGAAGATAAAAAAGCCAATGCATATCACGATGTCGTATTGCCTTATTTCGATGTAATTCGGTACAATATTGATAAGCTTGAATTAATTGTGGACGATGAAATGTGGACGCTGCCTAAATACAGAGAATTACTTTTCATCAGATAATAAAAGAGGTTAAATCCATCTATATTTCAGTGAATAGTGGGAAGGCCTTAGGGGTTTTCCCACTATTTTGCACTAAACAATAAAACAAAAACTAGCACGATAATTAAGCTGAAATTAAGTGTATAAAAAGATAAATTAATGACTACTTCAAATTTAAATCCCTATCTTTCAGATGAATATGAACAGAAAACGCTCTATTCTCTACAAAATGAACACGATGCCTGCGGTGTTGGATTAGTATTAAATTTGCGCAACGAAAAGATGCACGATATTGTAACCAACGGTTTGACTGTTCTTGAAAACATGGTTCACCGTGGTGCCGAAAGCGCTGATAATAAAACCGGAGATGGCGCCGGTATTTTAGTCCAAATACCACACGAATTTATATTATTACAGGGAATCCCCGTTCCTGCAAAAGGAAAATATGGTACTGGTTTGGTTTTTTTACCAAAAGATGCAAAAAAAGCAGACCTTTGTATTAATGTGATAAAAGAGTTTATCGAAAAAGAAAATCTCGATTTACTTGCGGTTAGAAATGTACCGGTTAACAGCGATATTCTTGGCGAAATCTCCAGATCGAACGAACCCCAAATCAAACAAATTTTCGTGACCGGAAATCTTTCTCAGAATGATTTGGAACGTAAGCTATATGTGATTCGTAAGAAAATTGAAAAATCTATTCAGAAATCTGAAATTGCTAAAGATCGTAGCTTTTATATTGTAAGTTTATCAACTAAACAAATGATTTACAAAGGGATGCTAACTTCATTGCAGTTGCGTGAATACTATCCTGATTTATCAGATGTTAACTTTACTAGTGGTATTGCACTTGTTCACTCTCGTTTCAGCACCAATACATTTCCTACCTGGGATTTGGCCCAACCATTCCGTATGATGGGGCACAATGGTGAAATTAATACTATTCGTGGTAACCGCCAGTGGATGGAATCTCGCGAAAGTGTATTAAAATCTGAACGTTTAGGAAATTTAAATGAATTATATCCAATTATTCAACCGGGCATGAGCGATAGTGCTTCAATGGATAATGCGTTGGAATTTCTTGTAATGTCGGGAAAAAGTTTGCCACATGCTATGGCAATGTTAGTCCCTGAAAGTTATAACTCCAAAAATCCTATTTCAGATAATTTACGAGCTTTCTACGAATATCATAGTACATTTATGGAGCCATGGGATGGCCCTGCTTGTATTTTATTTAGCGATGGCCGTTATGCCGGTGGTATGTTAGACCGAAATGGTTTGCGCCCTGCACGTTATCTTGTTACGCACGATGATACTATGGTTATTGCTTCAGAAACAGGAACAATCGAATTTGATCCTGCAAATATTAAAGCACACGGTCGCTTAAAACCAGGGAAAATGATCATGGTAGATACTGAATCAGGTCAGATTTTCTATGATAATGAATTGAAAGAAGGTTTGGCAAAGCAATTCCCTTATCGTGATTGGTTAAATAAAAATTGCGTTAATCTTGATTCTATATCTTCAGGACGCAGTACAAAATATGATTTAGCTAATTACAATACACTTTTGCATGCTTACGGATATTCTAAAGAAGATATTGATACATTGATTCTTCCAATGGCAAATGCCGGTTATGAACCTACATCAGCAATGGGTAACGATTTAAGGTTGTCTGTTTTTTCGGATAAACCACAGCGTTTGTTTAATTATTTCCGTCAGCAATTTGCTCAGGTTACCAATCCGCCAATAGATCCGATTCGCGAAGAGTTGGTTATGTCATTGACTGGTTTTGTTGGTTCGGTAAATCAAAACTTATTGGAACCAGCGCGTGAAATTTGTAAGATGGTGAAACTCAAAAGCCCTGTTCTTACAAATACTCAGTTCGATACGTTGATGAATATTGAATACAAGGGATTTTCAACTATTTCATTGTCAATGTTATTTAATCCGAGTGAAGGTGCTGTAGGCATGGAAAAAGCTATTCAAGAGCTTTGTTTGTCAGTTGAGAAAGCAGTAGATGACGGAAAAAATTACATTGTATTGAGTGATAGAGGAGTAGATGCAACTCATGCTCCAATACCATCTTTGATGGCGGTTTCAGCTGTTCATCTCTATTTGGTTCAAAAACGGAAAAGAATGCAAATCGATATCGTTGTTGAGTCGGCAGAACCACGCGAAGTTATGCACTTTGCCTTATTATTTGGATTTGGTGCTAATGCTGTTAACCCATATATGGTCTTTGCAATTATCAACGACCAAATTAAATCAGGCGATTTGCCTATGCAAATTGAAACAGCTATGAAGAGTTACATTAAAGCTGTTAATAAAGGTTTGTTAAAAGTGTTGTCGAAAATGGGTAACTCTACATTACGTAGTTATCGTGGGGCTCATATTTTTGAAGCAATTGGTATTTCAAGTAAATTATTAAGTAAATACTTTAAAGGCATTACTTCTGCTATCGAGGGTATTGATATCGAAGATGTTGCCAATGAAGTAATCAAACCGTTCAACGAAGCATTTTTCCCTAACGAAGGCGATGATGTTGACAGATTAGTAAATTTGGGCCTTTACGGATATCGACGCGATGGCGAAGTCCACGCCTGGAATCCGGAAACAATTGCCCGTTTACAAATCGCTACAAAAACGAACGATTATAACAAATATAAAGAATATGTTAGTGCTGTAGATGATAAAGCAGCCCCTATTTTTATTCGCGATCTAATTGATTACAAACGTAATCCGATTAGTATTGACGAAGTAGAACCAGTTGAAGGTATTATGAAACGTTTCGTTACCGGAGCAATGTCATATGGTTCTATTAGTAGGGAGGCACATGAAGCTATGGCAATGGCAATGAATATCATTGGCGGACGTAGTAATACTGGTGAAGGTGGTGAAGATCCGGAGCGTTACAAAAAGCGGGAAGATGGTTTAATCACACGAAGTGCTATTAAACAGGTTGCTTCAGGACGTTTTGGTGTTACTGCCGAATATCTTATTAATGCTGATGAAATTCAGATTAAAATAGCTCAGGGAGCTAAACCAGGTGAAGGTGGACAACTTCCGGGACATAAAGTAGATAAAATTATTGCAAAAACCCGTCACTCAATTCCGGGAATTTCATTGATTTCACCACCTCCTCATCACGATATTTATTCAATTGAAGATTTAGCACAATTAATCTTTGATCTAAAAAATATTAATCCAACTGCAACGATCAGTGTTAAACTTGTATCTGAAACAGGTGTTGGTACTATTGCAGCCGGTGTTGCGAAGGCAAAAGCCGATTTAATTCTTATCAGTGGTACTGAAGGAGGAACGGGAGCAAGCCCAGCAAGTTCTATAAAACATGCCGGTATGCCTCTTGAAATTGGTTTGGCTGAAACTCAACAAACCTTGGTTATGAATAATTTGCGTGGTCAAATCAGATTACAGACTGATGGTCAGATTAAGACCGGACGCGATGTGGTAATAACAGCAATGTTAGGAGCAGAGGAGTTTGGATTTGCAACAAGTGCATTGATAATTCTTGGTTGTGTAATGATGCGTAAATGTCACTTAAATACTTGTCCGGTTGGTGTAGCTACACAAGACGAAGTTTTGCGTAAAAACTTCACCGGTAAACATGAATATTTAGTGAACTTCTTTAGGTTTATTGCTCAGGATGTTCGTGAACACTTGGCTCAACTTGGATACCGCAATCTTAACGAAATTGTTGGTCATGCCGAATTACTTACTCGTAAGGAAGTTGAAGGAAGCTCAAAACTGAAAAAAGTGAACTTATCAAAAATACTTTATGCTCCTGCGTTAATTACCGAAAATGCATTACGTCATGTAAAAGATCAGGATCATAAAATTGATAATGTACTCGATGTACATTTGATTAAAAAATCGCTGCCTGCTTTGGATTTATGTATGCCGGTAGTTATTAATCAAAAAATTACGAATATCGATCGTGCAGTAGGAGCGATGCTCTCAGGTCAAATAGCTAAACGCTATGGACAGGAAGGCTTGCCAAACGATACAATCGTTGCAAACTTCCGCGGTTCTGCAGGTCAGAGTTTTGGTGCATTTTTAAGTAAAGGTGTTTATTTCCGCTTAACGGGTGAATCCAACGATTATTTAGGAAAAGGTTTATCGGGTGGTAAAATTGTAGTTGTTGCTCCTGAGCAAAGTACCTTTAAACCGGAAGAAAATATAATTGCTGGAAATACATTATTATATGGTGCAACTTCGGGCGAAGTGTATATTAATGGTGTTGTTGGTGAGCGTTTCTGCGTTCGTAATTCAGGTGCAGTTGCTGTCGTTGAGGGTGCGGGCGATCACTGTTGTGAATATATGACCGGTGGACGTACCATTGTACTTGGACCAACAGGACGTAATTTTGCTGCCGGTATGAGTGGTGGTGTAGCTTATGTTTTGGACGAAAAAGGTGATTTCGACTACTACTGTAATATGGAAATGGTGGAATTGACACTGCTTGAAGATAGTATTGATAATAAAGAGCTTCAATCATATATTGCTAATCACTATAAATATACGAATAGTAAGCTGGCAAAGAAAATTCTTGACAATTGGAAAGACTATCAGGATCAATTCAAGAAAGTAGTTCCAATTGAATACAAAAAAGTATTACAAGAAGAAAAAATGGAAGCAATTAATAAAAAAATTGCACAAGTTGAACGCGATTATTGAAATTGCCCCCTAACCCCCTAAAGGGGGAAATCAATTGAAAAAATTGGGAAATAAACAATAAAATTATATAATAACTATAAATATAGCTAATCTTAAGTCCCCCTTTAGGGGGATTTAAGGGGGCTTCATAAAATATGGGAAATCCAAAAGCATTTATAAATACACCCCGTAAGGATGCAGGTTACAGACCTATAAACGAACGCATTTACGACTTTGGGGAAGTTGAACAGACCTTAAACCGTGAAGATAGAAAAATACAGGCTTCACGTTGTATGGATTGTGGTATTCCATTTTGTCACTGGGGATGTCCACTTGGCAATAAAATGCCCGAATGGCAAGATCTTATTTACAGAGGAAAATGGAAAGAAGCAATCGATAATTTACATGAAACAAATAACTTTCCTGACTTTACCGGAAGAATTTGTCCCGCACCATGCGAAAAATCATGTGTATTATCAATACTAGAAGCTCCAGTAACTATTCGTGAAAACGAAGCTGCAGTAACCGAAGTGGCGTTTGCCGAAGGTATGATTAAAGCTCGTCCGCCTAAGACGCGCACTGGAAAGAAAATTGCGGTAATTGGTTCAGGTCCTGCTGGATTAGCTGCAGCGCAACAATTAAATCGTAAAGGTCATAGTGTAACCATTTTCGAAAAAGATAATAGTTTAGGAGGATTATTACGCTACGGTATTCCTAATTTCAAACTGAACAAAAATGTGATCGATCGTCGTTTGAATCAATTGTTGGAAGAAGGAATTGAATTCAAGCCAAACATCCACGTTGGGAAAGATATCAGCGGTAGCGAAATTATGAAAAATTACGACGCCGTATGTCTTGCAATGGGTGCAGGTCAGCCACGTAATATTAATCCGGAAGGTCGCGATTTGAAGGGAATTCATTTTGCAATGGAATTTCTTAGCCAGCAAAACCAAATTATTATGGGCGAAAAAGTAGATGAAAAATCTATTATTTCAGCAAAAAACAAACATGTATTGGTAATTGGTGGTGGTGATACTGGTTCCGACTGTGTTGGTACTTCTATCCGTCAGGGAGCTGTAAAAGTTACTCAGATTGAAATTATGCCTAAACCACCAATTGGTAAAAATCCGAACACACCTTGGCCTTATTATCCAACGATTTTGAAAACTTCCAGTTCGCATCAAGAAGGTTGTGATCGTAAATGGAGTTTAAATACGAATCAATTTATGGGTAAAGACGGTCAATTAACTGAAGTGTTGGTTGAAGAAATCGAATGGGTAAAAGATGAAACCGGCAGAATGACAATTAAACCAACCGGAAAAACTGAGATAATTAAAGCTGATTTAGTATTTTTAGCACTTGGTTTTACTCAACCTATTCACGAGGGTCTACTTGACGAACTAGGTGTGAGTTACGATGCCAGAGGAAATGTGGCTACCGACAAGGAAAGTAAAAGTAGCGTGGCAAAAGTTTTTGCTACTGGAGATACCGCTATTGGAGCAAGCCTGGTTGTAAGAGCTATTGCACTTGGTAGAAAAGTAGCTGAAGATATTCATAAATCAATAATTTAATAATAGTTACATTTATTACAGAAGTGGTAGCAATTTGTTCGTTATTTTATAAAAATCATTGCATTTTATTGATATTTGGACGAAATTAATTTGCTAAAAAGATTAAATTAAATCTCAAATTAATTATCTTTGCAGGCTGCAATAAAAAATTACTAATAACTAAAAAATACACTATGTGTGGAATTGTATGTGCATTTGACATAAAACAAAAGGCGATTTCAATAAGACCTCAGGTCTTGAAAATGTCAAAACGTATACGGCATCGTGGGCCGGACTGGTCGGGAGTTTATTCTGATGACAAAGCTATATTAGCACACGAAAGATTGGCAATTGTAGACCCTGAATCGGGGAAACAGCCTCTTTTAAGTAAAGATGGAAAATTGGTTTTGGCAGTAAATGGTGAAATTTATAATCATCAGGAGATTCGGCAACAATTTGAAGGCAAATATGACTTTTTGACTAAATCGGATTGCGAAGTGATATTGGCTCTTTATCGTGAAAAAGGACCTAATTTCATGGAAGATTTGAATGGCATTTTTGCATTTGCTCTTTATGATATTGAGAAAAATGTATTTATGATTGGTCGTGATCATATTGGAATTATACCACTTTATCAGGGATGGGATGCAGAGGGTACATATTATGTTGGTTCGGAATTAAAAGCACTCGAAGGTTATTGTGTGAAAATTGAGGAATTCCTTCCCGGGCAATATTACTACAGTCCTGATGGCAAACCAACTCAATGGTATGAAAGAGACTGGCAAGAATATGATGCAGTAAAAGATAATGAATCTGATATCAATCTTTTACGTGACGCATTAGAGGCTGCGGTTGAACGTCAACTTATGGCAGATGTACCTTATGGGGTTTTATTATCAGGCGGATTGGATTCCTCTATAATTTCAGCTATCGCGAAGAAGTATTCAACCAGAAGAATTGAATCAGGAAACGTTGAAGCAGCTTGGTGGCCTCAACTTCATTCATTTGCTGTAGGATTGGAAGGATCTCCGGATTTGATCGCTGCTCGTAAAGTTGCGGATCATATCGGTACGATTCACCATGAAATCCATTTTACTGTACAAGAAGGATTAGATGCCGTGCGCGATGTAATATATCATGTTGAAACCTATGATGTAACTACCATTCGTGCTAGTACTCCTATGTATTTATTATCACGTGTAATTAAATCTATGGGAGTGAAGATGGTACTTTCAGGTGAAGGTGCCGATGAAATATTTGGTGGTTATCTTTATTTCCACAAAGCACCAAATGCTGAGGAGTTTCATAAAGAAACGGTTCGAAAAATCAATAAACTTCACTTATACGACTGTCTTCGTGCCAATAAATCATTGGCTTCATGGGGAGTTGAAGGTCGTGTGCCTTTTTTAGATAAAGAATTTATGGATATTGCCATGCGTTTGAATCCTAAAGACAAAATGGCTGGTAAGGATAAAATGGAAAAATGGATCTTGCGTAAAGCATTTGAGGATTATCTACCACAAAGTATAGTTTGGCGTCAAAAAGAACAATTCTCCGATGGAGTTGGATATAACTGGATTGACACATTAAAACAAATGACTACTGAATCGGTATCAGATGAGCAAATGGAAAATGTAAAAGAAACTTTCCCTATCAATCCTCCAATGAACAAGGAAGAATATTATTATCGTACTATTTTTGCGGATTTTTTCCCTTCTGATCAGGCTGCATCTTGTGTGCCATCTGTCCCTTCTGTAGCATGTAGTACACCTATTGCGTTAGAATGGGATGCTGCATTCAAAAACATGAATGACCCTTCTGGGCGTTCAGTCGGCAGTGTTCATGAACAAGGATACGATAAAAAATAAATTGACGTATATTAAAAAAAACTCCAACCTAAAAACAGGTTGGAGTTTTTTTTAATATTTGATGGTTCGAGATTTTTATTGTTTGTGCAAACGGTATTACATAACTTTTCGTCTGATTTCAGAAATTGCCTGAGTCGGATTATTGTCGTTTGTGAAATCTTTGTCAAACAGATTGGTAACCAAGGCTTTCGATGCTTTGCTAAATATCATGTCGTGACCTACACATAAACCCATAGAGATGTTTAAATCTGTATGTTTATTGTTTAAAAAATCAGCTTGACCCGCAGGATTACACATTATACGATTCCCTTCACCACCAAGAATTTCTTTCTTAGGTATTCTTCCGTATTTACAGTCAACTGTATAAACTTCGAAATATTTTTCGAAATATTTTTTTAGAATCTGTGCTTCAGTTGAAAAAGTTATGCAGTGTGCAATTCCTATTTTCTCGAAATTCATTCCTTTGGAAAAATTCATAATTTCTTCAATACGGTTTGCACTCATACTGCTATAATCATAATTTGCTTGCATAATTTTGCAAAATTCCTTTGGATATAATTCGTTCATTTTTATATGTTTTTATTTGTTATTGAAAAGTTGTTTCGTTGAATTTATGCTGTGTATAATTGAAATCTGTTGCCATAACATAATTCAATAATAAAAATAGAGATTTAATTGTAGTTCGTGTTATGTGCGAGTTAAGTATTTGTAAAACAATGGTTGTTGGGTAGGCGCTTTAACATGACATATACAAAGGTAGTGATATTAATCTAATTTGCAAACAGTATTCATTATGGTTGTACCAAAATGAAACAGAATAGATCAATAGTTGAAGTACTCCGAAAGTGTTATTTGAATCCATTCTTTTAGTATTCTAAGTTTTTTAATGTCTTGATTTATAATGATTATAATGTAGGGCTTGTGTTAATATATATAACTTCAACAACCTATAAACTGCTTAATTCGTTTTTGTTAGAGTAAATGAAACATTATCAATGAATATCCGGACTTGGAATACAGGCTAATAAAATTGATTTTTTCAGGTAGATATTTCAAATTTATATTTAACTTTGCCACTTAATTGAAGCGAACGTATAAGCATACTTAATAACCATAGCTACATTTTAAAAATATGAATAATAGCATCTACAGTATAATTACAGGAACAGGAAAATATATTCCCTCAATACGAATCAAAAATGAGGATTTCATAAAACATGAATTCTTTGAAACAAATGGGGAAAAGATAACGAAACCGAGTCAGGAAATAACCAATAAGTTTTTGGAAATTACGACCATTGCCGAAAGGCGCTATATCTCCGATGATTTAATGACTTCCGATATGGCCTATTTTGCAGCTTTGGAAGCTATAAAGTCTGCCGGTATTGACCAAGAAGAATTGGACTATATTATTGTTGCAACGAATTTTGGTGATACTAAATTCGACAATCGTGCATCAGACCATGTTCCTGCAATGGCTTCAAAGGTGAAACATAAATTAGGAATAAAAAATCCTGAAACTATTGCTTACGATTTGACTTTTGGCTGTCCGGGCTGGTTACAGGGCGTAATTCAGGCCGATTATTATATCAAATCGGGTGATGCCCGAAAGATATTGGTTATAGGCGCCGAAGTTTTGTCTCGGATAAGTGATCCGCACGACAGAGATTGTATGCTGTATGCCGATGGAGCTGGTGCGGTAATTTTGGAAGCCAAAGAAAGTGATACCCCTGTTGGAATTCTGGCGCATAAAACTCGTTCGGATACTTTTACCCATGCAGGTTTACTGCACATGGATAAATCTTATAATCCTGACTTTGAGAAGAAAGGAGACTTGTTTCTGAAAATGAACGGACGGAGACTCTATCAGTATGCTCTCGAAACAGTTCCTCAAGCCATAAAAGCCTGTCTCGATAAGATTTCGATGCCAATTACCGAAGCCAAAAAGGTGCTGATTCACCAGGCCAACGGGAAAATGGATGATGCCATTTTAAAAAGGCTCTATGCACTTTTTGGTATTGATGAAGCTCCAGAAAACGTGATGCCTATGACTATTTCGACTCTGGGCAATACTTCGGTGGCTACTTTGCCAACTTTGCTGGATATACTCCTTAAAGACGAAATGGATAATCACCGGATTAACACGAATGATATTTTGATTTTTGCCTCTGTCGGAGCCGGAATGAATATCAATGCAATGGTGTATAAAATGGCGTAAATTTTTCTTTTATTCTAACTATTAGCATCCTGACTTGTATGTTTATTCGCATATTCGTAAGGATGCGTTTGTTATAAATAAATGGAACTATATAATGTACTATTTAAAAGTGTTCATAGAACGCTGTCCACGATAGAATTCGGAAAGCTGATTTAACTGAAAATATGGATAAAAGGAAAAAGATTTCTCCCTAATAAATCGGGGAGGATTAAGATTCAAGTATCTGAATATCATATTGCTGAAAGCAATATATAAATACGTATTCAGAACCTGCCTGCTGCAGGTAGGTTTCATTTTTTATCTTTAATAAAGAAATACGACTCCCGAATAGTTATCGGGATTGAATTCTATTACTTAAATAGGGATGTGTCGGATTATATCTACGATAGATATTTGAACCCACTACAAAAACCAAACTTGTACGTTTAATAAACATATCCGGTAGAAGAAAAATAGTTTTTATGACTATACAACGACTGTATATGTTCAGACAGTAAAGAATAAGGACCATCACTACAAATTACACTCCATAAAAAAAATATTAAATAAAAGAACGCCTGCGATAATAATTTATTAATTTTCCGTACACTCGTAGTCACTGACTTTTGCCAGCAGGACCAGTAGGGGTATTCTGCTTTTCATTAGTCAAAAAGCTTGAAGGGCATCCTTTATCATAAGCGAATATCCATTTTTTGAATTTTTCTTCATTTATACACATGCTGCCATCTTTTTGAATTTTTCCAATATTGTTAATGTCACTCTCAAGTGAAACTGTGCACTTTTGAATTCTTCCATCCGCTCGAATAACAAAACTATTTGCATTGCTGGCATAACACGATGAATTTTTATATGGAATATCGTTTTTGAAACCTTTAATCTGGGCTAATTTTTTTAATTCTTGAAGTTTATCTTCATTAGTTAGTTTGAATTCTGAATTTCCGAAAATAGGATGAAAATGAATAGAGAATCTTTTATCGTTTGCAAAAGGGGATGAGTAATTGTTAATGAATGATTTAACTGAATTAAAGTTAGAGTCTGCTATATTAAAACGAATTGTGCAATAGAAGTTATGCTTGGTATTTGCCATCATTATAATATTCGAATAAATTCTGTCAAAGGTTGGTTCGCCTTTTAAAGTATGGCGAAATTCGTTGTGTGACTGTTTCTCCCCATCGAGAGTTATCTGATAAGACATCACTCCACTATGAATTAATTTTTCAAAAACTATTTCATTAAGCATGTATCCATTCGTTGTCATGTCACATAGATATTTAACGTCATGTTCTTTGCAAATATCAGCAGCCCATTGGGATAATTCAAGAACATTTTCTTTATTTAATAATGGCTCTCCACCAAAAAAAGACAAACTAAGAATATCAAGTCCGGCTATTCTCTTTTTAATAACATTTTTAACTCCTTCGATTACATAGGGAGCCATTTTGCCAAGTTTAAAGTCTTCATAACAGTAGGTGCATCTAAAATTACATTGTTCTGTAATTAACAAAATAAGTTCAAGCTGCTTATTGGTTAGCGAATTTATCCAGAATGAATTTGTTTCCATGATGATAAGGTTAATTTAATGAATTGAGCTGCCTCTATTAAAAAATTCTATAAAAGAGTAGGTTTTAAAACCCACTCTTTTAAAAGATTTCAATACAGTTCAAATAATAAATTTTGATTAACTATTACAATCTTTGATGTTTACAGTGGTTGTAGGACAATTATCCAAAATTTTACTTTGAATTTCTTTTGTTGCAACCTGACTTAGATATTCCAAATACTTTTTTGCCAATGCGGGGTCTTTAATATAGACAGACCCGTCGTTACGAATTGTAAGATGTTTTTCTACAATTTCCAGGAATTCATTTTTTGTTACCATAACAAGTACCTCCATTTTTAATATTTGCCTACTCTATTCTTGCTTTTCGGCTTCTGCATTATCTTTTTATATTTAATTGTTTAGTACATGAAAAAAGTTTTTTTAGTTTATATATATTTTAAAAATCTGAATTATCAAATAGATTAATATTAAGATGATCGTTTTTTCCATGAATAAAACAATAAAAAAGCAGTTTTTTAGAGCATTTGAAGGCTCTTTTTTCTCTCCTTTAACTAAATAGGGTATTGGAATGAATAGAAGAACTAATCCAGAGAATGATAACACAATAAATCCAAAGCATCGAATAATAATTTCATCGAACAAGCTTTCTAATCCAGTTGTAATTTCGTTTTTTACGGCTAAACTTAATGAAATTGCAATAAAAGCTATAAAAAACGAGGTGTATTGACTTGCCGCTCTAATACTTTCTACTGTACCATTATAAGTTCTGCCAAATTCACTCCAGTATCCTATTCTAATCCATCTAAACCATATGTCATAAATTAAAAACACAACAATTGGGATTATTATTATCCAATGCATTTCAAATAAAGTGGAAAAGATAAGAGATAAAAATGCAAAAGAATAAATATAAACAGCCCCATAATTATCTAAAAATATAGTTGTTCTTATCCTTTGATCTCTTTCCTGAATTTTACTTGTAACATCTTTCATGATAATTAAATTTAAGGAGTTTAGATTATCTGTAAAAATATGCTTATTTCTTACAATCGGAGTTATGGGTATTTGCAGGTTTAGGAATTTTCTTTAAATATAGCCGATAACTTTGCCAAATTTGCTAAACTATACACGAAGGGGAAGAGAGAACAGGTCAAACTTGAATTTAACCTGTTCTATCTGTTTTGTTGATTGTGCCTAGTCAACCGGTTTGATTGGAGCGGAAAGGATTGCCGGTCCACTTAATGGTTTATAGATTTGAACAAGTGCCCCATGATGGGGTGCATTAGGATAAATAATCTGAGCATTGCAGAAAAAGCGATAGTTTATTCCTTTAACTACTTGACTGGCGACTACTAATGGAGTATAATGAACTCCTGCAAATCCTTTAAAAGCCTCATCAAAAGCTTTCTGTGCATCACTCGAAATTTTGGTGCTGTACGGAGTCCAGCCACCTGCTAAATTTGATTCCATTTTATTTTAGTATTAATTTCTGCCTACTCGTAACGCTTTTCGGTTTCCGCGGTGGTATTTTTTATCTCATTATTCGTATTTATTGTCTGTTGCATTCTCATTTTTCTCTTTCTCTTTTCTCTTTTCAATTTTTTTACTCTGTCTTATATGTGAATTACTAAAAGAGTTATGGCTGTCAGAAAGGATAAGGTAATGGCAATTTGAAAAATTAGTTGTATTTGGTTTTCCATAGATATAATTGTTTTTAACTACTTGTTAAAAATTTCAACAAAACAGTTACTTAACTACTTTTTTATCCAAGCCACATACTAACGAATCGATCTCATCCGGTGAACCAGCCTGCTGCAGGTAGGGCGGACGCAGTTTTGACCTTTTTTGCTTCGCCTTTTTGTTCTAGCCAAAAAAATGAAGTGGGTTTTGGGGCAAATCCCTATATTTAAAGTACTTTAATTCAGATAAATATTTTTTTATAAAAGCAGGTACAGCCGGTAACAGAATCCATTTTTCAAATTGTTCATCATTATGGCATTAGGAATTTTTTTTCCTATTGTTCTGTAAACAAACCCGGCTGTACCTTTTTTTTTAATTAAATTTTTCTAGCTTCAATTCTCCATTTCTATTTAATGCAATTACGTGGAAGCAGGATAGTATGGAGCAGTGATGTTATTGAAATAGAACTACTGCCCCTTTTATCTTATTCCAACTGTACTTTTAAAATAATTGGTTCATTTTAAATGCCTACAGTTGTTAATGCCAATGTTTGTCGAGTATTTCGAGATTCCGAGTATCGGAACAAATAAATAGAACAATAAGACGAACTTGCTGTAGAAGGCGGGTTCGAAATTGGGCTATATTGTTTGTGTAATCGGTATTATTCTGATTAACTTCCTGCATGCACTTCTTTGGTTATCGTGTCCACAAAAATGTAAGGTTCTTTTGGGTTACTTCCAAAAATGTAATAGGGATGGCCAATTTTTGGCCCTAAAGGATTACGAAGTGTAACTGCACCATAAGGTGCTTTGTAACCAGCAGCCTCTTTTAGTTGATTGGCTTCTTTCAAATCCATGTTTACCGGCCAATGGATAACAACATCTTCACACCAGGGATAAGGAATTAATACCGGTTCTCCAAATTCTCCCCAGCCAGTTGATTTGATAATTCCGGTTGAGTTATTACTGTTTTGAAAAACGACCTTTAGTTGATCAATCTTTAGTGGATCGGTGGTCAAACCTGTAGAAGATATTCCTTGTGCTTCGTACAGCTTAGCATCGGGATATTTCTCTGTCACTATTCGGACTGCAATGTTTATGCGTCCAACAAAATTTAATATTGCCATACTAATTAATTTAATAATTTTACCTACTCTATTGAAGATTTTCGGTTTATTCTTTCTCAACTATTCGGCATTTGTTATTTATAGGTTTTTTCAGCCCGGCTGAGACCCTCGTTTCGGTCACACTGAAAGGGTGGTTTCAGCCACTCCGAAAGCCTGATTTCAGAGTGGCTGAAGAACTTTGTCCAGACTTACTGAACGGTTAGTACTTTGTCGAATACGGATGTTCTAGGTTCTTTCAGCACAGAGCTACTGCTGCCTGAGAATTGACTGGCAACCTCTAACGAATACGTTCCTGCTGCCAACAAGGGAGTTACTATCATCAGTTCGGCGGGGTTATTCGTCACTATTTCCGAAGCCTCTACCTTCGTGCGTTCATGGGTAGTTTGATGGATAAAATAAACCCCTACGGCAGGATTTTCACCTACGAGTTTAAGTTTAAAACCTTTGATACGTAGGTTGCGGTTAGGAGTTAACAGGTCGTTAACAGAACCTGTTTTTACATCCAGCACTTCGGCAATATTAATACTGCTGTCACCGATTCCTGTAATTTCTACCGAAATATTTACTAATTCTTTTCGTAACAAGTCACCCTGATTGAACTGATAGAGAATGGCGTGTTTGTCGGTATTGAAAGTTTCAGCAGGACTGTTAAATACACCTCTTATCAAGGTATTAGCGGTGAAATAACCGGTATTGATGGAATAACCATCCGAGAGTTGATAGCCCATCTCTTTCATGAAAAGGTTCACATTGTGTTCCATTGCCTCAGCGGTAGTGGCCGCACCACCACGGCTTACTGCTACTTTACAAATGTCTTTTACGTTTAATGTACGTTCGGAAATAACCCGTGCAATATAATCGTTGGGGTCGTCGGTAAGCAAATTAGGATACAAATTTGCTTTGACTTTGTGCAAAATGTCGGTCATGATTTGTTTTTATTATTGGTTATTACTAAAAATAATGTATTCATTAAGTATAACTCGGCATAGTCGAACTGCTATAGCAGGTTCAAGGGATTCAGATTCACTATTAATATATAAACTGTAACAAAAAAATACAGTTGACTATGCCGTAATTATACAAACCCTGAATTATTCTATCAGGAAGTTACCGTTAAGGTTAGTATTTTCGTAGCTTATGAAAATTGTGTAAGTTCCGGCTTCCCAATCCGATGAAGGTATTGATAAACTTATGCCGGAATCAGTATCAAGCTCTTCCATTGCTATTACATTATTCCATTCATCATATACTGTTATTGTGGCAATACCTACAGAGGTATCGAAATAAACTGTTAATTCTGTTTCGTCAATTGTGGCAGAAACAGGTAGAATATAAAAACTTACTGACTGATTGCAGCTAAGAATGCGGGGTACTGGTGGCGGGGGCGGATTCCTGTTTAACAAAATTTCAGTGGCGTTGGCAATTCCACTCGAGAAAACTGCAAGAAGTGCTGTAAATAAAATTGAATGTTTCATAGCGTCCTTAGTTAAAGTTAGAATAAATTAGGTATTTTTGCATTCAAAGTTATATAAGCTATTGCATTCTTCCAAAAAAAATATTGGTACAAGCTATCACTACATTATATTTAAATGCCAGAATATCAATTAGATGATAACGTTAAAATATATATATTGGTACAGGTCTTTGGAAAGTGTTAAATATTGATCAAATTGAGATAGCGGTATCTTTAAATATTCAACAGTCTATTGTAAAACGTACTTCTATTTGAGAATCCCTTAATCCTTGTTCTTGATGTTTGAAAAGAGTTGAAGCAGCAAACAAGAGAGTTTTTTTTTTAGTTTTTAATTTTAGTACATGACAGGGAATAGAACGCAGATGGAACATGCCGAACGGCATTTACACAAATTTAGCTGATTGAAGCTGATAATCTCACTTTGAAATGAGGATTTGTTTCAGATTTAATCTTGCAAGCAAGATAAGATTTAGTTGTAACCCTAAAATCGTATCGGTTTACCGATATTTTAATCCTCCAGAATTCTATCGGGATTAAATCTGCCTGCTGCTGGCAGGTTCTATTTCGCTATATATCATTTGTATATAAATATTTGCCATGCTCTTATGTTTTTAATACTTGCTGTTTGGCAATAAACCGAATCTTGTTTTTTAAACCCTTGAGAAATGAAATACTGTCAATATTGTGGAATTGTTTTAACCTGTATGTTCTTGTTTTCCTGCCAAACTCATTATACAAAAAACAAGATAATATTGCAGGCAGAAGCATTGTTGGATTCAAATCCGGATAGTGCAAGTAGTTTATTGTCAACAATACAACACCCGGAAGACTTAACTGAATGTGATTATGCAGCCTGGTGCCTGCATTATACACATGCGCAATATAAACTTAATAAAGTTTTGACATCGGATAGTTTAATTCACATTGCAGTGGAGTATTATGATAAGAGTAATTTATCAAAATACAGTGGTACGGCTTATTATTTGCATGGCTGTATTTTACGTACAGAGCAAAGGAACAAAATGGCCATGGAAGCATTTAAAGAGGCCGAAAATATATTACAACTTACTGAAGAAAATGACCTAAAGGGCTTGATTGATTTTAATATAGCATACATTTATATGCAAGACGAATTATACAATCAGGCACTTAAGTATTTCATCAATTCTCTGCATTATTTTCAACTCTCAAAAAACATAAAGTATCAGGCGTATGCTTTTCGCAGTATATCGGATATGTATTTTCAATTAAATTATCCCTTAAATAAGGTGTTAAATTATTCCAATTTGGCTCTGAAGGCTTCAAAGCAAATAGGGGATTCAATCAATTATTATAGTATTTTAGCCCGACAGGGTGAATTGCTTTATAATAAAGATGCAGAGCGCTCAAAAGAATATATTTTGCAGGGGTTTAAGTATTTTCCCGAGTCACGTCCTTATTACGCTGCGATACTTTCTTATATTTATTCGGTGTTAAATAAAGCTGATTCTGCTTATTTTTATAATCAAATCTCAATAAATGAAAACAAGAAAGAAAATTTCAACAATATAAAAAATCTAGCCTGCGCTTATCTGGCCAAAAACCAGGGCAACAATGCACTTGCTTTTAAATATTTTGAGAAAGCGTATAGTGACAGAGATTCCATTTTTCAACAGAGATTCCGTAGTCAACTATACCGGATTGATAAACAATATGATGTGTCCAAAAAAGAGGAGGAAAATACGAAATTGAGAATTGGAAATCGCAACAATGTTATCGTGATTACTATGCTGCTGATTATTGTGCTGTTGATTTCAGTGGTGATTCTATTTCTTAAAAACCGACATAAGAAAAAACTGGGAATCATCTCCAAAGAAAAGCAACAACTGGAGTTTGCAGTTCAATTAAAACAAATTGAGAATAATCAAAAAAGGGAATTATTGTTGTCTAAACTTCATAACCGAATAGATAATACGCTACGGATTAATCAGTTGAAAATGAATATTCTGAATCCAGAAAAACAGGTTGATTTTATGAAAGAAATTTCCACTCAATCGATTTTGGAAAAGGAGTGGCAATATTATATTGATGAGCTAAATCAATTATATGATGGGAAATTAGTCCACTTACTTCATGAATTTCCAAAAATGACACAGTCTGATTTAGTAGTTGTTGCTCTTATTTGTTTGAATATTGATATTACCGATTGTTGCAGTTTAATGAACATGAATATAAACACTCTTTATGTTCGTCGGAAAAGGATAAAGATACATTTAGGCCTGAATAAAGATGAAAATCTGGAAGATTGGATTAAATCCAAAATTAACTGATATAATCCATTTTGCCCCTTTGCTTTTCTCAAATAGCTCGCTATTTCTCGAAAAAAAAAGCCATAAATAGTATACAAAACAATAAAAAACCTGTTTCAAATTGAATTGAAACAGGTTTTATAGTTATTGTTCTGAATGGTTATATTACAAACCAAATTCAGCTTTTATTTTATCAACAAAATCAGTTTTTTCCCAGGTGAAAAGTTCTACTGTTTGTGTGAAATCTTTACCATTGCCATCTTTAAATACTTTGGTAACAGTTACCGGAGTACGACCTACATGACCGTAAGAGGCAGTTTCTTCGTAAATGGGAAAACGTAATTTCAATCGTTCTTCTATAGCTTTTGGACGCATGTCGAACAATTTTTCAATTTTTGTAGCGATTTCGGCATCATTCAGTTTTATCTGAGCAGTTCCGTAAGTGTTTACGTATAAATTCATTGGTTTTGCCACGCCAATAGCATACGCTACCTGTACCAACACTTCATTGGCAAGTCCTGCTGCTACAATATTTTTTGCAATATGACGGGCTGCATAAGCTGCCGAACGATCTACTTTGGATGGATCTTTTCCTGAGAAAGCACCACCACCATGGGCACCTTTTCCACCATAAGTATCTACAATGATTTTACGTCCTGTTAATCCGGTATCGCCGTGCGGTCCTCCAATGACAAATTTTCCCGTTGGGTTTACGTGTAATACATAATCCTCTTTGAAAAGGTGTGCAAATTGTACATCCAATGCTTTTACACGTGGAATCAGAATGTCTTTCACATCTTTGCGGATGGTTGAAAGCATTTCTTCGTCGGCTTCGGCCTGCGATTTAGTGGCAGTGGGTTTCACAAAATCATCGTGTTGCGTAGAAACAACTAAAGTATGAACTTTTACAGGTTGATTGTTATCATCGTATTCTATTGTTACTTGCGATTTTGAATCGGGGCGGAGGTAAGTCATAAATTTTCCTTCACGACGAATGGCGGCTAGTTCTTCCACTAATGCGTGTGATAAATCCAATGCGATAGGCATAAGATTTTTTGTTTCATTGCTGGCATAACCAAACATCATACCCTGGTCGCCTGCACCTTGATCCATTGGATTTAAGCGTTCAACTCCTTGATTAATATCGGTTGATTGTTCGTGTAAGGCAGAGAAAATACCACATGAATCACCATCGAATTTATACTCACTTTTGGTGTAACCGATACGATTAATGACTTTACGTGTTACTTCCTGAACGTTTACGTAAGCAGTTGATTTTACTTCGCCGGCTAATACAACTTGTCCTGTGGTTACTAAGGTTTCACAAGCTACTTTGGAGCTTTTGTCTTGCGCCAAAAAATTATCAAGTATGGCGTCTGAAATTTGATCGGCAACTTTGTCTGGATGACCTTCCGATACCGATTCGGAAGAAAATAAATATCCCATTTTTAATTTACGATTTTACGATTTACGATTTACGTTTGCTCTAAAAACAAACATTAAACTGAAACGGTAATGTTGATACAATTGTTTTGAAAATCTCGGAAATTAAACGGGAAAGCATGTAGGACTTTGTAAAGGGCAGAAAAGAAGTTGCGATTTAGCATTTTTTTCTGTGGTTGCAAGCTGTCCAAATCTCTCCACATTTTATACATTGCAAAAATACTATTTTATTTTTAAATATTGCTGCAAAAAAAGATATTTTAGCAAGTAGTTGAAAATAACCAAAAAATTGTGAACTTATTTTAATGATTTA
Organism: Paludibacter sp.; assembly: GCA_028692715.1. Classification (GTDB taxonomy): domain Bacteria; phylum Bacteroidota; class Bacteroidia; order Bacteroidales; family Paludibacteraceae; genus Paludibacter. The sequence continues at coordinate 45,541 of JAQUWU010000021.1, read as the reverse complement.
TGTTTATTTGTTAGAATAATAATTATATATGATTATGCGCAAAAGTAACTATAAGTATTAAACCCTATTTTGTCAGTTTAACAAAATATATAAATCATTTATAAAGCCAATAATTTCAGTAACTTATACGAATTTTAAATATGAATTTTTAGTGAAAATCATCTTTCGTTGGTCATTGACCTTTGGTTCGTGTAAATCGTTTTTTTTTAATTGATAGTAATCATATAAGTAATTGACAACAAATAATGTCGTATTTTGCATGAAAATATTTAAGAATAGAACCTGTCTGCTACAGGCAGGCGCAATTTTCACTGATAGAGTGGATTTGAAAAAACGAATTTGAATTCCGATAAATCGGAATGATTTACAGATAGTTGCGTCTTAATCAACTTGCCGAAGGCAAGGAAAATCCGTTTTGTTTTATCTTTCATTTTCCGATAAATCAGCGAAAATCAGCGTTCTATTAATGTTTCTAAATGGTACATTAATTTGTTCCATTTACTTAGTGTCAAATCCAATTAAATATATAAAATAAATAATTATGAGAAAATATCTTATTTCGGGAATAATTCTCCTTATTTCTATGACTTTCTTGAATGCTCAGGAAAGAGTAGTGAAAGTCGATTTCGAATCGAATTCTTTTAAAGGTTCACCTTCGCTTCCCTTTGATCAACATTTTTCGCTGGAGGGAGATGTGTACAGAGATATTGATTTTGTTGAAGTTCAGATATTTAATGAAGGGTCTGATAATATAATAAACAGATATACCTGGAATAGAGATATACGAAACGAATCCGAAACTTTTGCAATTGTTGTACCCGGCGGTTTAAAATCAAATACTAAATATGATTTTAAAGTGTTGGCATACAAAATGATGACTCAAGGTCAAAAGGAGAGTTTATTGAAAAATCTTGAAAGTAGAATACATTATTTTCTCTATAATAATTATCAATTTGATGGAAGCAAAGTGACGATAAACAACCCAAAAAAGGTATATGATGAACTAAAGTTACTGTTGAAAAATTCATTGAGTTATCAGTTGTCAAAAAATAATATTAAAAACAATGCACCCAGTTTATTGGTACTCGATGAATTAAAAAGACATAGTGAGTTTAAATTTCGTAATTTTTTAAGTAAAAAGAAAATAGTTGAAAAAGATAGTATTGCCAATAAACTTATTGAAGACAGAGTTAATAGTATGACTGCTTTAATTCTTTCAGAATTACAACCCTATTTTAATTCTCAGTTAGTACAGTTTAATAGATGTGCTTATGTGAAATCGGTATCCACGGATAAAGAACAATTCAGTATACCCGTAAACTTTGGTATGTATGCATGGAATAAGAATGTATCGTTAAATAATGTTGTTGTTCAAAATACTAATTTTACTCCGGGAGTGGGGATAAGTATTCCTTTTACAAATAAACTATCCATCGATTCAAAGTTTAAAATTTTCGATTCTTTTGGGTTTTCATTGGGAGTCTTATTAAGTCCTGTGAGAGATGCCAATGGAACGCAATATGTTACTCCGGGTATTAACTTACCGGTTTATACAGGATTAGGAATTCGATTATTCAATGTGATTCGTTTAAATGCAGGTGTTTTAGTTGTAGGTGAAAAAGGTTTGCAAGATTTCAATAGTTTATATGTTTTACCAACCGCCGGTCTGGCTTTAGAATTAAATTTATGGATGGGAATAAAAAAATAATCAGAAGGGTATTCGTATTGTTAAGCATAATATTGACAATATATTCCTGTAAAGTCTACAAAACATCATCAATTGCATTATACGAAGCTGATGAAACAGATTTATTGGTTGTAAATAATGACATTCCAAAAAAGTCATTCAGTCATTCAGCTAAAGACACAATCAGGATAGTGAAATATATTGTGCTAAAGGATTTTCCAACGGATTTCGATTCTCTTCCAAATATTAATGAAACAAAGCAAATTGTTGTAAAGTCGGGGAATCAAGGCATTGATTTAAAAGCAATAAATAAAAATTCCGTTGAAGATGGTTCTTCATTAAAAAATAATATAGTTCACGATAGTGTTCAACCCAATAAATCAAAGATAGTAAATTCAAAATTGGATAAAAAGGTGGTTTTAAATGTTAGTGATACTACTAAAATCATTGCAGCTAAAAAGGCAGATGTATTGATAAATAAATCAAGCGTTGACAGCACTTTATTATCGAAAACAGTAAAGGATACGTCTAAAATATCGAAGGCTAAACTCAACATTGTGTCAGCATCGCAACTGGTTTCAAAACCCGATAGTACCCATGCATTAAATTTAGATAGTATTCAACGTTTAAATATCCAATTGGAAGCATTCAAAAAGTCAACAAAACTTCTCGCTGATTCTATAGCAAAGATTAAATCTCAACCCATTGTTAATCCCATAAATCCTGAATTAAAGTTGAAAACAGATAGTATTAGTTTGTTGAAAAATAAATTGCAGTTGGCAAAGTATTCAACGCCAACATCCAAACAAGTTCCAGTAGTTCAAACTATTACAAAAATTGTTAATACTCCGATAATTAATACTGATAGTATCATGAAACTTAATCAGGAATTGATTTTGATTAAAAGGTCGAATAGACAACTCACAGATTCAATTGCAAAACTCAAAACCAATAAAGTACTAAAATCGGTTAACACGCAATTAAAGTTGAAAACAGACAGTATCAGTTTGTTGAAAAATGAATTAGAAACAGTAAAAAAATCCAAAGTTGTAGTTAAGGAAGTGCCGGTTGTGGAGTCCAATGAAAAGCTAACCAATTTGCAGAAAATCAAAAATGACAGCATTCAATTGCTATCAAATAAATTGACGATAGTTGAAAATCAACAGCAACAAATTTATGATTCTCTAAAACAGAAAAGTCCATTTTTACAGAATGTATTTAAGGGTGATACATCATCAAAAATGCTGATTAAAATAAAATCGGATAGTATTGCGTTGTTAAAAATGAAATCGGATAGTTTGAATTATCTTCTTAAAAAGAAGGATGTAGATACAAATTACCTTCAAGATGATTCGTTGAAAATGAAACTCAAACAAAATGAAGAGATTAATATAGAGACCCTTAAAATAATTCAATTAAAGTCCGATAGTATTCTGTCTTTGAGAAAGTCTATCAATGAATTAAAAAGATGGAATCTGGAGAACACCGATAAATTATCCGATAAGATTTTCATACAGACTGATACGTTGTTGTTAATCGCTTATTATTCTTCGGGATCTTTAGTCCCAATTCGCATGAATGAAATTATGGATCAACTAAAAGAGTATTTAAAATCCAAAAACGTTGTGAGTGTTTTGTTAGCCGGATATACCGATATTTCAGGTTCAGCGTCGATAAACAAGAGGTTTACTAGTAAGAGATTGGATTTGATACGTAAAAAAATGATTTCCATAGGTTATAATACAAAAAGTATTTTCGTTCAAAACTGGGGCAATACTTATGCCTCATCTACTGTAAATGAATTGGACCGGAAAGTTGAAGTCTATGTTTTGGTTGAACGAATGAAAGTATAAAGGTAACTACTCAGCCCCCCAACCCCCTAAAGGGGGAGTTCTGGAGCGACATTCATCATTTAGGCGCTTTAATTTGGCTGTTTTTTTGTGAAAATTACATTTTTTTTACTCTGCAATTTCCATAAAAACGTCAAATTAAGTACTTCTTGAAGTGCTGAGTAGTCACGTATAAAGACTATTCCTTTTACGCTTAAAAAAAAATCAGGCTAACCAATTATGGTTAGCCTGATTTCGTTATTTTTGATTACGCAATTTTTTCTATTTCTTCTTGTAGGTCAATTTCATTTCCCTTTTTGTCGTAAAATTTGTATTGTAAAAATCCCAGCTTTTGTGATGGAATTACTTTACATCCTTTACCGAATTTTCGTTTCCATTGCCACTTCATAGTGACTAAGCCTTTAGAGATATAGGCATCCACATAGGGGTGAACTTGCAATGTAAACTCTTTAATTTTTAATTTATTTACTAAATAATCAATCTTACTTTCCAACTGGTCGGTAAACAAAATCGAAGGTTTCGTTCTGCCTGTACCATAGCAAGTTGGACAGTTTTCTTCAATGTCGATATGTATAACCGGACGAACTCTTTGTCGGGTTATTTGCATTAAACCGAATTTACTTAATGGTAGAATATTGTGTTTGGCTCTGTCGTTGGCCATGTTTTCACGCATTCTGTCGAAAAGTTTCTGACGATTTTCTGTTTCGTGCATATCAATAAAGTCAACCACGATAATTCCACCCATATCGCGTAAGCGAAGTTGACGGGCAATTTCGTCGGCTGCTGCCAAATTCACATCCAGCGCATTAGCTTCCTGACCATTTCCTGCTTTCGAACGATTGCCGCTGTTAACGTCGACAACATGCAGGGCTTCGGTGTGTTCAATTATAAGATATGCACCATTTTTAAACGAAACTGTTTTTCCGAAAGCCGATTTTATTTGTTTGGTAATTCCAAAACTATCATAAAGCGGAATCTCATCTTCATAAAATTTAACAATATCTTTTCTGTCCGGTGCAATTAAATCTACATAATCCTGAACTTCAGTAAAAACTGTCTGATCATTGATATGAATGTGTTTAAAACTTGGGCTGAATAAATCTCTAATTATTCCAACCGTGCGACCTAATTCTTCTAATATAAGTGAAACTCCTTTTGACTGTTGTATTTTGGCTACTGCTTCTTCCCAGCGTTTTACCAAAATTTTCAGTTCATTATCGAGTTCCGCAACTTTCTTTTCTTCCGCAACTGTTCGAACAATAACACCAAATCCTTTTGGTTTAATGCTTTGAATCAATTGTTTAAGACGTTGACGTTCTTCTTCTGTTTTTATTTTTTGTGATACCGACACTTTATCGGCAAACGGAATAAGAACTAAAAATCGTCCGGCAATAGAAATTTCTGCGGTTAATCGTGGACCTTTTGTTGAGATAGGCTCTTTAGTAACTTGTACTAAAATGTCTTGTCCCGGTTTTAAAATGTCGTTGATTGAACCGTTTTTTTCAATTTCGGGTTGCAGTTTGATTTTTTGAATCGCAGGAGCTTTTTTACGGTCGCTTACCGCCTGCGTTGTAAATTGTGTAAGGGTGTTGAAATTGGAACCTAAATCAAGATAATGTAGAAAAGCATCTTTTTCGTAACCAACATCTACAAAGGCTGCATTTAAACCGGGCATTATTTTTTTTACCCTTCCATAATAGATATTTCCTACGGCGAACTGTTCTTCACGTCCTTCCTGGTTTATTTCTACTAAGCGTTTATCTTCGAGCAGCGCAATTGAAATTTCCGATGTCTTTACATCTACTACTAATTCGCTATTCACTTTTTTTTGATTTTGATTTTTGTTTAAAAAAAAACAAACTTAAAGCCAAGATTTACGCTTATAAGTTTGTTTTCTTGGACTTTATAACTTAAAGACCATTAAGATTATTTCTTTTTGTGTCTGTTCTTTCTAAGTCTTTTTTTTCTCTTGTGCGTTGACATTTTATGTCCTTTTCTTTTTTTACCGCTTGGCATCTTTCTTAAATTTGATGATGAAAATTATTATTTAACTACGCTCACAAAAGTCTTTGCAGGTTTAAATGAAGGTATGTTGTGAGCTGGGATAATGATAGTTGTGTTTTTAGAAATGTTGCGAGCAGTTTTTTCAGCGCGTTGTTTGATAACAAAGCTACCAAAACCTCTTAAATACACGTTATCATTTTTAGAGAGTGAATCTTTTACAGTTTCCATAAAAGCTTCAACAGTAGTTAATACAGTTACTTTGTCGATTCCTGTATTTTTAGCAATTTCATTTACGATGTCTGCCTTAGTCATTTCAGTAATTTTTTTTATTTGTTAGTTAATATGATGTTTGTTTGTTTTTTATTTGAAACGGACTGCAAATATATTGCTTTTATTCTGATTAAAAAACAATTGCGGTCTTTTTTTTTTCAAAAAAAGCTAATTTAATTCTTTTGTGGAGTCTTTTTTAGTCAGAAAATTCTCAATTTCAGAAAGACTTAAATTTCTTCCAATAATCTTCCCCTCTTTATTTATCAAAACGGTACTTGGAATTGAATTAACTGCGTAAGTCCGTGAGCCTTTACTTTTCCAACCTTTTAAATCCGATACATGTTTCCACGATAAATTATGTGATTGAATTGCACCAACCCATGCATTTTTATCTTCATCAAGCGAAACTCCCAAAATCTGAAATCGTGTTCCTTTGTATTTATTGTATAATTCTGTCAAATCAGGAAGGGAACGGATACAGGGTCCACACCATGAGGCCCAAAAATCAATTAAAAGATAATCACTTTTCCCTACTAAATCAGATATTGACAGCGAATCGCCTTCTAAGGCCGGCAATTTAAAGTCGGTATATAATTGTCCAACAGCTACTTTTTTCTCAGTTTCAACATCAGCAACAATTTCACTTATCCTTTTTATATTTCTTGTGTCATCGTTCATTAAGGAAATAACTGACTCTTTTTCGGAAACTGTCATACCATAAAATGAATTCATAAATATATGATTTCCCACAAGTGTGTTTATATTTGTAGTGGCATAACTTTTATCAATTTTTACTTCCTGTGCATACAAATCTTCCATTTCTTTTTCCAGACTAACTTTTTGTTCTTTTGAAACAGTACTATCTTTTTGTGCTAGATAATTTTTTTCTTCAGCCGTATAAACTACATTTTTATCATTCTGATAGTTTTGTAACAACACGTTTTGTTTTGATCCCGAGAATACCATAAAACCGGTTGAGTCTATGTTTACAGTTATTTTAGCATTTTCTAAAACAAATTCCTGACGAACAAGATTCTTTTCGGGGAATTCATACGTTAAATATGCAATTTTTGCAGTGTCAGCTATCCCTTTAAATTCAAAAGTTTGGTTTGAAATCACAGCACTATCTATTGTATTCCACTCACGATTTATACGTTCTTTCAAAAATACTGTTGTTCCGTTTAGTGCTGCATCTTCCACTTTTACATTAATAACGTAGTCGGTTGTAGTACATGAATAAATATAAAGAGTTGAAATTAAAATAAATAGAAGTTTTTTCACCATTTTAAAGTTGATTTAATAATTACAATTTTGTTTGCGTATAAGTTGAACTTACCTTTGCGTGCAAAGATGCTAATATATCATTAATAATACAATAGAATAAGAAAAGTATTTTTATACAAAAACTTAAAGTATGGATAATTTAATAGTTGAGAATGAAATTCCTGACATTCTGATTAAATGGTATAACCAAAATAAACGGGAATTGCCTTGGCGTAATATTAATGATCCATATAAAATCTGGATTTCAGAAATAATATTGCAACAGACGCGCGTTATTCAGGGGAGGAACTATTACTTGCGATTTATTGAACGGTTTCCTTCGGTTAAACAATTAGCTGAAGCCGAGGAAGATGAAGTGTTGAAGTATTGGCAGGGATTAGGATATTATAGCCGTGCAAGAAATTTGCATAAGGCTGCTAACCAGATAATGACTCAATATGATGGTAATTTTCCTAAAGATTATTCGAATGTTCTGACTTTATCGGGAGTTGGAGTTTACACGGCAGCGGCCATATGTTCGTTTGCTTATAATCAACCTTATGCAGTGTTGGATGGCAATGTTTATCGTGTTTTATCACGTCTTTTTGGAATTGAAACGCCTATTGACAGTGGAGCGGGGAAAAAAGAATTTCAGAAAATTGCCGGAAAATTACTTTCCATTGAGAATCCTGCGGAATATAATCAGGCTATTATGGAATTTGGGGCTTTGCAATGTGTGCCATCTTCACCCAATTGTGAAAATTGTCCGTTGATTAGCATGTGTAAAGCGTTCGAATTGCAATTGGTAAATGTACTGCCCGTTAAATCCAAAAAAACAACAGTAACTCATCGTTTTTTCAATTATATTTTTATTCAATACAACGAAACCACTTTTTTGCAAAAACGGACAGCAAAAGATGTGTGGCAAAACCTGTATGAATTTCCGTTGATTGAAACCGATAAACTGTTGACTGTTACGGAACTTTTTCAAAATGAGAATTTTAATTCATTATTTCGGGATGTTAATGAAATTGATATTGTACAAATAACAAACCCGATGAAACATGTACTGAGTCATCGGGTTATTAATGCGCAATTTATTAGTGTAAGTATTTCCGGATTAAACGAAAAATTTAAAAGTTTAATTCAGTTGGAAAAATCTGAAATTGATAAATATCCCGTTTCCAGATTAATGGAAATCTTTCTTGAAAATGATATGAACTGATTTTTTAAAGCAAAAAATTAGTTTTTACAATTTTTTCGTACTCATCATAATCTTTATACCCCAATTCAGATTTATAATTGGTTTTACTATTCATAAAAATGATAGTTGGCATAGCTTGTATTTTGAAAAGTTTGGCCAATTCAGGTTGTTGATCAACATCGATTTTATATACGATCAATTTACCTTTGTATTTGTTTTGAATTGCCTGTAAATGAGGTGCTAACATTTTGCATGGACGACACCAGGTGGCATGAAAATCAAGTATAATCGGTAATTTACCTATTCTATTAAATGATTTGTCTTTATCAAAATTCCATACTTTTTGTTTGAAGCCTTGTAAATCTAATTCTACAATTTTTACATCAGCTGAATTCTGAGCCATTGCTGCCGTGCTGAATATAAAAAAAAACATTACTAATTGAAGAGCCTTTTTCATTGTTTATTGTTTTTATAAATAATTTCTATTCTCTAGAACGTTTTTTTGTCGATTTTGATTTACAAAAAAATGATTATTAAAGAAATTTCTTTTTTTTTACTTTTTAATTTGTTTTTTCGTGATTCGTTCAATTCTTATTTTCGATTTTTTTATTTCTTTTTGAAGTTTAGAAACGTCTTTTTTTACAATCCACAAATTGTAAGTTTCCGAAATGGCTGTTTTGTCAACCGGATCAAGATAATATATGTAATTTTTCTTTCCGAGGAGAGTAACTTTAATTCTTTCATTTCTGTACTGACTTACAAAACCTGTCAACCCATTATCTGCTTCGTTTTTAAATGTCAGGGTTTCCCAATGTGAACCGCCATCGTTAAAGCTATGAAAATCAGAACTTGAAATACCAATACTGTCAGTTCTTGAAAATAAGTCGTTAACTGAAACCTGAATGGCATACTGATCAATTTTTCCTCCGGTATAATTGCTAATTAAATAAAAGTCTGCATTCTCATTTACATAAGACTTTAAATAACAACGATTTGCATTGTTTTCGGTTCGCTGTGTTTTATAAACAAAATTGCCAAATTCCTGATAAGCCGTGTCCTTTTCGAAACGGAAGTTTTTTTGAATCGAATCGGCTTCATGTATTTTAAGTGGTAAAATGCTGTCGCAGTAAATAAGATTTCTGGCACTTTCTCTTCTTACAATAGTGTCTTCTAATGCTGCTGCAATTTTGCGTTTGTTTATTAGTCTCGGAAAAAGAGTATGAATGCTATCCAGTTGAATCTTGGCTAAATTATAGGAATTTCGATTGATTAATTCTTCGATATTATTCAATCTTATATCTGCTTCTTTCTCTTGAGCTTTTCGGGCATCGCATGAAATAAAAAGTAATGCAATTAAAAAGAATAAGATTTTTTGAAATTTTAAATTCATTTTGTGTTGGTTTTAAAACATTATACCAACAGAGAATTCCATACTTCCGGGTAATATTTCGATGGGCGATGTATATCTATGGTCTGAAGTATAATTATCACTGTTTGCAATATTTGAAATAGAATTGTTGTACGAAATTAATCCAAAAATTTTTGTATTGCCATAAAGAAGATAATTCATTCCAACACCTGCCTGATAGGCTATTCTGGTAGGAATGGTATAATTAATTATATTCGTATACTTTGGATCTAAACTGGTATTAGCCGGAAAATATTCTTCATTTGCATCTATTACAAAACCTACCGAAACACCACCTTGCAGAAAATACGAGGCTTTTCTAATTACATTAGTTTCTAATTTTATTGCAAAAGGAATTTCAATTTCTTTGTAATTTATTTTATAAGTTGCTAGAGTATCACCATCTGTTGCCATACTTAAGGAATTATTATCAAAAACATACCCTCCAAATCCGTGATAATTGATACCGGAAACAACCGAAAGATGTTTTGTAAGAGGATAATCGGCCACAATGCCTACCCCAAATCTCATTGAAGCACCCTCTGCCGTCATGTCGTTATGGTTAGCATTAATCCATGAAATTGCTGGAGTTACTTTCAATCCAAACTGTACTTTCGTAAAATCGATTGAACTTACAAACCGATCGATATTTTGATTTATATCATAGTTTTGGGAGAATGAATTAGCACTTATAATTAGCATAAGACAGGCAAATATATTTTTACGCATAATGTAACGGTTTAAGAAATGTTTTTGCAAAATTAAGAATTATTTCTCTAAAAATAGTGATATAAAAAAATGTTGTAAAAATAGTTTATTCTCAATAACCATTTTCCAGATAAAAAAGGTCATTTTTTTTATTACTTTTCTGATTGTTGTTCAATACAATAATCATTCCTGAATTTTAGATCTAAAATGCAATAACGATTCAATTTGTTTGCAAAAATATAAAAAAAAACTAATATTATTCAAGGGAAAAAATATCGTTTTATAGCATGTTATTTTAGTTGTCAGCGACACTAATTTACTAATTTTGTCTATCTTTGCTAGAAATTTATCAAAACCATCGCGATGCAAAAACCGTTTAAGCAATTTTTGATGTTTGTCTTGCTGGCATTTCTGTTAAGTTCATGCATCACCACGCGCCAAACAAACTATTTACAGGAAGCTAAAAATTTTATTCCTGCATACAACGATTCGGTTAATTATCAGGATTATTTATTAAAAAATGACGATCGATTGTTTATTCAGGTTTATTCGCTGGATGATAAAACGAATTCGCTTTTTAATACTAGCAGTAATAGCAGCTCACAAATTTTATCAAGTTCAACGAATAACTCAAGTCTCGATTTATATACTTATATCATCTATTCGAATGGTTGTATAAGATTCCCATTGATTGGCGATATACCATTAGCCGGCAAAACAGTAAGGGAAGCAAAAGCAATTATTGAAGAAGCAATAAAATCAGTATTGCCTGTAAATTCAGTTGATGTACGAATCGTTGGAAGAACATTTAGTATCATCGGTGCCGGAAGATCAGGAAAATTCACTTTCCCACGCGAAAAAGTAAATATCTATCAGGCAATTGCCATGGCAGGAGATTTAGGTTTTTATGTTGACAGAAGCAGAATAAAAATACTGCGTGAAACTCCAAACGGTGGAAATGTAATTAAGACGTTTGATATTAGAAGCATAGATATTATAAATTCAGAGTATTATTACCTTGAACCCAACGATGTGATTTTCATACAACCAATGAAGGAACAATTTTTTAGGGTAAATTCTTTATGGACCGCTATTTCAACGCTGGTTACTACCTATTCTTTCGGGGTAATACTTTATAATACCTTTTATTAATTGTAATGAGTGACGCTAAATATATTATGAAATATAAACACAACAAATATATTCTACTGATACTGATAGTGATATCATTCTCGTCCTGTTATAACTATGGCAGTTTTTATATGCTACAGGAAAACAAAAAATCATTACCGGCTTATGAGAAATCCGAATATACTGAGTATAAAATAAGATTAAACGATGAGCTTATTTACCGTTTAATCACTTCAGATGAAACAATATCAAAAATCATTTCTCCACAAAATTCTAATACATCACAAAATAGTATTTCATACAGAGTTTATCCTGATGGCACTATCGATTTGCCATTTGTTTCAAAAATTCAGGTCGAAGGATTAACCTTAAATGAAGCAACTACTGTTATTGAAGACCGTATGAAGCAAATGATTCCTGATGCAGTAGTGAAATTAAGTCTTGCCAACAAAACATTTACTGTTTTTGGCGATGCAGGATCAGGAATTTACCAGATTTACAAAGAAAGACTCACTATTTTTCAGGCACTTGCCATGTCGGGCGATTTTAATGATTCCAGTGACAGAAAACATATTCGGATAATAAGAGATACGGATAATGGTACAGAAATCCTAGAGTTTGATATTCGCCCAAAAAGTATCATCGATTCAAGGTATTATTACATTTATCCGAATGATATTATTTATGTTAAGAGAGATTTCTCAAGTTTCTATAAAGTGAATAGTTATACTGCATTATTGAGTGTAATGACATTTTCAATATCATTGTTATTCAGTGTTTTAAATTATACGAAGTAATTTTATTGTAAGGAACTATTTTACTTAAAAACAATTTATTGAACAATATGGAACAGGTAAATTACGAAAAACCCTTTAATGACGAGGAAGAATCGAGTTTTGATATCATGGAATGGGTATCCTATTTTCTTCATCATTGGTATCTGTTTATAATAGGAGTTATAATATCTTTGGGTCTTGCTTATCTTGATAACCGAACCTGGTTACCAACATTTCAAACCGCCGGTACTGTTATGATTGATGAAGGACGGACGGCAATTAATAATAGCTCGCAGGCATTAATGCAAGGATTTGGTATAGAATCAGGCTATAGAAATGTTAATAATCAAGTGATTATGCTTGGTTCTTACGATTTGGTTTGTAAAGTAGTGGACAGTATTCCATATTTAAAGGTGGATTATATTTCCAAGGGTAGTTTTAAAACCCGTAATATGTACAAATCTTCACCAATTATTATTGAATCGGACTATGTTTCACCCGAAGCTTATAATATCTTGTTTAAAATTAAGTTGCGATCCAATGGTACATTTAATATCTCAGTTGAAGACAATAAGATGTTTTCGAATTTGAGCATTGATGGTAAGTATGGCGAACCTCTTCAACATAATTTATTTTTCATTACAGTTGATAATGTGAATAAATTTATGGGAAATTCGGAAATTTATTTCAAATTTCGTTCAAGAGAATCGCTTGTGTCTGATTTTTCTTCACGTTTAAATTTTGGATATGTAGTAGAAGGTTCATCTGTTTTACAAATTTCGTTAGTTAGTGAAACGCCTGATAGAGATGTTGATTTTATTAATAAATTATGTGAGACATTTTTAGATGAAAATCTTGAAAGGAAAAATGATGCTGCGAATAAAACTATTAAATTTATTGATGAGCAGTTGGGTGTCGTTTCAAAAGCATTAGCTGTTTCGGAAAATGACATGACAAATTTCCGTCAGAGTAATAAGATTGTTGATGTTTCAAGTCATACAAGCGAATTACTTGGTAAAGCTACAAAATTTGATGTCGAGCAATCCGAATTGAAACTTCGTGAAACGTATCTTGATTATCTGACAAAATATCTGAAAACGAATCTTGCAGATGGAACCGTTGTAGCTCCATCTAGTCTTGGCTTGAACGAACCTATGTTAATGTCCTTGGTTCAACAAATAAACGATTTAAGATCTCAAAGAAGTGAAATTAGTGAAAGAAGTCCGTATTATGATAAATTTAGTAAAGAAATTGAGGGTGTAAAGCTGGCTATTAATGAAGTGGTGAAAAGTATGCGAGCTTCTCTTGAAATTGAAAAGACTGATTTTACCAGAAGGATGTCTCAGGTAAACAAGCAAATTGAAGAATTGCCCGAAAAAGAACTCGAGATGATTTCTATTGAGCGCAAGTATAAGATGGACGATAATTATTATACTTTCTTTCTACAAAAAAGAGCTGAATCAGAAATCCTTAAAGCTTCTAATACGCCTGATAATAATATTCTTGATAAAGCAAGGGTTTTAAGTGTTACAAATTCCGGTAAAAAATCCAAAACTACTTTGACATTTTTACTTTTTGGATTGTTAATTCCAACGGTTTTGGTGATACTTAAAGAGTTGCTAAATAATACAGTACGATCTACAAAAGACGTGGAGAAAAATTCGCCATTCCCTTTAATTGGAGCAATTCGCCACACGAAAAGTACCGATCCGTTATTGGTGGCAAAAAATCCTCGTTCCGCATTTACCGAGATGTTCCGTGTCATTAGAACGCGTATTGAGTTTATTGTTAAGCGAAAAACCAATATTGTAATGATGACCACCTCAACAGAGTCGGGGGATGGTAAAACATATTTCGCCATAAATCTTGCTGCCATATATTCCATGACAAGTAAAAAAACCATTCTGGTGGATCTTGATATTAGGAAACCAAGTATAAATCAACGATTTAATGTAGTTCAACCAAATGGCGTAACGAACTATCTTATCGATCAGAATACCTTAGATGAAGTTATTTTACATTTACCAAAAGTGGATTTCGATTTGTTACCTGCAGGTTCAATTCCTCCAAATCCGGGAGAATTAATCCGTTCTGATAAATTAATTGAGATGTTTGCGGAACTTCGCAAACGGTATGAGTATATAATTGTTGACACAAGCCCAATTGGTATGGTTACCGATGCTTATTCCATTGCTTCATTGTCAGATGTTAACTTGTTTGTTGTCCGCAACGGCAAAACAAATAAATCGTTCTATAAGAAACTTTCAGCCCAACTAAAACTAGATAATATACCGAATATGTATACCATAATTAACGATGTGCTTGATGATGGTAGTAGATATTCAAAATATAAATTGTACAAATATGCTTATTTGTTTGGATATAGTTATGGTTATACCTCTCGGAGGAAGAAAAGTGAGTCAGAAAAATATTTCCACTATTATGAAGATGATACTGAAATATAAGACTGAAATCATCAATTTGTAATTCTTAATTAAACAGGATTTTGTGTAAAACTCAATCCTGTTTTTTGTATTAAAACAATTTATATCGATTATTAAGAATTTTAACGATTACAAATTATTGAAAGTAAACGTCTATTTATTCAAACATATAAACTTTTGTAAAATAATACTTTTCAATTAGGTAAAAGTACAGATATAATCGATTTCCTCATGGTTTTATTATATTTGTACAGAAAAGTTTATGAATAAAATTATGAAATACAAACACATTCTCATCTATTTATTTTTCAGTTTTTTTGCTTTTACTCTAGTAACAGCACAAACTTCAGTGGCTGGTTTCTATCAACTGGAAGGCAGTGGCCGGCAAGTGTATAATTTCAACAATGGATGGCGTTTTATGCGAGGTGATATTCAAAATGCCGAATCTATTAACTTCGACGATACAGTATGGGAAGTAGTAGCTACGCCACATACTGTTGAATTGATGCCCGCAGAAGCCAGTGGTTGCAGAAATTTTCAGGGGGTAGCATGGTATCGTAAACGTTTTGAAATACCTTCTCAAAGTGCAGGGAAAAATGTCCTTATACAGTTCGAGGCCATTATGGGGAAACAAAAAATTTACCTGAATGGAAAACTGGTGAAAGAACATCTTGGGGGATATCTACCCATTACTTTAGATCTTACGGCACTTGGAGTTAAAACCGGTGAAACTTGTTTATTGGCTGTTATGGCAGATAATAGTGACGATAAAAGTTATCCTCCGGGGAAACCGCAATATACACTTGATTTTGTATATCACGGTGGCATATACCGTGATGTTTGGATGATTTGTAAAAACAAAGTTGCTATTACTGATGCTATCGATGCTAATGAAATTGCCGGTGGAGGCATATTTGTACATTATAACAATATTAGTGAAAAAAGTGCTGAAGTATTTGTAAATACCGAATTGAAAAATAATGGAAGTAATTCAAAATCAGTAGCTCTAGAAACTGTTATTGTTGATCCTGTGGGTAAGACGGTAAAAAAAATAATTTCAAAATTATCATTAAAAGCAGGAGAATCAAAAACAATTTATCAGAAAACAATTGTTTTAAATCCGCAACTTTGGTCGCCCGAAAACCCTGATTTATATCTTGTGAAGCTTTTTGTAAAAGAAGGAAAAGTTGCTCTTGATGGCGGAATGATACGTATTGGAATTCGTAAAGCTGAATTTAGGGGAAAAGATGGTTTTTATCTGAACGGCAAACCTTATGGACAGTTAATTGGTGGAAATCGTCATCAGGATTTTGCGTATGTAGGTAATGCTGTTCCTAATTCACAACAATGGCGCGATGTAAAAAGATTACGCAATGCCGGTTGTGTGATTGTTCGTACTGCTCATTATCCCCAAGATCCGGCGTTTATGGATGCTTGCGACGAGTTGGGAATGTTTATTATTGTTGCAACTCCCGGTTGGCAATTTTGGAACAGTGATCCTAAATTTGAGGATTTGGTGTATGAAAATACACGCAATATGATCCGTCGCGATCGAAATCATCCTTCAGTTTTACTTTGGGAACCAATTTTGAACGAAACACATTTTCCGAAGGAATTTTCTCTCAAATCACTTCAGATTACAAAAGATGAATTTCCATATCCCGGTAGTCCGGGAGCTGCTGCCGATTTGCGTTCCGAAGGTGTAGCAGAAAATTACGATGTAGTTTATGGCTGGCCAACTGACGAAGGGAAAGTGAAACAATCACTTTTTACCCGCGAATTTGGCGAAAATGTGGATGATTGGTATGCACACAATGCCAATAATAGAGCTAGTCGCAGCTGGGGCGAAAAACCAATGTTAACAGCGGCTTTGTCGTTGGCTGAATCATACGATGCAATGTTCCAAACTACCGGACAGTTTACCGGTGGCGCACTCTGGCATCCATTCGATCATCAGCGTGGTTATCATCCAGATCCTTATTGGGGTGGAATTTTCGATGCTTTCCGTCAGCCAAAATATGCCTATTATATGTTCAAAAGTCAAGTAAATCCTTTGTTGAAAGTGACAAATGTTGAAACCGGACCCATGGTTTATGTGGCAAATGAAATTACTCCCTTCTCTGATAAAGATGTTGTTGTTTTTAGTAATTGTGATTCTGTTCGACTAACTGTTTACGAAGGAAAATCTATTACAAAAAAGGTGTTGCACGACAAAGGACATATTCCTTATGCACCTGTTGTTTTTGAAAATATATATGATTTCTGGGATATGCGGAATTTAACGTATAGTAAAAAAAACTGGCAAAAAGTGAGTTTCCTAGCTGAAGGAATCATTGCTGGGAAAGTTGTTTGCAGCGATAAAAAAATGCCTTCACGTCGTTCTACCAAAATCCGTTTGTATGTAGACGATTTAGGTAAAAAACTGATGGCTGATGGATCGGATTTTATTATTGTAGTTGCTGAAATTACTGACGATAGTGGAAATGTACGTCGACTGGCAAAAGATAATATCGTTTTCACAGTTGAAGGTGAAGGCGAAATAATTGGAAATCAAAATATTGGTGCTAATCCTCGTGCAGTGGAATGGGGTTCAGCTCCTGTCCTGATTCGTTCAACAACAAAAGCCGGGAAAATTAAAGTAAAGGCACATGTTCAGTTCGAAGGTATACAAACTCCAACTGCTGCAGAAATCGAACTGGAAAGTGTTACGGGTGATTTCCTTTTCAACTCTATCGAACAAAATCAATTTTTTAAAACAAATACATTGTCAACTGACAAATCCGATAAAATTCAATTGTCCGATGAGCAACGGAAAAAGTTGCTAGAAGAGGTAGAAAAACAACAAGCTGATTTTGGTGAAAAAACCAAAAAGTAAATAGCTTGATATGATTTATATATGTTGCTGATTTTCATAATATTTCGTATTTATCATTATTTGTATTTATCTTTGTAAGTACGTAAATTAAAAACCTTAATTTTTAACAAGGTAGTAAAATATGAAAAAATTACAATATCTAACTTTACTCTTAATCATTTCACTATCAGTTTTTTCAGAAAAAAATATGATTGTGCAGGACTATACTATTGATAATGGTCTTCCTCACAATACCGTTTTTTCAACCTTAAAAGACAAGGATGGATTTATTTGGTTGGGGACATGGTATGGACTCGCCAGCTTTGATGGAGTAAAATTCAAAAGTTATAATAAAAGGGATGATTATAATACAGATATACCACCACATAAAATTCAGATTTTACTGGAAGCGCCTGATGGGAATCTTTGGGTGAAAACAATTGATCACAAACTGTTTCTTTTCGATAAGAAAAATGAATTGTTCTATGATGTTTTTAATGAAATTAAGAAGAAAAAATATTCGGTAAGTCCAAAAATCATTAAGATTCAACAAAACGATTCAGGTGAGTTATTACTCCTGACTAAGAATAAAGACTTGTTAAGTGCTGTATCAAAGGGGAATGGATTAGTCGAAATAAAATTGTTGTACGATTCACAGAGTAAAAGAGAACATAAATTAACTAATAATTTATTTGTTGAAGATACTAATTATATTAATTGGATTGGTGTTGATTTTAAAATTATTTCCTGTAAAAAAGGTGCTGAATTACGAAATAAACCCTCAGATTTTATTTCTAAAAAAATATCGTTAGATCAAAATCAAGAATTTACCTGTGCTTACGAATTTCATAAAACGCTTTGGGTAGGAGATAATAGTGGAAATATATTTAAAATTGACTATAAAAAAGGGAATGTAACAAAAATCGATTTGTTTAACGGTTTAGGATCAGTACAAAATATAATTTGTCTCAATGGGAAAAATATTTTCGTTTCTATAGAAAAGCAAGGCGTTTACGAATATGATGAAAAAACGAATAATAGTATTAAAGTATTCAAATTAGCAAGTAGTGAGGTTGTAACGAATACTATAATAGATAGTTATGATAAGGTGTGGTTCGAAATTGATCAATCGTCTGTTATCTATTTCGACCCATTTAACAGGTTGAATAAGCGATTTGACATCCCGAAAGGTAAAGTAAATAAAGAAATTAGATATCAGGATGGTAAAGAGCTGGGAATGTTTTTTCTTGGCACATCCGGCGATTTAGTGTGGTTCGATAGAGCGAAATTATCAGTTTCTTTATTAAATAAAAAATCTGAATTGACACTGGCAGGAGAAAAGAACGTTTATTTTGATATTTTGTTGGATAAGGAGAATATTCTCTGGCTTTCTTCTACTCTTAGCGGAGTTTTTCAGGTTAGTTTTCCAAAGAAACAATTTAATCTCTTCCATTTTGATGAAACGGGTCAGACATTTTCATCTGACAATGCAGTTAAAACACTTTTTCAATCTAAAAATGGTGATATATGGGTGGCGACACGAAGTGCTGAAGTTTTTCAGCTCGATAAAAATAGAAAAGTTAAACAGATATTTAATTATAAAAACTACTGGATAGGAAATGTATATCACATAATGGAAGACCATAAAGGTAATATCTGGTTTTCAACAAAAGGTAATGGTTTGGTAAAAGCAGAACCTAATTCACAGAGTTCAACCAATTATAATTTTACACGATATGTTTATGATGAGAATAATCCATTATCCCTAAGTGGTAATGATGTTTATTATACATACGAAGATTCGAATAATTGCTTATGGGTGGCTCTGTTTGGAGGAGGTTTAAATCAGATGTCTCAGAAAGATGGCAAGACTATTTTTAATAATAAATTCAATAGCTTTAATAAATATCCTAAATATGGGCTTTACATGGAAGTTCGTAATATCACAGAAGATAAGAATGGTCGTATCTGGGTCGGAACTAGTGATGGATTAATGTCTTTCAACTGTAAATTTAAAGATCCAAAACAAATTGATTTTGAAATATACAGGAGCGAAAAAAATGGCTCTAATATCTCGGATAATGATATTTACGTATTGTACAAAGATGCAGCATCAGAAATTTGGGTGAGTGTCTTTGGAGGTGGATTGAATAAGCTTGAGAGTTATGATGAAATTAATAAGATACCTGTTTTTAAATCATATAGTTTAAAAGAAGGTCAGACGAGTGATGTTATAGTCTCAATTGTTGAGGACAATGAAAATGCATTATGGCTGGTTACTGAGAATTCATTGACGAAGTTTGATAAAACGAAAGAAACATTCCGCAATTTTGACCGCTATGATGGATTGCCTTATGTGCAAATGGAACAGGAAAGTTCAATAAAATTAGATAATGGAGAATTGTGGTTTGGAAACAGAATGGGAATTTTATCTTTTAATCCGCAAAAAATTGAAACATACAGCTTTGATTACAAAACATTTATTGTTAATTTTCAAGTTTCAAACAAAGATATCAGAAGTTTCAAAGAACATCCAATTTTAAAAGAATCAATTCGTTATGCAAAATCAATTACGTTAAAACACAATCAATCAACATTCGTTATCGAATTTGCAGCGTTAAACTACTACAACCAAAACCGCATTTCTTATAAATATATACTTAAAGGATTTGAAGATGAATGGCACTTTAATGGTAAAAACAGAATTGCATCCTATCCAAATATCCCTCCAGGAAAATATGTTTTTGTTGTACAGAGCGTTGATGAAGCGAATATATCATTTATTTCAGAACGAATGTTGGAAATTAATATTCTACCACCATGGTGGTTCTCCTGGATTGCCTATGTAATTTATTCAATTATTACGTTGCTAATTATTTATGGAGTCTTTCGTGCAGTTTTATTTTACATTAGAGTTCGAAATGATATTTATGTTGAACAACGTGTTTCGGAGATGAAAATTAAGTTTTTTACCAATATTTCTCATGAGCTTAGAACGCCTTTAACCTTAATAATGGGACCTATTCAAGAACTGAAACAGAAGCAGCAACTGAATGACAAAGGCTTGCAATATGTTTCAATGATTGAGAAAAATGCTGGACAAATGTTACAGTTGGTAAATCAAATTCTTGATTTCAGAAAGATTCAGAATGGAAAAATGATTCTTCATGTTTCACAGTTGGAACTTAATTCTCTTATCGATTCATTCCAGAAAGAGTTTAGTTTGTTAGCTGAAGAAAAGGAAATTAGTTTTAATTTCCAACTTGCCGATGAAGATATTTCTATATGGGCCGACAAGGAAAAACTGGAAATTGTGATACGTAACTTGCTTTCTAATGCCTTTAAATTCACTTTATCAGGAGGAAGTATTTATGTTACTGCAGGATTAAAAGACAATGGCGAAAAATGTTTTGTACGTGTTGATGATACGGGCGTTGGTATTTCACAAGGTAAAATATCTGAAATTTTTGAACGGTTTTTCCAAAGTGATAATTCGAAAAATGCCTATTTCCCCGGAACGGGTATTGGACTTGCATTGTCAAAGGAAATTGTTAGTTTACATCATGGGACAATTCATGTAGAAAGCAAAGTTGATCAGGGGTCTGTATTTACAGTTGAATTATTATTAGGAAAAGATCATTATAATCCATCGGAAGTGAATTTCTATGTTGGTGATACTATTACCGAGATTGAAGGTGAAGTGGTTGAAAATTCAGAATTTGAAGAATTACCAATATTAAATGATGAAAATAAAAAAGATTTACCAATACTTTTAGTGGTGGAGGATAATAAAGATCTTTGTAATTTATTAAGAATGCAACTCGATGACAAATACAAAGTATATATGGCCGGAAATGGAGTTGAAGGGCTTAAAAAAGTACACTTATATCATCCAGATATTGTTGTGACCGATCAAATGATGCCAGAGATGACTGGAACGGAAATGTTGAAAAAAATGCGAGATGATTTTCAAATAAGTCATATTCCGGTGATAATTCTTACAGCAAAGAACGATGATGAGGAAAAAATTAAAGCGATTAGTATGGGGGCAAATTCTTATATAACTAAACCCTTTAGTAAAGAGTATTTGATTGCAACTATAGAACAGTTGTTAAGTGATAGAAAAGTTTTTAGAGACAAAATATGGACGCTGAAAAAACTTGAAGAGAACGATAAAAATGATACATACGAAAATTATTTACAGAAAAAAGATATTGAGTTTCTTGAAAAAATTCATCATGTGATTGAAGAAAATCTAGATAATAGCGATTTTAATATTGATTCCATTGCAGATACTTTGGGAATTAGTAGGTCGGCATTTTTCAAAAAACTAAAAAGTATTACCGGTTTAGCACCTGTTGATATGATTAAAGAAATTCGGTTAACGAAGTCAGTAGAATTACTTAAAAGTACTGATTTGACAATATCAGAAATTGCTTTTGCTGTTGGATTCAAAGATTCCGGTTACTATGGCAAGTGTTTTAGAAAAAAATATGGTCAGACGGCATCAGAATATATGAGTAAATTTAGACTTAAGTAAAATATCTAATTAATCACAGAATTTGTAAAAGCTATTACACAATGAAATTAAAATCTTTTTTGACTCTCATCATTTGTTTCTTATTTTATACTTCAATTCAGAGTTCAAATGCAAGGAATTTTCCTCTTCAAATTAAAAATGGAATAATTTCTTATTCTCAGGATGAAAGTGAAAATCGACTATTGGATTTTTCCTTTTGTGGGTATAAAAGCTCGGAACAGGATATTCCTAATGTCGAAAATTCAATATTTGTTCCTCTACAAACTGATGATGCAACGGATATTATTCAACGTGCCATAAATTATGTTTCTCAGTTAAAGCCAAATAATAAAGGTTTTAGAGGAGCTGTACTGCTTGATAAAGGAGTATATAATTTGTCAAAAAGCCTTTGGATAAAGACTTCGGGAGTAGTTTTACGTGGCTTTGATAAAACTGAAACGGTTTTGTTTAGGCATGGTTTTGATCGTAGTGCAATACTTCATATAGAAGGAACAGAAAATCAGTCTGTTGTTGATTCATTCCTTTCTGTGTCAAATTATATTCCTGTAAATCAAAAAAATATAGAACTTTCAACGGTTAAAAATTTAAAAATTGGAGATAAAATAAAAATAATCAGATCATCAACCAAAGAATGGATTTCATCTCTTGGTTGCGATGAATTTGGAGGTGGAATTAGTGCATTGGGCTGGAAACCAGGAGATATTGATATTTGTTGGATAAGAGTGGTAAGAGATATGAATGGTAATGTAATTACCTTGGATGCGCCACTTACAATGGCTTTGGATGAAAAATATGGAGAATTAAAAATAGTTCAATATAATGGGTCAGGTCTGATTTCTGAATCGGGGGTTGAAAACCTGACTATGATTTCTGACTATAACAAGAATTATCCTAAAGATGAAGATCATTGCTGGACAGGAGTTTCAATTGAAAATGCAGAAAATTGCTGGGTTCGTCAATTAGATTTTAAACATTTAGCCGGAAGTGCCGTAATTCTTCAACCTAATTCAACAAAAATAACAGTCGAAGACTGTATTTCAACTGAACCAATATCTGAAATTGCCGGATTGCGTAGAATGACATTCTATAATCTCGGACAGCAAAACCTTTTTCAACGTTGTTATTCCGAAGATGGAATAAATGATTTTGCAGTAGGTTATTGTGCCCCCGGACCAAATGCTTTTGTCCAATGTGAGGCAAAACGTGCGTTGGGTTTTTCAGGTGCAGTTAGTTCATGGTCATGTGGATTGTTATATGATGTTGTAAATATAGATGGGAATAATTTAACGTTCAAAAACCTGGGTCAAAGTAAGAACGGAGCGGGGTGGGGGACGGCTAATAGCCTGTTTTGGCAATGTTCTGCAGCTGAAATTGAATGTTACTCACCATCTACTGATGCAAAAAATTACGCTTACGGATGCTGGGCGCAATTTTCCGGTGATGGTGAATGGGCAGAATCAAATAATCATGTACAACCTCGTAGTTTATATTATGCTCAGTTGGCTGCACGTCTGAATCAAAATGTTGAAAATAGAGGGAGAATTTTACCAAAAAATACTGATGCTACCAGCAGCCCTACCATTGAACAGGCTTTTGAGATGGCAAGTGCAGCTCATGTGCCTTTATTAACTTTGAGAGAGTGGATTACTAAAGCTGATTTAAAAGGTTCTGTTGACCACACTGGTTTGATGACAACAAAAGAATTGAAAAGCAAGCCCATGAAAATTAAAGCCAAACCCCGAGAAATTGGAGTTGTGAATGGTAGATTAGTTTGCGATGGTAAATTAATTGCAGGAGATAAACTTGATGTTCAGTGGTGGAATGGTAAATTAAAACCAAAATATATAGCTTCGCCAATGACAAAACCACATATTACCAGATTTGTTCCTGGACGTGAAGGCTATGGACTTACCGATAGAATTGATTCGGTAATTTCATATTTTAAAGCAAATAATACAGTAGTGATGGATCATAATTATGGTTTATGGACTGATAGACGAAGGGACGATCATGAAAGAATCCGTCGCAGAGATGGCGATGTATGGGCGCCGTTTTACGAACAACCTTTTGCCAGAAGTGGAGACGGTACAGCTTGGGATGGATTGTCTAAATATGATTTAAATCGTCCGAATGAATGGTATTGGTCGCGTTTGAGAGATTTTGCTTTCAAAAGTCAGAATTCAGGTATTTTACTTTTTCATGAAAACTTTTTTCAGCATAATATTATCGAAGCTGGAGCTCATTGGGTAGATTGTCCCTGGCGATCGGCAAACAATATTAATAATCTTGATTTTCCAGAACCTGTACCATTTGCCGGTGATAAACGGATATTTATGGCGGATTTTTTTTATGACATTTCAAATCCAGCCCGAAAGGAGTTTTATAGAAACTATATTCGTCAGGGTCTGAATAATTTTGCCGGTACTAGTAACGTTGTTCAGTTAATAAGTGCTGAATATACCGGTCCACTTCATTTTGTTCAATTTTGGCTCGATGTAATTGATGAATGGCAAAAAGAAACAGGGCAAAATGCACTTGTTGCATTAAGCACTACTAAAGATGTGCAGGATTCCATTTTAAATGACCCGAAACGTGCAGCTGTTGTTGATATTATTGATATACGTTATTGGCATTATAAAAATGATGGATCAGTATATGCGCCTCAGGGAGGTTTAAGTCTAGCTCCCCGGCAGCATGCAAGATTGATGAAAGTGGGCAAAGTAACTTTTGATGAAGCTTATAAAGCCGTTAACGAATATAGAACAAAATATCCTGATAAGGCAGTGAATTATTATGCCCAAAATTATCCCGATATGGTTTGGGCAGTTTTAATGGCGGGAGGATCATGTCCCGACTTAAAAACAGATGATCAGGAGTTTTTGATAGATGTAGCTAAAATGCAAGTTCATGAAGTGAAAAATGATAATTATAAAATGTTGGTAAAATCTGATACCGGTATTATCATTTATGCCCAATCAAATCAGAAAATTCCAGTAAAATTGTCTCGTGGAAAATATATACTGAAGTTTATAGATAGTAATTCAGGCATCACTAAAATACTTGAAAGGTCTATTAAAGGAATGCGTATCTACAACCTTCAACCCATTGTAGGAGTTAGTGGAGTATACTGGTTTCAAAAACAATAACTTAAATTTTTATACTTTGTTAAAGCCGAATCATCAACTTGGATGATTCGGTTTTTTATTTATTCAATTAAAAAAGTAAGAAAACGCAAATAATGCAAGAAATATGTTGTAAAGCATGTTATCAATTTTTCCCATATCCAAATCAGAATTTGCAATCACTTCATTTTTTCGAATAGTATTTTTGCTGTATAAATTTATAACCAAATTTAATACAGTTCTGATATGGAAAATAATTACTTGTCAAATAATGCAATTATTAGTACCGATGTTGAAACTTCAGAAATTCTTACTGCATTTATTGAAGGGGATAAAACAGCATTTTCGAAGTTATATAATATGCATGTGAATCTACTATATAACTATGGGTGTAAATTAACATCTGATGTTGAATTGTTGAAAGATTGTATTCAGGAAGTTTTTATAAAAATTTACAACAAAAGAACGGAACTTACGACTATTGCAAATTTTAAATCATATATTATTATCTCGTTAAAAAACAAACTATGTGATGAAAGTCGTAAACGTGTGAATCTCTCTGATATATCAGTCGACGAATTAGATGTTGTATCCAGTTACAATGTAGAAACAGATTATATTTCAAACGAAAAAGAAATGTTGGATAATGCATTTGTTACAAGAATATTAGATCGTTTATCACCACGCCAACGAAAAGCGATTATTTTATACTATATTGAAGAAAGAAAATATGACGAAATTTGTGTTATTATGGACATGAATTATCAGTCGGTAAGAAACCTTATTCATCGTGGAATATCAAAACTACGTACTTGTGCAGCTTAATTTTTTAAAAGTATAGATTGAAATATAGATTCTGATCCTGTTGTTAAAATTAGTTCGTTCGTATTGTATTAAAATTTCGAGTATAATAAATTTGGAATTGCGTCTATATATAAAATAAAACGCATTTCCGTGAGTACGACTTTCGAAGAAAATATATATAAATTACTTGTTAATGATGATTTCATTAATTATATAATTTGTCCCAATCTCATTTTAAACGAGATGTGGAATGAATTTTTTAAAGTCAATCAGGAATTTATTGCTGCAGCAAATGAAGCAAAATCAATACTTTTAGGTAGTAATATCGATTTATCATTAAGCCCTTTTGAAATGTCAGAATTGGGAAACAAGATATTAAATAAATGTGCCTGAGAAAATTCAATTTAAATTTAAAACTTTACTATCCGCTTTCTTTATTTCTTCCCCCTCAACATTTTTGACTTAACGATTTAAAAAGTTTATGAAAAAACTTTTTAATCAAAAAATAAATTGTTGAATTGAAGTTGTAAATCTATCCCGTTTTCGAATATAGTTTTATTTTAAACAAAAAGCATCAAATTATTTTACTATTCCAAAGCAAAAGCGTATTTTTGTCTAGATTTTTTTGAAATATGACGAATAGATACGAAGAACTAATAAACGCATTTGAAATAAAACTGCGAAAGTTATTTTCGGAGTACAAGTTATTACAACTCCAAAATACCCAGTTAAGAGAGGAATTAGATCGTAAACACAATGATTTAATGCATGCGCATCAGGAGGTATTGGAATTACGAAAAAATTACGACCATTTACATATGGCTAAAAACCTTAGCGGATCAGAAGAAGAGCGCGAAGAGTCAAAGCTGAAAATAAATAAAATGGTGCGGGAAATTGACAAATGTTTAGCTCTTCTAGATGAATAGAGCATATGAAAGACGATAATTTTACTATAAATGTTCAGCTTGGTGGCTTTAGATTGCCCCTGAAAATTGCTCGTAAAGACGAGGAATTGTATAGGAAAGCAGAAAAACTGGTTGTAAGATACATGGATAAATTCCAGAAGCAATACAGCCAAAGACCTACTGAAGAGATTCTTATTCTTGTAGCATATCAGATAGCTGTTTTAGTGTCAAAACAAGAACTATCAGAAGATATTGTACCTCTGGCCGAGAAAATTCAAATACTGGATCAGGAACTTGAAGACTTATTAGGAAAGTAATAATTTTTTAGATCGTTTTTTTCAATTTTTCGCATTACATTGTTTAAATAAATTAAATTTAAATTTATTTTTATAATGTCAATGCGTTTTTTTATACCATAAATTTTATAAACAATAATATAATTATCATTCACTAACATTAAATAATAAACATGGAAATAATAATAGGGCTAATTGCTTTAATTGTTGGTGCGGGAGGTTCGTATGTCCTCTTTCGTACTTTTAATAAAAAAGCAGCTCAGGAGGCCGAAGCAGAAGCTGAGCTGCTTAAAAAGAACAAACTTATAGAAGTAAAAGAAAAATTTATTGCACTTAAAACAGAACACGAACAGCAGGTTCAAGAACGAAATTCTAAAATCCAGGCTGTTGAAGTACGGTTGCAACAGAAAGAATTGCAGTTGAATCAAAAACAGGGAGATGTTCAACGAAAAATTAATGAAGTTGAAGCTCAAAAAGATCACTTTGAGCAACAGTTCAACAGTCTTGAAATTAAGAAAAAAGAACTTGAGCATTTGCATCATCAGGCAGAAAAGGAACTAGAAACCATATCAGGACTTTCAGCAGATCAGGCTAAGGAACGTTTGGTTGAAGCCTTAAAAGAAGAAGCTAAAACTGAAGCAATGTCGTTTGTCAACGATATTATGGAAGAAGCTAAAATGACAGCAAATAAAGAAGCAAAAAAGATTATTGTACAAAGTATTCAACGTGTGGCTACTGAAACAGCCATTGAAAATTCAGTAACCGTTTTCCACATAGAATCCGATGAAATAAAAGGTCGTATTATTGGTCGTGAAGGTCGGAATATTCGGGCTTTGGAAGCTGCAACCGGTGTCGAAATTATTGTTGACGACACACCGGAGGCCATAGTCCTTTCAGCATTTGATCCAGTTCGTCGTGAAATTGCACGTCTGTCATTACATCAATTAGTAACCGATGGTCGTATTCATCCAGCAAGAATTGAGGAAGTGGTAAACAAAGTACGTAAACAGGTTGAAGAAGAAATCGTAGAAATAGGAAAACGTACTACTATAGATTTGGGAATTCATGGGTTACACCCAGAGTTAATTCGTATGGTTGGTAAAATGAAATACCGTTCATCTTACGGTCAAAACTTATTGCAACACTCCCGCGAGACAGCGAATCTTTGTGCAACCATGGCTTCAGAACTTGGATTAAATCCTAAAAAAGCTAAACGTGCAGGACTATTACACGATATTGGGAAAGTACCGGATGATGAACCTGAATTGCCACACGCAATTCTTGGCATGCGTCTTGCAGAGAAATACAAAGAAAAACCGGATATTTGTAATGCAATTGGTTCTCACCACGACGAAGTAGAGATGGAAACCCTGATTGCACCTATAGTTCAGGTGTGTGACGCTATCTCAGGAGCTCGTCCTGGCGCACGACGTGAGATTGTAGAAGCATATATTAAAAGGTTGAACGATTTGGAAAATCTGGCATTATCTTATCCTGGAGTTTTAAAAACATATGCCATTCAGGCAGGTCGCGAATTACGTGTAATTGTTGGAGCAGATAAGATTGATGATAAAGAAACTGAATTATTGTCATTTGATATTGCCAAAAGAATACAGGATGAAATGACCTATCCGGGTCAGGTGAAAATTACTGTTATCCGTGAAACGAGAGCAGTAAGTTATGCGAAATAGTTGATAGTTGATAGTTCTCAGTTGATAGTTGTTTTTGCTGTTCACTGATAACTGTTCACTGTTTACTGAAATTGGGGCTGTTTGGTTTTGACAGCAGGTAGAAGTTGTATGTAAGCATGTCGAGCATTGAGAAAACGGCTCGTAAATCTCGGATCTCAAAATTATAACTGGCGAAAATAACTACGCTCTTGCTGCTTAATCGAATAGAGTAGATTAAGCTTAATTCAGGTACTAGGTACCAGAACGAGACATTTCCCAAATGCCCTCTCCTCGAGGCGATTTGATATGGAGATGCAGCTAAATCGGGGATAGTTGCGCTTAGCCTTGGAGGCGTGATGAAATAAAAAGGATAAGGCACAGGTTGGTGGCTTCGGTCTTGCCAGTGCACGAAAACCTAAGCGAAGATAAACATGTAGAAAGCTTATTATTTCCTTGTTTGGACGAGGGTTCGACTCCCTCCAGCTCCACTTTTACAAATTCAAAACTACTCAAATGCCTGTAAAATCTATGATTTACAGGCATTTGTATTTTAAGTAAATATCAAAACATTCAATATATATCAATCTGTAGGTGCTGAATTCGGTGGACTTGAAAATTTAGAATGCAAACTCCACCGAATTTGATCTAAAAGTGTTTATAATCAAGATGTTCAATCTTTGAACATCTTGATTGGGAATCAAAAAGTAAGTATTTTTGAAAACTTTTAAAGGTTACCACAAATGAACACAAAACTTTCCATTCTCTTTTTCGTAAAGAGAACAAAAACAAACAGCATTGGACTTTTACCCATCTTTATTCGAGTTACAGTTAGCGGTGCAAGGATTGAATTCAGCACAAAACGCTTCACCACTTCAGAAAAATGGTCGATTGAAGGCAATCGCATGAAAGGTACCAGTGCTGAATCCAAAGCAACCAATTCATATCTTGACACTCTAAAGGCTAAAGTTTACGATTACCAGCAGCAGCTTATCAGAGAGGATGAGCTCGTCAACGCAGAAAACATGCGAAATAAAATTATGGGCATTGAAAAACGAAGCCACATGCTTATTGGCATATTTAAACAGCACAATGAGGAATTAAAGGCTCTTGTTGGTAGGGAATTCGCAACCGCAACATATACTCGATATGAAACATCATTAAAACATACGATTGATTTTTTGCAATGGAAATACAAAGTCTCTGATATTGATATCCGCAAAATTAATCACGAAACTATTACGAGTTACGAATTCTATTTGAAAAGTGTACGTAAATGCAACCAGAATACAACCGCGAAATACATAAAAAATTTCGGAAAGATTATCCGAATATGTTTGGCAAAT
Organism: Paludibacter sp.; assembly: GCA_028692715.1. Lineage (GTDB taxonomy): Bacteria > Bacteroidota > Bacteroidia > Bacteroidales > Paludibacteraceae > Paludibacter. The sequence continues at coordinate 15,262 of JAQUWU010000021.1, read as the reverse complement.
GGTTGGATTGAACGAGATCCATTTATAAATTATAAATGTAAGATTGTAGAAGTAGAACGGGCATTTTTGTCTCAGGATGAAATTGAGACCATGTTCAACAAAGTCCTGGCAACCGACCGTCTCAATCAGGTAAAAGACATTTTTCTGTTCAGTTGTTTCACCGGACTAGCCTATGCAGATGTAAAGAAGTTATCACGCAAGAATATTGGTTTTGGAGTTGATGGAGAAAAGTGGATTTTCATAAACCGCACAAAAACGGACACCAGATCCAACATCCCAATTCTTCCGATTGCTTCTTTCTTATTGGAAAAATACGAAAATCACCCTCAGGTTATCAATGAGGAAAGGCTTTTGCCTATCCTCAGTAATCAGAAAATGAATTCATATTTAAAAGAAATTGCTGATGCATGTGGAATTACCAAAGAGCTGACCTTTCACATTGCCAGGCATACCTTTGCCACCACTGTGACACTTTCAAACGGAGTTCCTATTGAGAGTGTATCCAAAATGCTAGGCCATAAAAATATTAAAACGACCCAGCATTACGCCAAAATTTTAGATTTAAAAGTAAGTGATGATATGAAGATTTTAAAAGAAAAGTTTGGAGTTGGAAATCAGTTAGGAATTAAGAAGTCTGCGGGGTAATATCCTTTACATTCTTATTCGACCAGTCTTTATTAAGGCTGGTCGTTTTTTTATCATAAAATACAATGCACTATTCTGATTTTGCTTAACAAAAATAGATATAAACATTCAATAATTAAATTACATTAATCTATTGTGGGTATTAACACAATAATTGTTAAAGTGAAACGTTAATTAAATTACATTAAAAATTCACAACTAAAATCGTTGACAGATTTACAATCTAAAATATAGAAATATTTCAAAGTTAATCTAAAGTTTAATTCACAAACTTACATCTATTACAGTTTTATGCAACAATTGAATATTTTCATTCCAAACCTCAACCAACAATTGGATTTAAATTTATCAAACATTTCAGAGGAAGAAACTTCTATCAATAAGTATCAACAAACAACTGAATGCTACTATGAGATTATTTTACAATTAAAATCTTTCATACTAAATTACCCCTTCAGTGATATCAATGAAGAAATTCTTTTCTTTAAAGAAATAAAGCCCGGATTTTTGAGTGAATATTTATTCAATAATAAGGTGCTGCAAATATTAATCAGAAGACCTATCGGAAATAATGATGTATTGCTTGATTATTATGAGAAAAATCTGAAAGAAATAACCTGCTTTTTCAATGCTCATCAAGAGTTTTATCAATACTATAGGCTAAAATCGAACTACAACGATGCACTTTTCTTTGTCAGACAAAGGAAAGAACTTTTACACTTAACCGATGTCAGTCAGAATAATTTTGAACCGGCATTTTCTTCAAGTCACGATCATTTAGTTGCGCAGATTATTGCAAACGACCGCTTAGAAATTTTTCTTAAAGAACAAATTGAATTAATTATATTTCAAAATAAAATACCACATGTGGATGACATGGGGTATTCTCAGAGACTGGTTTTAAAGTGGACGGATAGTAAACTAGCTCTAATTGAGCTGATTTATGCTCTACACACTAACAAATCTCTAAATGATGGGGAATGTGATATCAGTGAATTAACTTCAGAGCTCGAACAGGTGTTTAATGTAAAAATCAACAATATTTACCGAAGTTTCCAGGATATTAAATCGAGGAATTCACAAACTAAGTTTATAGACAGCCTTAAAACCTCACTTCAAAAGAAAATTGATATAGATTACCAGTAATTGAAAAAAAAATTATACCACATGTGGTATACCTTGGGAATAAAATCAAATAAAACCCACCAATTTTGCCAATCATAAATCAAACTCTTGAGTCTAACATCTTGACTCTTGGTTCTAAAATCAATAGAAATGGCAAAATTCATTTTTTCATTAAAAAAAACAGTTACCAACGAAGGTGGCTACATCAACGATCCAGATGATTTGGGTGGGGAAACGTACAAAGGAATTGCTCGAAATGCTCATAGTTCATGGGATGGCTGGCAGTTTATCGACAGTCAAAAAAGTAAACCGGACTTTCCACAATCACTCGATTCAGACATCCGGTTGCAGAATCTAGTTGATAAGTTTTATTTAGACAATTTCTGGCATCCTCTTAACATCGAACAGATTCAGAACCAAACCAATGCAGATTCATTTTTTGATTTTGCTGTAAATGCTGGTTCCATCACCTCAGCACGTATTATTCAATCCATTGTTGGAGTAAAAATAGATGGAGTTATTGGACCTAAATCACTTTATAAAATCAATTCTATGGATTTTGGATATTTTCAAGCTGCGTTTACAGTAGCAAAGATTGAATACTATATGAACTTGATTCATAAACGCCCGATCAATAAAAAATTTCTCTCCGGCTGGATTACCCGTTCTTTATCATTCAACGATTAATTATTGAATCTATACAATCCTCAAAACAAATATACCCAATTCTTTCTCCCTCTCCTTTGGAGAGGGTTGGGGTGAGGTCTATCAACTGTCAACTACAAATTATCAACTAAAGAAATGTCTGCACAAATCATCACCACAGAAGATCTCAGGGAATTCAAAATTGAACTCCTTGATGAAATACGTTCCATTGTATCAGAACAAAAATCAGCCACTAATAAAAAGTGGCTGAAATCCGTTGAAGTTCGCAAATTGCTAAACATATCACCTGGTACATTACAAACACTCCGAATTAATGGAACACTTCCATATACAAAAATTGGAGGTACCAATTATTATAGCTTCACAGATATAGAAAAACTCCTTTCTCAAAAAAAGTCTTGACTCATGGATCTTGGCTCTAAAATCTAAAAAAATGAACTACATTCTTCAGCTTAGTGGATTCTTTCAAAAGGTTGCAGTCGATAATCGACTCAACCCAACGCACGTAAGTTTATACATGGCCATATTTCAGTACTGGAACGCTGAACGTTTCCAAAATCCTGTTTCTATTTCTCGGCAGGAACTTATGCGGATTAGCAAAATCAGCGCAAAAGCCACTTACCACAAATGTATCAAAGACTTGCATGCTTATGGTTATATCCAATATTTACCCTCTTTTAATCCCTTTAAAGGAAGTCTTGTTTACCTGTTCGATTTTCAGACAAGTGCTAAACTAGTTCCAGTCTCCGACCGTACTAATATCGAAACAAGCATTGAACAAGCATTAGTACCTTATATAAACAATAATATAAACTCTATAAACACAAATATTGAAAACGAAAGCACCCAATCAAAAAATGATATTGTGTTGAAAGTTTCAAAAAATAGGGTGAAAGTTGTAGAGCTTAACGGAAAAAAAATACAACCAAAAGCCAAAACCGCCAAAGTCAAATCTGAGGCCTTAGTTACTCCTCCTGAAATAGTTTCTGTACGAAACTATTTCAGGGAACAGAAAAGTTCCGAAATCGAAGCAGATAAGTTCTACAACTATTTCCAAAGCAATGGTTGGAAAGTCGGCGGCAAAGCACCCATGAAAGATTGGCAAGCAGCTGCCCGCAACTGGATACTCAATGCACCTACTTTTGTCAAACCTCAAAAGCAGATTGCTTCTGTTCTACCATCGCCTGGTCAGCTCAACACCACCGCTTCAAAAAACTACTCTGAACCATTATAAAATATATTCAGGCTAAATATTGAACATGTACATATAATAAACAGTACTAAACTTATGTCTTCAATGTCCCAAAAGTCCACAAATAATCGCCTTAGTCAGTCCGCCACTGCACAGCCTTGGTTCTTGACTCTTGGCTCTTGATTCTAAAAGCGATGAACAACAACCTGTCCATTATACAGACCAAAGGCAAAGAAATCTTCGGGGAAAATTTCCTGATTGTTACCGAAGATTACGAAGTAGTTCATAAATTATTCACTTGGTTTCTTCAGGACGAAAAGCAAGCACAACAGTTCGGAATCAATCTCCAAAAAGGCATTTTACTAACCGGTCCAATCGGTTGCGGTAAAACCAGCCTAATGACCCTGATGCGCATCTTGGTACCACCTCATCAAAGATTTGGAATCAAATCTTGTCGGGAAATTACATTCAATTTCATAAAAGACGGTTATGATATCATACAACGCTACAGCAGCTATGCATACAACAATACAACAAATCCACCTCTGCCCCATACCCATTGTTTCGACGATCTGGGAGCCGAAAGCACCCTCAAATACTTTGGGAATCAATGCAATGTTATGGGCGAAATTCTATTATCCCGATACGATCATTTTATCAGTAATCATATGCTTACCCATGCTACCACCAACTTATCGGCCTCTGAACTCGAAAGCTACTATGGCAATCGTGTACGTTCTCGTATGCGGGAGATGTTCAACCTCATAGCATTTGAAAGTAGTGCAAAAGACAAAAGGAAATGACAAGAAATAGAATATTCCTCAATAATTGAAGATCAAAACCAATAATTCGCTTGTTAATTGTCATTTCTGAGCATCTTCAAAAAAATATTGCTTTTATTTGAAAATTATTCTTGTTTTTACGGGTAGAAACAAGAATAATTAATATCTTTGTAATTGAAATAAAAATCACATAAATGACTGATAAGGTAACAAATATTGTAAACAGCTTCCAAAGTGGATTTGTATTCACCCCCAACGATTTTGGTGTAGAAGCAAACAGGCAACCCACAGTAAACCGGATATTAAACAATATGGTCGCTGCGGGTAAGATCCGCCGTTTATCAAAAGGTCGTTTTTATAAACCACGCATCACGCAGTTTGGGGAACTTCAGCCCGACACATATCAAATTGTAAAAGACTTAATTGAAAAAAATGGCAAAACTATCGGTTATCTAACCGGCTATTCTGCATTTAATCAACTCGGGTTGACAACTCAGGTACCTGCAACACTTCAAATTGGCAGGGCCAATGAAAAGAATCCTATCAAACGGGGTATTTATAGAATCAGTTTTATAAAACAACAAAACAGCATTACGAAAGCGAACACACCCTTGTTGAGGTTACTTGATTGCCTCCGCTTTTTCAAAGAAATTCCGGATGCGATGCCAAATAACAGTTGTCGGCGTCTTCTCTATTTGTTTGCTGAACTTACACCCGAACAAATGACAACAGTAAAGCGGTTGGCACTTAAATACAATCCTGGTACAATTGCCCTGTTGGGAGCAATCCTGGAAACTCTGAACCCCAATGAGGATACCAATGCACTTTTTAAAGCATTAAATCCACTGACAACATATAAATTAGAAATTTCGACTGAAGTATTACCGAATCAACTTAAATGGTATATTAGATGACTTTGCACAACAACACCGACGATTTTTCGGCTCTTATAACATTTACGGCCAACCACTTCAACAGATCAATAGAATTTGTTGAAAAGGATTATTGGATAACACTCACGCTCAATCGTCTGGCTCGTTCCGCTAATGTTGAAAATGTTGTATTTAAGGGTGGAACTTCTTTATCAAAAGGCTATCGTTTAATCAATCGCTTTTCTTATCCAAAGTAAAATATTATCCAAAGCAATTTTTCTTATCTCTACATAATCAAACGATTACTGCATACACTTTTCTCCACTACTTTGGATAATAATAATGTCATTTTCCAAGACCTTTAAGCCATTCTTTCAACTCTGAACTTTTTTCCCACGAACGTATTTCGTTTGATGCAGGAATTACATCTATATAAGCCGCTTCAAGTGCTTCTCGCTTCTGTTTTGAGTCTGCACGGGCATATATTTCGGTTGTTTGAATCGATACATGACCAAGCATATCTCTGATGTACACAAGATTTACACCGGCTTGCAATAGTGCATCGCTTTACTGTGACGCAAATTATGAGGGCTTATTCTCTCCGGTATAATTTCAGGATTTATAATTCGGGCATTTTTGGAGTAGTGTTTCAGAATGTAGGTTATACCTGCATTTGTCAACTTTTCTCCACGATTATTTTGGAATAGAGGGCGTTGATTACAGGCGAGCTTGTCTAGTCCATTTTCAGCCATGTATTCTTTTAGTATAACGATTTGCTGCTCAATCAAAGGCACTAGCCGTCTTTTTCTCCCCTTTCCAAACAGAGTTATATAATAAGGTTTATCCAAGTGGATAGAAGATGGAGTCAGGTCAATCAGCTCTTGAACTCTGGCTCCGCTGTCATATAACAGGGCTATCATTGCCAAATCCCGTCTTCCTGTTTTTGTTGACCGTGGTATTTGTTCCAACAATAACTTTACAGCATCAATTGAAAGATAGTTAACTCCGTATCTCTCCGTCTTCTTTATCTTGATTGACATAACACTTTGCCATTGCTGCAGATGCATGACATCTTCGTATTGCATGTATTTGCAGAAGGCGTGTATTGCGGCAAGTCTTTGGTTGCGGGTGGAATTGCCGTTTTTTCTGTTATCTTGCAACCAATCCAAAAAACCGAGAATTTTATCTCTCGTGAGATGTTCCAATCTTATTTTCTCGGCATTCACAAGAGCAACTTCATCCATGTAGTTTAGAAACAACGTGAAAGTATTGCTGTATGACCTAATGGTATTATGGCTGACACCCCTTTCTCCAGAAAGAAACTCAGTAAAAAATGATGTGAGATGTTTGGCAAAGTCATTTTTCATAATCGATTGTTATTTGAAGGTTTGAGGGAAAGACAAATGAAGATATGGATTGTTCCATTTTTATAATATCCGGAAACATTTCCTGTGTAAGTCTGACATAGTGCTCTGTTCCCACAAGGGTTCTATGTCCCAGAAAAACGGACAATATGGGAAGTACGCAATAAATGTCAGCTCCGGTTTTTACCTGTTCTCTTAATGAATGTACTGCACATGTGTGACGTAAATCATGCACTCGGGGACCACGATTCTTTCCTACGTGTGGTATTCCACATTGTTTCAATACAAACTTAAACCAAAAATACACATTGTTTTTCCTCAATAGACGTCCGGAAGGAGAAATGAAAAAGTAGGAGTCGGGAGCATTTGTATTCAGCAAGGGAAGTCTGTTCCGGGCTTCCTGATATTGGCGCAGGACTCTCTCCATTGAGGTGTTGATTGGAATAAGGCGTTGTTGTTGGTTCTTTGTTTTTTTAATTACAATCCTACTTCTTTCAAGTTCAATATCATTGTTCTTCAGAGAAATTGCCTCACTCACACGTAATCCGGCACTATATAATAGTCGCAACAGTGCGGGTATAGCAAAAAGTTTGCTTTCCATATTTCTCTGTGACATAATAATGGAATCACTAACCCGGAATATATTCAGGATTTGTTCATCAGAGAACACATAGGGGATGAAGTCCTCAAAGTTTCTTTTAGGCAGACGCGTTACATAGCATGGATATCCAAGATGGTTCATGTACTTTGCGAACTGAGAGATGATGGAGTATTTGTCATAAATAGTCCTGTTGCTATCGTTAACACGGGTCGCCCTCCATTTTACAATCAGGGATTGTGTGATAAAAGGCTCATTAACCTTTTCTGCAATAAAGAATTGGTCAAATTCTTTAAATATTACCCTGAATTTTATCAAACCGAAACCCATCGTTTCCTTTGCAACCATAAATTGATTTATATAGGGAGCAAACACACTCCTGAAAATGTAGTCATTCATAAAATGCTCCTCCCTTCTGTTCATAAAATTCCTGATTTACAATAGGGACTTCCAGGGTGCATTTAGCCAAGTTCTTCATGTCTATGCGAAGGTATTCCATGGTGGTTTGTGTTTTTACGTGTCCCAGTGTTTCTGATATTACAGGCAAGGACACTCCATTGTTCAAAAGTTGGCTGGCAAGAGAATGTCGCATGGAATGCGGACCAAACTTTCTTTGGGAAATATCCACTTTAGAACCTTGCATGATTCGGGCTATCACTCCAGTAAGTCCGATGTGGTTCATCGGCCGGCATGGTGCGGAAGCTGTAAGGAATACTTCCGGAAGATTCGATACAGGTCTTGCATATTTCAGATAATTGACAATAGCTTCTCCGATTTCGATCAATAAAGGAAGTTCTATGCTCCTCCCTGTTTTGTATTGAGAAAGAGTAATCTTGTTGTTATCCCAATCTATGTTTGAAAACTTCAAATTGCAGATATCGGAAGCCCTTAATCCAAGTCTTGAAGCAAGTAGCAAAATAGCATAATCTCTTTTGCCAACATGGCTGGATTGTTCAACAGAAGATTCAATCTGCCTTATTTCATCAGGACTATACACGGAAGGTAGTTTTTCCCTTTTAGGGAATCGGTTACCTGACAATATATATTCCAGGTTTTCATCAATATATTTTTGCTCGTAAAGAAAACGGCAAAAGAGCCGCATGGTATTATGATGCTTATCCTTACAATGCTGTGCGTATCCGATGAAATCTAATATATCCTGTTCACAGATATCCTTTACTTCTGATTTTGATTTTAACTCCAAGCCTGAAATGAAGTAACTTAGCATTCGACGATGTTCGGCAATAGTCAGTTCATTCCGCCGCAAAACACGTAGCGATTGCAGAAACAGCAGTGCCATATCACCTATTTGTCCTGGAAGAGGATATTCCATTAGGTGTACAATTCTTTTGGCTATAGTTCCATTTTTAAGATAACTGGAAAGGATGCGGATGCTACGACTTCTGCCTCTTGCTGTTGACGGTGCTACCCCTTGAGTCGCAATGAGAAGAAATTGCTCTCCGATATCAGATGAATAATCGGATACTTGATTTGCTTTCAGGTAAGGATGAATACCGTCTCGCCATTTCCTGCGGTGCTCATTAATGCTTGCTTTAGAATAACCCAAAGCCTGAAGATGTTCTACACATTCGCGGATAAGAACATCAATGTTTCTACTTTTACAATCCATAATATTACTTTATTTTAAAGGGAACGATTATGTTCGTTCCCGGAACAAAGTAATATTATCAAAACAACATTATCAAAAGTTGAATTGAATATTAGTTATTTACAATGTAGATAGATGGCAAATTAGGGATAATATTTTACTTTGGATAAGAATACCGTGCCTGAGGCTTGAAGAACATCTTATACAAAGTTGTTCCACCTCTGAAAGCCAGATTCTCGCGAATAAAGTCATCGGAAAACAATTCAACCAACGCCCTTTCAATCACTAAATCCTATTCTACCTGTGCATTTGTTTTCCACGGTGCATTTCAATAATATGTGCTCTTGGGATCATAGGTCGCTGTCTATTTTGGCATTGTTCTTAGGCTACGGATATAATCAGCTATATTTATTATTGATTCACTCATATTTATTTGAATTGCAATATTGTGTGCGATAAACTACCTTTCAAGGGGTATATCGCACACATAAATACGATAATAATTTAATATGGATATAAAAAAAGGACTTTATTTTTAATATTTTCAAAAAAAATATTCTTGCATGCCCATAGAAGTGATTATTTGCGATAAATACCGATTAGCGGTACTTTTCGCAAATAATCTATAAAATGGCAGTAATCGATATTTACTGCCAATAATTTGATTGTAAAATATTCAGCGGAACTGCCCGTAATGTACTTGCAGGCGAAATATGGCCACTTTCTCTTACTTCAATCTATCAAATCTGTCGTTTATGAGTTGAATGTACTTTTCTTTGAAATCGGTGCTTAAAAAGCTTATTTGAATAAAATCAATCCATTTGTTTCTGACTTTTTCCATTTTAGCAAAAATATTTGTTTGTTGTTTAGCATCTAATTTCATGGTACTAAATGCAGACTCAAAATCTTTACGATTTATTTTTTTCTTTCTCCCATTGAGATTTAGCGCTAAATCTTCATCATCTTTGGGGTTTACCAACACAGTAGATAACATATCATAAGCAGGTGACAAAACAGGTCCGTTAGTCGGATCATAAATCAACGAAAAGTTTTTGAGGTGCATATCAGCATTACCGGTAAGAAATGAGAATAGTACCAGCTCTGAAAAATTGACGAGATCTAAACCCGGACTCGTCGAGTATTTTAAGATAGCCTTTGCTACTTGTTCGTATGAAGCAAGGTATTTATGTTCTGTTTGCCGTTCGGTAAGTTGACACATGTCTTCCATGTGTAATTTATGCTTATCAACCCGGTCGATTCGTTTTGTGATATAGGCTAATTGACCTGATTTTAGGCGAATAAGAGAATGAGGGACTACATTTATTTTTGCTATTTCAGCCAAATGCATAGTCAAATCTTCTACTTCAGGCATTTGAGGATATTTCTCTGCAGGTGGTTTCAATATATAGTTTCCCCAAAGCCCAACAATGGTAAAACGTTTGGGCTCCTTTTTATTCTCCCCATCTGTCAGGTTTAGTGAAAGTTTGGGTTGTACTCCGGTAACTGTCATTTGACTTTGTATGACCTGGAGTGCCAAATCTTTCATTTGACTTTCATCATAAGGTAATTCCGGAGGTGTAGCAGAACTAAAAATTTTCTTGCTGCATGAAGCATGAAAATCAACTTCTTTTTCGTACAATGATTGATAACAATATAAACAACGCATGGTAAAATTATAATTTAGGATTCGTTATTCTCAATAGGAAATACACTGACCGCTCCAATACAATCTTTGCAACATACTAGTAATAACCCCATTCTATCTCGGGGGTTGAGTTTCCAGTTTGTTTCAGCGATATCTAAGAGCCAACCTTCAGGTATTAACCCATCAAAAAAAGGGAACAGGACAGGACTATCAAATGCCTTATCTTGTAAAGGTAGCGTAAGACTAACCGGGATAGGCTTTTCACTACTGAGATAGTTTTTCTCATAGCTAAAATGAAAGCCATTCTCATCTTGCGAAAGAAAACCTGCTGTATGTTTGTTGAATTTTATTTCAGCCTTTCTCATATTCCTTTTGTTTTGGTGTTTAATCGTTTGGATTTATTTTTATCGGACCCAGTTGATGACCAAACAACTGCAATACCTGATTTACTTTGTCCAACCGTAGGGTTGGTTTACCTTGTTCCAAATCACGTAGAAACCTTAGACCAACACCTGCCTTCTCGGCCAATTGAGGTTGTGTTAGTTTCGCATTGTTCCTTTTTGATTTTACAAATTCGTTTAATGTCATATATCTTGAGGAGTTAGATAAATAATTATTGTATTTATACCCTATCGGGTGCAAATATAATAGTTTATTTTGAAATTATACCATTTCGGGTATAATTTATTGATTTAAGTTGTTTTTATACCTTATAGGGTATAAATTTGAACATAATCTTGTGGATTATATCATTTCGGGTATAATAAATATAAAATATCGCCAGATTTGTTATGTTCCTTTCATACCAATGTCCAAAAACAATTCAAATTATCGGCAGTGACCCAAGAATACTGCCAATAATTTGAAATTAATGAGGGTTTGTTTTATTGATTAAAAGGGACTTTGAGGACAATGGCGAATATAACATAGAAATATCGACTAGTGAGATTAGATTTTGTTTATTTTTCTCAAACTATATTATAAGTAATGTGACAAATATAATGTCGTATTTTGAACGCTAAACCGCTTCGACACGAAGTCGCCAAGTTTATATTTTTCTTTGTGCCATAGCGACTTTGTGCCGTTGCGTTCAAAAAATTATATAGTTTACTTTTTACGACATTAAATTATTCCTACTACTTAGTTGTCACAATAAGGATGCAAAATACTTGACAATATCTAATTTTAGAAACATAAATTGGCTGCGATTAGCGTTGATTTTCGGATATTATTGCAGCCAAAATATTTCCCAGTAATAAATGTATTTGCAAACCATTATGAATTTCGTAGTGGTTTGCATATACTAACTTTTCTTTTCTGTCAATAAAAGTGATTTACGGTGCTTATCACAAAAAATCTATCTTTAGATCGAAATTTATAGTTTTTATAGGTGGTGTCAGCAATCAACCTTTGTGAGTATTAATTGACGATTTTCTAATGTTTAGTTTTGCCAGCAAACAAACAGTCTCGACTTCTGGAGTAGGGGTTTCATTTATTTGTTTCAATAATAAACGAGCTGCGGTTTCGCCCATTTCGAAAGTAGGTTGTTCAACGCTTGTAAGTGGAGGGTCAACCAGTTGGGCTATTTCTGTTTCAGAAAAACCAACTAATGCAACATCTTCAGGACACCTTAGACCTGCTTCTTTAATGGCCTTCAAAGCACCTAAAGCAATTGGATCATTAAAACAAAATACTGCTTCAGGAATATCATTTTTCTCGATTAATCTCTGCATGGCAGAATAACCTTTATCCATTAAAACTCCTGCTGTTGTAATAGAATTATCATTTATATTAAAATGATGTTTTTTCATTGCGTCTACAAAACCTCTTTTTCTTTCTAAAGTCACTATCAATTTATCTGGACCTGTAAAATGATATATTTTTTTGAAGCCACTATATATAAGATGTTCAGTAGCAAAAAAGGCACGCTTATAATCATCAATTACTACTTTTGAAGCATTTACACTTGAGCATACTCTATTGAAAAAAACGATTGGAATACCTCCGTCAATTATGTCTTGATATAAATCTAAATTCTCACCATCTCGGGTAATTGAAATCAAAATTCCTTCTACCATATTACTTTCCAAAAGCTTTAGGTTTCGTCGCTCTACTTCCATAGATTCTTGTGATTCTGTTATTAGTAGTTGAAATCCAGCTTCGTCAACTACCTTTTGAATTCCCGCAATAATCATTGGGAAAAATGAACTTTTAAACTCAGGTACAACAAGTCCTATGGTATTTGATCGGTTGTTTTGTAATCTTAATGCAATTGGGTTGGGTCTGTAGTTTTGTCTTTTAGCTTCCTCAATAACAAGTTTTTTTGTTTCTGGATTTACATCACAACGACCCGATAAAGCGCGCGAAACAGTTGCCGTCGAAATGTTTAATGCGTTCGCAATATCTTTTATAGTTGAGTATTTTTTCATGTAAACTAGATTTTAAACAAAAATACTGAAATTATTTGATACTTCATTTTATGTGTGCCAAAATTTAATTCGGCTAGAAATGTAAACGTTTACATTAAATATTTATTCGCTGTAATCGTTTACAATAGGATTAAAAATAAATATAAACTTGTATTAATAGGCATTTATATACATTTGCATTGTAATCATTTTGAAACAAATCACAAACTATGACAATTTTAGATTATATCACTATTTTTATTTTTACTGTTGGAATTCTTACGGCTGGAATGTCATTCTCTAAAACTGGTTCAAGCATGAAAAGTTTTTTTGCTGCTGGTGGTGATGTTCCGTGGTGGATTAGTGGATTGTCTTTATTTATGGGTTTCTTTTCTGCCGGTACTTTTGTAGTTTGGGGTTCTATAGCTTATAGTTATGGTTGGGTAGCAATTACTATTCAACTTACAATGTGTGTTGCAGGATTTGTTGTTGGTATTTTTCTGGCACCCCGTTGGAAAAATACAAATGTGCTTACTGCGGCTGAATATATTACTAACCGACTTGGACTTAAAGTTCAAAAAGTATATACTTTTATTTTTCTTTTTATTTCACTCTTCACAACTGGTGCATTTTTATATCCTGTTGCTAAAATTGTTGAAGTTACAACTGGTTTCCCATTGCAGTCGAGCATTTTGTTGTTAGGCTGTATATGTATTTTATATGTAACTGTGGGTGGACTCAGAGCTGTTGTGGTAACAGATGTTTTGCAATTTGTAATACTTACCGCCGCTGTACTTATTGTTGTGCCACTTTCATTTGAAAAAACTGGTGGTGTACATGCTTTCCTAGATAAAACTCCCACAGGCTTTTTTGATATTTTTAATGGAGAATTTACGCCTTTATTTATTGTTGCTTTTGTCATTTATAATATTTTCTTTTTGGGTGGTAATTGGTCGTATATACAAAGATATACGAGCGTTCGAAGCAAAAAAGATGCTCGAAAAGTTGGATTGCTTTTTGGATCATTGTATTTAATAGCTCCAATTCTTTGGATGCTACCACCTATGATCTATCGAACCATTAATCCTGAATTATCAGGTTTGGCTAACGAAGGTGCCTATTTAATGATGTGTAAAATGGCTTTGCCTCAAGGACTATTAGGTTTGATGTTGGGAGGGATGGTTTTTGCAACTGCCAGCTCGCTCAATGGTTCTTTAAATATTGCTGCAGGAGTATTTACAAATGATATTTTCAAATTGATGCGCCCTAATAGCAGTAATACCTTACTGATGCGTGTGGCTCGTTATTCTACCATTGGTTTTGGTTTAATTGCTATTGTTGTTGCGTTACTTATTCCGCTTATGGGTGGGATTGTAAATGTTGTTATCAGCCTTGCAGCTCTTACAGGTGTTCCGCTTTACTTACCTATTATTTGGACTCTTTTCTCAAAACGTCAAAATGCACGTAGTGTTTTATCAGCTACCTTAATTAGTTTGGCCATAAATGCTATTTTCAAATTCATCACCCCTTTATTGTTTGACTTTAGTTTAGACAGAGCCGAAGAAATGTTGTTAGGCGGGCTTGTACCCTTAGTTATTATGACCATTTTTGAGATTTATTACATTTTAAAAAACAAAAGAGATACAAAATATGCTGAGTATGTTATCTGGCGTCAGAATCGTGAAAATGAAGTAGATATAGAATTGGCAGATAGCATGCAAAGTGCTAATAGTAATTCCGATAATAAACAAAGTTATAAAGTCATAGGTATAGGTATTAGTTTAACTGGTATTGCAATATTTTTATTGGGATTACTAGCTTCCGGCTTTCAACAGGAAGTTGTATTAACTTTAGCATCCTTACTTATTGCTTTAGGGGGCTGGATTTTTATTAAAACAAGAAGATGATTCGATTTAAAATAAAATAGTTATTATGATAATTCAAGAGTATACATCAAAGAGAGAAGTAACAAAAATCGAAAAGAAGTTTGATTTAATAGTTGTGGGTGGAGGCATGGCAGGTGTTTGTTGCGCTATCACAGCTGCACGTCAAGGAATAAAAGTTGGTTTAATTCAAGATAGACCTGTTTTGGGCGGAAATGCTTCGAGCGAAGTTCGTCTTTGGGTGTTGGGTGCTACTTCACATATGGGCAACAACAATCGTTGGAGTCGTGAAGGTGGTGTGATTGATGAGATGTCTTGTCCTAATTTAGCTTGACAGATTTATATTTAATTCTACTTTGACAGATTAAAACGATAATACTTTTTCTATTAATATTTTGATATAAACAATGTAATTTTTATAGAAATACATATTGATATATCACTTATATTTAGTATCTTAGCAGTGGAAATAA
>JAQUWU010000105.1 GCA_028692715.1 Paludibacter sp. | reverse complement strand
CAATCAGAATTCAATTTCTTTTTTCTAAATTCGCTGTCGAGATGCAAAAATGTTGTTGAAACGAGCAAATCCAAATTCGCAAGTGACTTGTTTGTAAACCATCTCTCGACAAGTCCGAAACGGGTTTCTCTTCTTTCGGCTTGTCATAGAGAGTTAGTCTTTCTTCTCAATTTGTCGAAATGAGTTTTCCGCGCGAAAGCGAGAGAAGTCATAAAGCAAACATTTATTTTAGTCAACCAGTCGCAATTATCCCATTTTCGGTCGTTATTCGTGATAGTTTAAAAGCTAAAAGTCAAATTTTTTCCTTTGAAAATCTGCGAGGAATTGTCCGCCAGTCAAAAAGCTAAAAGTCGAGCGAAATTTGTCGCTACAAATTCGTCTGTAAAAGTCGAAAAAAAAGAAAAAACGGACAGTTCGTCAAAGATTTTTTCAGTTAATAACTCGGTCATTTTTTCTTTTTTACTATGGCCACTAACGACCGAGGCTATGGGCATTGGCGGTTTGCGGGAGCATTCGCTGTCGTGGAACGACAAAGTGAATGCGGGCGCAACACCTGCGAAATGCAGGTCAGCCAGCCTGTGCCCATAGGCGTGTGTTAGGGGTTTGTGGTTTTCTATCAATCAATACGATTCTATATTTTCTTATTTAGATGTAATTCAGACTTAAAATCTTACACATTTAAAATTTCACTGTCCACAACTTAAGTGGATAGTGAAATTTCTTTTATTTAATGTAAATTTAAAGCAATATTATTTGTATTGAGAATTTAGTTTAACTTTAAATTCCTTAGGTCCAGCATATTCATTTGACTCATTAGGGTTAATAGGGCTATATTTCCCCGATGGTAAATCTTTAAAAGTATAAGTATTTGTAATTCTTGCAACATCAACATATTTTGTTGCAGCTGTATTAATCGCAGTAGCAGCAATCGATATTAAAGCACCAGCTAAGCCAGCATTATTTACTTGAATATTAGTGTCATAATTAATTTGACCTTTTCTAGTATACAAAATTTCATTTGTTTTGATAGATTTGATTATGTATTCAACTTCTACATATACCATTCCATACGTTTTATCCCATTTGTGAATAATTGTGAATAAAGCAACATCTGCCCCAAAAACATCTCCAAACTTTGTAAGCGGAGAGTTCAAAAATAGTTCAGCATCATAAGCACTTTCCTTTTTTAATATTTCCATAGATAAAAAAGTCGGAATGACATAAAAACCAGCATTTGCTATAGGAATATTTAATGTTGAATGAAAATATTCTTTGGCTTCTATTGAAGTACTTCTATTAATTGGTGGCATAAGTAGAACAGTAAGTGGTTTTTCAGAGTACATTCCCTTATATGCTTCGGTTTTTAGAATTGGCTTGGTAGTTGAACAACTGTAAAATATTGCAACTATAAGTACGAATACGATTGTTGATTTTTTCATTTTTCTGTCATTTTAAGGATTCTTTCAATAAAAACACTTGATTCTGGATAAAGTGCAATTTCTTTGAGGAGCATTGCTTTACCTTCAGCAGTTTTATTTGCTTGTAACAAAATAAAACCATAATCTGCATAAATGCCAGGAGGTACAACGCCTCTTGTTCCCTTTTGCTTTTCAATAATGGCTTGATACGATTTAATTAATTCCTGTGTTGATTTTTCATCATTATTTTTCAAATAATTATAACTGGAGTTAGCATAATTGCTCCAAGTATATAAAGGCTTTTGAACAGAGCAAGCTGTCAATAGAATAACAGACAGTGTTATTAAAATAGTTTTTTTCATGGTAGTAATATTTTTTTAGTTTCCTGTGCTGAAACAAAAATCTGTTTCTTTATAATTACATTGTTTTTATATGAAATAGAAATATTATGTTTTCCTGTAGGTATAGCGTAAACTTTTCCTTTTACTCGAGATGCATGGTCATTACCAACTTCTGCACTAAAATTTATTGTGTTATCAACAATAACATCAACACCTCCCGAATAACTTGTAGTATTACCTATGAATTCTAAGAAAGATTCATTTTCTAAACCAGTGGAAACCGTTTTAACGCTTGTGCAACCAGTAAACAATAGTAAACCAATTGCTAAAATTGAGAGTATTTTTTTCATTTCTTTATTTCTTTGATAAAGTAGTTACTTAAATTCTGTTTGTCAATATTTCCTTCAGTGAATGAAGCCATAGAAAATTCAGATTGAGGATTGTCACCACCTGTGAAATCGATTTTTATTTTTCCTACTGTTTTTCCAGGTAGTTCTATTAGCATTCCTGTTTGAGGATTCTTTACACTTTTACCTTTTTCAACTACCTCAAAAAGGTCGCCAATTTTTAAACCTTGACTTTTACCTCCTGAAATAATTATTCCATTTTCATCGTATGACAAGAAATAGGATTTCCATGGTCTGTCCATGCAATTGTTGATAATATTTTCGACTAACTTCGAAATCGCTGCTGAAATTGCCTTATCACTTAGAGTCGCATCATAATCCGTTCTTTCTCCATATCCCAACACTGTTTTATTCATTGTTTCGGCTTCACCCTTTGCTTCTTCTGAATAGATTATTTGTCCTGTTGAAACATCAATTAATCGAATACTAACGCCCGCTTGAACAGTTTGAGTTTTTGTTCGTGAGAATGCATTCACATCTCCAACATTTTTGCGTCCAAATTCAGTTATTGAGCCAACAATTATATAATCTGCTCCAACTTTTTGGAATCCTTCGTTACCCGCAATTTTCATTTCTTCTAAAATCTTGTCCATGTCTTGGCGTTCCAAAAGTATAAACTTGTTTGTTGACGCCAGTTTTGTTGATAAAATGTCAACTGCTTGTTTACCTACAGGATCATTTGTTTTGTCATAAAATACACCTTTAGCATACTCTGTTTCATTCGAGAAACGTGCTATAGCAACTTTTCGCTTCAAGGATTGTTCCTCTTTCTGGACTTCCTGAATTTGTGGTTGAACCCTTACAACACTTTTTTGTGTTGTACAACTAATTACAATCAAAGCAATTGCAATTCCGATCAAAACTCTCTTCATCTTTTTAATGGTTTTAAATTAATGTTTAAAAAATATTTTATGTTTAATTGCTGTCTCTTCGTTCTTCATTTTTTTTACCATAACCCCTAACGACTGAGGCTATGGGCATTGGCGGTTTGCGGGAGCATTCGCTGTCGTGAAACGACAAAGTGAATGCGGGCGCAAAACCTGCTAAATGCACGTCAGCCAGCCAATGTCCCATAGGCGTGTGTTATGGGCTAGGTGTTTGATTTGCTTTCATAATTTTGGAAAGAATGCTTTAGTAAAAATAATAATTCATTCAACTGAAAAAAGATCTAACTTTTTAATCCATAACACAACGAACAGCCCAACCGTAATTCTTATTCGCAGCTAAATGCAATAACAGACTTACACCATTGTTGTTAATTTGTATTCGCAAAGCATATGTGCTATCAGATTCACTCTGTGTCCATGCTCCGAAGCTTAATCCATTAGTATAAAATCCATTATTAAAACGACCAGCAGTTGGATACATTGATAATCCTGAAGAATTATTCATAGATATATCATATCCAGGAGAACCGATTATTGAACTTGTCATCCAACCTGAATTAGATGCAAGTGATTGAGCAATTTTATTATCAGTTGTAGTTTTATCATAATTATTGCCATTTGCTATTAAATAATTTTGTAATGTTTCCCATTCAGCATCAGTTGCAACATGCCATCCGTTTGGGGCTAAACCACGACTGTCTTTAACAGCATACCATGTATAAAGTCTACCGTAAGTTGCAACAATTGATTCATCTCCATTGCTTGGCCATTGGTATTTTGGAGATTGATCTGATGAGATATTGCTATCAGGTGTAGGAGTTGTTCCTACTATATCACCATTTCTGTATTTAGTTGTACGCAAATTTTCAACCATCCAACGTTGGGTTCCAATAGTTATATAGTGATAAGTATTTCCATCTACATCAGATACAGTGCCAGTTTCTGGTGTTTCAGCTAAAGTTGTAAATGTTTCCTGTGAACCATAAGCCACACCATCTAAAGTCACAATATAAGCTCTGACATAATATGTGGTTGATGGATTCAGACTTACAATTGTACTTGTAAAAGCAGAATTTCCAATACCATCATTGGTTTTTGTTTCTAATTCAATTGTTGGATTTTGAGATGTGCTCCAACAAACTCCTTTTGCTGTTATCGTTATGTTATTATCAATAATAGTTCCTCCAGAATAGGCAGAAGTAGTTGTAATATTGTCAACCTTGGTGGTTGTGACATTTGGAAGGTTTTGTGTTGTAAAACTTAATGTTCCACCATATTTTGTGCCTGCTGCATTAGTTGCAAAAGCTCTTATGTTTTTACTTTTCTAAAACGTAAATAAAATTCACGTTTTTTATTTTACGCAGCAATATTTAATTCGCTAATAACAAGCTTCATAGCATCGCTTATCATTGAATATGCTTTTTCAATATTTG
>JAQUWU010000020.1 GCA_028692715.1 Paludibacter sp. | reverse complement strand
GAAAACTCTTTTTCATGCATTTCACATAAAATACTGTGGTAAATAAATGTGGTTTTTTTTGAAAATACTTTCAATTTGATAGAAAAAAAACTTTTTATTGGCTGGATTTTGTCTTTTTTGGAAAAGAGAAAATGAAAAAAATACAATTCTTACATCGGATCGACATCCAAATTTATCCACAAGGATTTAAATTTGGTGTCGGATTTGATATTATTTGACACTTCCATTAGTATCTGTTTTGCTTTTTCAGAAGAATTTTCAATTTCGACTTTGAGCAGAATATGCTTTATATACATATTCTGAATACGTGAAATAACCGGAATATTTGGTCCGAGGATACGATCTCCAAATACAGCTCTTAAATCACTTGCCATTTTAGCGGCAGCAAAATTCAGCACTTTTGAATCTTTATGTCGAAGTACAATCTGAATCAATCGAAAATATGGGGGATATTTAAATAACTTTCGTTCCTCAGTTTGCCTTGTATACATGGCAGCGTAATCATTACGAATAACCTGTGCAATGATGGGATGATCAGGAGTTGAGGTCTGAAGGATTACCGTGCCGCGTTTGTACTTGCGACCAGCCCTGCCACTAACCTGAGCAATTAACTGAAAAGCCCTTTCATGCGAACGAAAATCCGGAAAGTTCAGCATATTATCCGCATTGAGAATTCCGACTAACGAAACACTTTCGAAATCGAGTCCTTTGGAAACCATTTGCGTGCCGATAAGAATATCTACTTTGTGTTGCTCAAAATCGGAAATAATTCTTTCGTACGATTTTTTAGAACGGGTTGTATCCAAATCCATACGTGAAACGCGCGCTTCGGGGAAAATAAGTTTTATTTCGTCTTCAATCTTTTCTGTTCCAAAGCCTTTTGTAGAAAGACTCCCAGCCGTTCCGCAAGCCGGACATTTAGTTGGAATAGGTTCGGTGTAACCACAATAATGACAAGTAAGCGTATTAAATACCTTATGAACCGTCAGACTAACATCACAATTTTTGCAATGCGGAACATAAGCACAAGCTTTACATTCTATATATGGAGCATATCCACGCCTATTTTGAAATAGTATAACCTGTTCTTTATTTTGAAGTGCTTTTGTCATTTTCTCCAACAAAATATCAGAGAAATGGCCTTCCATTTGTTTTTTATGATACGCTTCTTTGGTATCGACCACCAAAATTTCAGGCATTTCCATTTCCTGATGACGTTCTTTTAATTCCACGAAACCATATTTTCCGTTTTGAGAATTAAAATAGGTTTCAATGGCAGGAGTCGCCGTTCCAAGTAAAGTTTTTGCTCCGTGCATAGCCGCAAGCACTATTGAAGCATTGCGAGCATGATAACGTGGAGCAGGATCGTATTGTTTGTAACTTGATTCATGTTCTTCGTCAACAATAACAAGTCCTAGTTGTCTAAATGGCAAGAAGATTGAAGAACGCACCCCAATAATTATGTCGTAGCTTTTATCATTTAACACATTATTCCAAATTTCAACGCGTTCGGCATCCGAAAATTTTGAATGATAAACGCCTATTCGTCTACCAAATACTCTTTTTAATCGTGTAGTGAGTTGAGTAGTAAGTGCTATTTCGGGAACAAGATACAAGACTTGCTTCCCCTGGGCGAGCACTTTATTTATCAAATGAATATACAATTCGGTTTTACCACTGGAAGTTACGCCATGTAATAAAACAACTTGTTTCTCCAAAAACTGTTTCTCTACTTCTTTTAAAGCGGTTTGTTGAAATTCGTTCAAAGGATAAACTTCTGCCGTTTGCAAATCCGAAACATCCAATCGCCCGATTTCTTTCAGATAGGTTTCCAATACAGCTCGTTCCACCAGTCCGTTGATAACGGCATCAGAAGCTCCCGATTTCTCCTTCAAATCCTTTCGACTGACTTCGATTTGCTTTGCCGGCGTAAGACATTTCGATAAATCAATGTATTTCATCAATACATCTAATTGCTTTTTTGCACGGTTCAAGTCATCAAATATCTTTCGAAGATTTTCGCCTTTAGCAGCTTCAGGGGTAAGTTTGATATAGGTTTCAGTTTTGGGACGGAATTTCTCAGCAATTTCTTCGTTCAGCTCAATCGCTCCTTTTTCCAACAACAATTTCAAAGTTGGTAAAACGTTAATGATCTCGGTTACTTTATTCAACTCAATAACATTCACAGGCTTCCCGTCTGAAAGAGCATCTAAAATCCGTTGTTCTTTCTCAGAAAGAATAGTTTCGGCTTCAAAATCGGGATTGATGCAAACTTTTGTTTCACTTTCCAACTTTAGTCCAGCCGGAACAGCTGCCTGGTACACATCGCCGGGAAAAGCCTGATAATAGGAACTTACCCAGTCCCAGAATTTTAGTTGTGGATAACGTAAAATAGGCTGATTATCGAGCAGGCAAACAATTTCTTTTATTTCGTAAACAAGCTCGGGCTTGTGTGTATGAATAACCGACACAATGGCGGTGTACATTTTCTTTTTGCCAAAGGGAACAACCACGCGCATACCAATGCGCACTTGTTCTGCCCATTCGTCAGGGACAGAATATGTAAAGTAGTTTGCCAAAGGCAAAGGAAGTATGACGTCGATGTATTTCATTTTGCTATGGCAAAGGTACAAAAGAAATCGTCAAATTGGAAAGTAAAACGAACGGCTCAGATATTTTTGTGATAAGTATCTGAAATACTGTCAAGTCTTTCAAATCCCATCTTTCTTAAATATTTTTGATGGATTTTATTATCAGTTATGGAAGTAATACAACTAATGTCGAGGTCTTTTATCATTTTTATATTCTGCTTGTAAATAAAGTCTCCCGGTTTTAAATCGCGATAGGCAACAGTTACAAAATCCAATTGGACTTTTAATGACTGCTCTTCTTTTGTTCCTACAAAAACGCCTACCACCACTTCATTACGCAAAAGTAAAAATGCAAACACATTTTTATCGGTCAATATCGACTTGTTGAATGCAGGGAAATAGTCTTTAATTTCGTTTTTATAAAAATCGATATAATAATTGAGGTACGAATCAGAAGCACTGACCAGTAGAGATTTAAATGATTCTTTAAAAGAATACATTTTATAAATATAGTATGTGTCTGCAACTACAATAAACAAGTTGAGAAATCCAACCGGCAAAGCACCAATAGCAAAGCCATAAAATGAAAAAACGGCAGCACCCAGCAAATTATACCATCTAAGTTTTTTTATTGAACTCATGGTCAACGATACCGCAACAATGACTGACCCGAAATAACCAATCCATTCCAAATAGGGAATATTAAAAAGCATAATTAATGAGATTTAAGTGTGTAATTTTATGCTACTACTCAGCACACGGATTAAACGGAAAAAACGGATTAACAGGTTTCTCTGTGAAAACACTGTTATGCGTTACTTTTTTAGACCTTAAAATTTAGAGTTTTTCTAGAAACAATAAACTTATTACTATTAATAGCAAGTTCGATTATACTCAATAAAATACATATTCTGTAAATTCTGTATCTTCTGTGTGCCCTGAATTGTTACGATCTTGTACAAAATCCTTCAAACTACTTTGAGGACTGTAAAAATAGTATTTTTCTGCATATTAATACACAAATAAAATAACACTTATCTCACCATTACTTTATTTACTTCATTTCCTATGCGAACAATATAAACACCAGGCTGACTTACAGGGATTTCAATATTCTGAACAGTCGGGTTGCAAAATAGAATTCTGCCGGTTATATCATAAACTGTAACAGACTCAGAGACCATATTGCTGATTTTTATTTTCTTACCCGTTACAGATACTGTAGTTTGTGATTTTATTACTTCTGTGGAAATATTTGTTGATGAGCATTCGGTATTGAAGGTTAGATCTTTGATTTCCCATGTACCTGCTACTGACGAAGTAGATATATATTTAAATGCAAAATGGACATTGCTTTGCAGCATTTCTGAAGGGAGTTGAATATCTCCCGAATTCACATAAACCCAACTGCTTCCTGAGGGTATAGTCGGCATCGTTAATTGTGTCCAAGTAGCACTTACAGGGGCTCCACTACTATAATTGCTACTTACCCAAAGCGTTTGATTGTTTACTTTATCGGTTTCAGATGTACAGTAGTTCAATGCATGGCTAAACCCAAGAGTGGCAGAACTTTTTCCTGAAAGATCGAAAGCAGGAGAAATTAACCAATCTTCGTTAGGATTATTGACACTAGTGACATAACCCGAAACAGTTGCTCCGTAAGTTGTCCAAGACCAGACTTGAGTGCCATCCACACTGTAAGGTGTAAAGTCACCTAAACTGCTGGCAAAAGTTTCTGAAAAGCTTATATTTTCACACGCTGATGTTCCGGCTGTCATACTAAAGCTTGCACTTACAGGAACATGGTCTGAAGTAGTAGAGTTGTAGTTTGTGATGCTTTCTGTTGTCTGAACCTCTCTGGTTGTAGTGTTCGACTTATAATTGTCAAATAATTCGTTAGAAATAATAATATTGTCAATCACCTGACTATTATACGAGGTATCGTACAAGTCGCTGGTCAGACATTTATAATTAGAAGTATCGTCCATAAAGTTTTTATAGGGTGAATCTTCCGATGTGCAATCAGAACATTGTGTTCCTATCAGGTAATCGTTGAAATCACCCAATAGGACAATCCTTGTAGTGTTAAATGTACTTCCATCGAGCAACGTTTTTAATCCTTCCGAGGCGCCTTTGCGACGGCTATAGCTGGTGGCATCACTCATTGCTTTAGCATGAATATTAATAAACGATACCGGAATTTCATTGCCATCAACCAACAGATTTACATTATACAAAACAGGGAAACGTCCACTTGACCAATTGTATGAACTGCCGCCAGTGGTTATCAATGATGAACTAACCAATTGCACTTTCGATTTTTTGTAAATTATTCCTTCATTTTGACCACAGTTGTCATTCGTAGTTGGAACCATACTTCCCGCCCATTCATCTCCAAGGCGACGAACAAGTGTATCAATGGTGGTATAGGTGCTACTTGTTCCAACTTCCTGCAAAGCAACAATATCGGAATTCATCGCTTTTATAACAGTAACTATATTATTAATTTGAAGTTCTTCGTTTGAAGGTCCGTTGTCTATGCAAGTGAGCCACTCTGTGTTCCAGGTCGTAAATTTAAAACTAACGGTTGCTTGTGCTACTTTGAAACTATTTTGCGACGTTTGTGGTTGAGCTTTTCCTAAACCTGCCGTAAAAAGCAGGATTATGAGAATAGTGTTTAATTTGTTCATTGCTATAAATTTAGACATAAATGTCTGTATTATTTAAAATTGTTAAATCTAACTCAGTTTTAACGGGGCGTAAAAGTACAAATATTTTTGTGTATAAAACAATAACTTCAACAAATGACTGGAGAAATTCAATACTATTTTTTCCAAACTCATGCTCATCAGTTTCACAACTCTTCCCAATGATTTGAAGAACTCTTAAGCATGATTTTTAAACTTGCTTCTTATATAAATTTCCCTACCTTTGCCCGTATAATAAAATAACTACAGGATGCAAATTTACCTCGCACCACTTCAAGGTCTTACCGATTGGATTTTTCGTGAATCTTATTCTGAAAATATCGGAAAGTTCGATAAAACATTTACGCCATTCATTCGGGTTCAGAACGGCGAATTTTATCGCCCAAGTCAGTGTAACGACCTATTGGCCGAACACAATCAAGTACAGAAGCCTGTTCCACAATTTTTGGGAAACGATGCCGAGTCCTTTAAACGTTTTGAAGAAATCTGTTTGGAAAACAATTACACCGAAGTAAACATCAATATGGGTTGCCCCTACCCTATGGTTACAAGTAAAAATATGGGTGCAGGATTATTGTCGCATCCTCGAATAATTTCGGAACTATTTGAAAATATTTTTGCAGAATCAAAATTGAAAATTTCGGTCAAATGCCGTTTGGGAATGGAAGATCCGGGTGAGTTCGAAGCATTAATTCCTATTTTTAATGTATTTCCGTTAGAAGAAATCATCCTACATCCACGCATTGGCAAGCAACAATACAAAGGAGAAGTGAATTATGAAGCTTTTGTAGAATATTCGCATCAATTGAAACATCCGGTTTGTTACAATGGAGACATTTTGAATGTTTCAGATGTAGAAAAAATAATTTCTATTGCTCCGCAAATTGATAGAATAATGATAGGACGTGGGATTTTAGAACATCCATTTTTGTTAGCAAAAATCAGAAAAGAGGAAATATCAGAAAAAGAAAAGGTTACAAAGCTTCGTAATTTCCATTTATCTATTATTGAAAATTGTAAAAAGAAATATTCTGGTGATGCACATTTTCTCAAACGATTGGAAGAAATGTGGTCGTATCATGCCGAAGGGTTTGAAAATGGGCATAAAATCTACAAACAAGTAAAGAAATGCAAAACCCTGGATCAATACGAAGGAGTGGTTTTTAAAGCAATAAATGAAATGTAATTTTACTTCGAGAAATAGTAGAACCTGGTTGCAGCAGGTAGGCGCAAATTCCACTTAGAACCACAAATAAACGCAAATAGATAAATCAAAATAATTTCCAAATTCCTTTTTGTGTAAATTTGCGCTATTTGCGCCTATCTGCCATCAGGTAGATTCAAAAATAAATTCACGGAGGACACTCAAATATAATTTCATAAAAAAAGGTGCAAATGCACCCCCTTAAAAACGCGAAAGGTAGTCACGCTTGACTACCAATCTTTGTTAACCTTAAATCTAATACTATGAAAAAATCACACTGCAAAGATAAAGCGTATTTTAGACTCTTGCAAACAATTCAATCACTTTTTTCAACAATTACATGTTTTATAACATGTTTTTAGTCTTTTTGTAACAGATTTGAAATATTCAAACCGATTTTCGAGGTTTTTTCGAAGAAATATATCAAAATTCTGCATTACAACATATTTTTATAAACCCGGAATACTCATTCCTGTTATTTTCCGATACAAATCCAATGCATAAATATCGGTCATTCCCGAAATATAATCCAACACTGCCATTACTTTCCCATAAACCGAAGGACTATTGGTCTCGTACTGCTCCGGAATTCGCATCAACAATTGCTGAGAGTATGCTTTTTGAGGACTTAATACGGCAGACACCAAATGTTCCAGTAAGGTTAAGATGATTTTATACCCAGCTAATTCCACATCCAACACTTCGGACGAACGATAAATTTTTGCAAAAGCTGTATTGCTGCAAGTTTTATAGGCATCGGCTGATTGTTTTGGCAAATTCTTAATCAATGTAGAATTAAATGTACCATCTAGAATTGACAATTCATTTTCAGCAAAGACGGCCGAACACTCATCAATTAATTGTCCGATAACCGACGAACGCAAATAAGCAATTTGCTCATTTACATCGGTTACCATTTTCATGGTTTCCATTCTTCGCTTTTGTCTGTCTACACTAAAAAAATTCAAAAACAAATGAATGGTTTCATCCGATGTCAAAATTTTGAGTTTATGTGCATCTTCAATATCCATTATCTGATAGCAGATATCGTCAGCAGCTTCAACCAGATACACCAAAGGATGACGAACAAATCGATTTGGGAATTCCTTTGAATGAGAGACACCTAATTCTTTGGCTATTTTTTCAAAATCCTGCTTTTCCGATTCAAAAAAACCAAATTTTTGTTTTTTAGCATCTGAATGAATGGAGGAATAAGGATATTTTACGATAGAAGCCAATGTGCTGTAAGTAAGCACGAATCCTCCGAGCCGACGACCTTTAAACTGATGAATTAATAAGCGAAGTGCATTAGCATTCCCTTCGTAACAAATAATGTCTTTCCATTCTTCTTGGGTCATTTCGGTCATTAACTGTTGACCATTTCCTTCCGAGAAATAAGTGGCAATAGCTTTTTCGCCGGAATGACCGAAAGGTGGATTTCCCAAATCGTGAGCCAAACAAGCTGCTGAAATAATAGCACCAATTTCCTCAAAATAAGGCGTTTCGGATTTTCTTTCTTTCAAACGGTTGACTACATTAACGCCCAGAGAACGACCCACAGAAGCCACTTCCAAGCTATGCGTGAGACGATTATGAACAAAAACACTCCCGGGCAATGGAAAAACCTGCGTTTTGTTTTGTAATCTGCGAAAAGGAGCAGAAAAAATCAATCGGTCATAATCACGTTGAAATTCGCTACGGTCATCTTCCCTACTTCCATGATATTCTTCTTGTCCAAAACGTTTGGTAGATAATAATTGGTTCCAGTTCATATATATTTAGTTCAAAGTTCGTAAAGTTTATAAGGTTTATAAAGTTCTTAAAGTTTTAAGGTAGTTCAAGGTATCTTTAATATTACAATGCACCGGATTGAAATTAACAGACACATTGCCTACCAAACAGGGCAGTACACAGTAAGAAAAATAAAGAAGAGCAAACTCCTAGAAAAGATTTTAGAATCTACTCTTTTTCAGAGCAGACTCAATAAAGGAATTATTACTCTTGTAAAATTCAATTTACTTTATGAACTTTATGAACTTTTTTACTAACCCGGCATAGTATATTTTTTTAATTCAGCTCTCAGTTCATTGCTATTATTATCAGTTACTCTATCCATCCAACGCCAAAAATTCACGCCGTGATTCATCTCTTTGGTATGACAAAGTTCGTGAAGTATCACATAATCAATCAAATGTATAGGGAGCAACATCAAATAGAGTGATAAATTGATACTTCCGGCTCTGGAACAACTTCCCCAACGACTTTTGCTCGATTGGATTTTTACTCCTTCGTAAGTAAATCCATATTTATGTGCCAACTTTTCGATTCGTTCCGGCAAAATACGTTTTGCTTCTTTCCGCATAAAATAACTTATTCCATTCCAGAAATGCTGTTGAGTCTCAATTTTATTACAATCAGTACCTTGTGGAAATTCAATTCTGAGCGTATCATCTTTCAACGTAAAAAAGATATTTTTACGATCGGCAGCTTGAACGTTCACAGCAAAAGTAAGCGTTTTTAAATTCGAATTTTCATTTATATGAATATTGTTTCGCTCAATCCCCTTCTCAATTTTCGATTGTTTCTGAATTATTTTATGGCGGATAGAATGAATAAACTTCATTGCTTCATCTTCTGTTACATGATGAGGCATACTGACCTTTAATCCGGTATGTAAAATCCGTACACGAATGTGCTTCGACCTTTCGTTCCGCACGAATTCAATGTTTCCTAACTCGTCATCTGTTAACATTGGGCGTGAAATTAGGTAAGTTTAAACTAAAAACAGCACAAAGGTACATTTTTTTTATTCACAAAATGTGTGATTATTGTTACAAACGAATAACTTTGCAGTAAATTTTTAAGTATCAACAAAGTTAAACATTTGCTTGCAAACTATAGCTCTTCACTTGTAAAAAATGAACCACAATGATTAAAGCAAAAAACATTCACAAAAGTTTTGGAGAATTGGAAGTCCTAAAAGGGGTTGATTTGGATGTTAAAAAAGGAGAAATAGTGTCTATTGTAGGACCAAGTGGAGCGGGCAAAACAACTTTATTGCAAATTTTGGGCACGCTCGACAAAGCAAATTCAGGCGAAGTGCTATTGAACAATGTCGACTTCAACTCGCTGAACGAAAAAGATCTGGCTGCATTCCGCAACAATCATATCGGGTTTATTTTTCAGTTTCATCAATTGTTACCCGAATTTACCGCTCTTGAAAACGTGATGATTCCGGCCTTAATAGGACTGCGCGACAAAAAGAAAACCACTGAAAAGGCTAAAGAAATTTTAGCTTATTTACAACTTTCCGACCGGATGGATCATAAACCAAACGAACTTTCGGGGGGCGAAAAACAACGCATTGCCGTGGCACGTGCTTTGATAAACGACCCGGAAATTATTCTGGCCGATGAACCTTCGGGCAGTCTGGACTCGAAAAATCGCGATGAATTACATAAACTTTTGTTTGACTTACGCGATAAATTCGGATTAACCATTATCATTGTTACGCATGATAAAGAACTGGCTGCTTTATCGGACCGAGTGATAGAAATGAGGGATGGAAAAATATATGTCTGATTATCCATCATTATTTACTCTTAGGAAATTCTAGAAGAATGATACTTAACATGCATTATATTAGCATATTAAGCATTAAAATAGTAGTCTTGCCGGGAATCGAACCCGGATCTAGTGTTTAGGAAACACTTGTTCTATCCATTGAACTACAGGACCGTTTTTTAAAGAAGTGGCGCAAAATTACATCTTTTAGCCGACATATACAAAGAAATGGTAAATGGCACATGAAAAAATGGTAAATACTATAATATGAGTAAAAATAAATTTTTTGTGGTTTGGGAAGGGAAAGAGCCTGGCGTCTATAAATCGTGGGAAGAGTGCAAGCGTCAGATTCATGGATTTGAAGGAGCTATTTACAAAGGATTTGCGACTGAAGCCGAAGCAAAGGAAGCAATGGTTTCGCCCGCATGGGATTATATAGGCAAAAATGCCAAAGCGAAGAAGCCAACCGAAGAAGAAATTAAAAAAGTAGGATTACCCAACTTCGAAAGTATTTCGGTGGATGCAGCATGCAGTGGAAATCCCGGATTAATGGAATATCGCGGTGTTTATACTAAAACTGGGCAGGAGATTTTTCATCAGGGACCATTTAAAGACGGAACCAACAATATTGGCGAATTTCTGGCATTGGTTCACGGACTTGCTTTTCTGAAACAAAAAAACAGTCAACTTCCTATTTATACCGACAGTAAAACAGCTCTTGCGTGGGTAAAGACAAAGAAAACAAGAACACGATTAGAGAAAAACGAGAAAAACGCTATCCTCTTTGAATTAATTCTTCGAGCGGAAAATTGGTTATTGAATAACGAATACTCTACACAATTAATGAAATGGGAAACCGACGTTTGGGGCGAAATTCCCGCTGACTTTGGGCGAAAATAAGCGTTATTTCTATTTTAATTCAGACAACCATTTATCTATTTGGGACATACGAGGCACACTTCCGGCATGTTTCAAATGGCCATCAATAATTATCGAAGGGGTCATTAGTATTCCAAACTCTTTAGCCTTGAGTTCATATTCTCTCAGCGATTCATCCAACTCATAACTCCAGTTCGACAGATAATTGCTGTACTCGTCATTAAATTCAGACTCGTCGTCAGATTCAATACGTTTAGTAGGATCCATTGGTTTGTTAATCAATTGCGCAACCGTACCCGATGTTCCGGGTTGCAGCCCAAAGGTTGCAGCAATATCAATTGCTTCCTGATCTTTAAACCCCAGATGCATTAATTCCACATCAAGTCCGATTTTTTTAATCTTATCTTTAAAAACAATAGTCAACAGACTGCATCTGGGACACGGTGGTTGTGTACCAATAATTATAATCTTATGCATTTTTATCCACCAATTTTTAAGGTTTTATTATATTCCTCTTTAGATTTCAACAGTTCGAGTGCCACTTTCAAATCTTTGTCGGTACGTAATGAAAATTGGATTTCACCTTTTTGGAAATAATATCTTTTAATAATCTCAAGGCTTAACAAATCAACTATATCTTCTTTATTTTCTTCAATATTTTTGGTAATATCAGGTGTTAGCTTTGCTTTCAATGCTACAAATTCTTCTTCTGCACGCTTATCCAATCCTTCATATTTTGCCATATCCAACAATTCGTTGTAATACTTTTCAGTTTGCGAAGTGTAAATAAATTTCTTTTCAATCAGATAATTGGTAAAAGCATTAAAATCAGTATCTGACAACAAAAAATCAGCCGGAGATGCTATGGTTGGGTGTTCGTAAACATATTTAGTCGCAAAATCAAAATACAGATTCTGCGCAAAAATATAATAAGCGATATTTAGTTTCCGATCATCCTTTGTAATCGTATCCGGCACAATTCCACCTCCATCTCTAACTTTTCGTCCATTCTTTGTAGAAAATTCTGTTGTCAGACTATCCGGCACACGACCTACACTCCCATCTTCATTTCTGTGACTGTAATCAATTGCTTGAATACATCTTCCACTTGGTATATAATACTTTGCCGTTGTAACTTTCAAATGTCCGTTGTATCCAACAGGGCGGATATTCTGAACTAATCCTTTTCCAAAAGTACGCTCGCCAATAATTACCGCTCTATCTAAATCCTGAAGTGAACCTGCCAAAATTTCGGAAGCCGAAGCCGAAGCACGATTGGCAAGAACAACTAATTTCAAGTCGGGAAAAATTGGTTCCGATGGTGTTTTATAGGTTCTGTCAGCATCTGAGTTTTTCCCTTTTGTGGTAACTACTTCAGTACCCTTAGGTAAAAAGTATCCTACAATTTTCACCGCTTCATCCACTAAACCACCACCATTATTTCGTACATCAAGTACCAGTGATTCAATATGATGTTGTTTTATTAATTCGGCTATTGAACTTTTTAATTCTTGCGCTGCTCTGTCGGTAAACTCATTTAAAAGTACATATCCAATCTTATCAGAAATCAAAGCTGAATAACCCACAGGATTTACCTGAATTTTTTCACGGAGAAAAACTTTCTCGATCGGTTTTTTCTCACCATATCGTTGAATCAAAATCTTTATTGTAGTATTTGGTATCCCTTTCAACTTCGAACTGACATCCGACACTGAAAGTCCATCCATTTTTTGTCCATCCACTTCCAAAACAATATCTCCTGCACGAAGATCGTTTCGTTGCGCCGGCATTCCTTCGTATGGCTCGGAGATGATAACATTTTTATCCTTGTTCATTATCATTGCTCCAATTCCTGCATATTCGCCGGTAGTCATAAATTTCAGATCGTCCGTTTCTTCTTCGGGCATATAAACGGTATATGGGTCAAGTTTAATGAGCATATTATCGATAGTAGATTTCATCATTTTGTCGTAACTCAACGTATCAACATAATATAAATCCAACTCACGAAGTAAAGAATTAAAAATACTCAAGTTTTTACTAATGCGGAAACTTCTCTGTTCATCGCTATTGGCAGCAGAAACAAGTATTGTAAAGGAAAAGAGGAAAAGGGATAATTGAATTATTTTTCTCATATTTTTTTTGTAGCTTAAATCAACAATAAATTAAATCGTTACATGTGGGGGCAAAAAAGCAGATATATCTTTTCCATATGAAATTAAATCGCGAGTAACCGTGGATGAAATATAAGAATATTCTGACTCTGTAAAGAGGATTACAGTTTCCACACCTGTAAGTTTTCGGTTCGTATCTGCAATGGTACGTTCGTATTCAAAATCACCTACCGAACGAAGTCCCCTAAGTACAAATTCGGCATCAACCGACAAGGCAAAATCAATGGTAAGACTATCATAAGATTGTACTTTAACACGTGGTTCATCGGCAAAAGCTTGCTGAATTATTTCCATTCTCTTTTCGATACTAAATAGTGTTTTCTTGGATTGATTATGTCCAATTCCAATAACAATTTCATCAAAAATACTCAGACCACGCAGTACAATACTGTAATGTCCAATGGTGAATGGGTCAAATGTTCCGGGGAATATTGCTCTTTTCATAAATAAATTTTTTTAAGTCTCACGAAACCTGTCTACATCAGCCAAACTAGCAGTTCAAATAATCATCTACCCTGATGAACGACTTTGCTAATGCTCGTTTCATTCGGTAATCTTTTGATTGGTTCAGTTTTTGTAAATAAAAAACATCTTGAAATTACAGATTATAAGGTTACAAAGATAGAAAAATTTAATCTTGAGTATAGAAAAGGTTCTGATAAGTTTATTTTTTTTAGTTTTTGATGTAATTAATTAGGTACGAACCTTATCTTTGCAAAAAAATAATCATCTATCAATTATATGTTAAATTACTCAAAAATAATGAAATTACTAAAACTCTTGCCTATTACGTTAATAATGTGTTCTTGTTTTGTACCAACGGCTTTTTCAATACAACCCGTCGTTTCTTTACCAATTCCGGAGAAAGTAGAATTTGCCAGTCAAACAATTTCACTTGAACGATATGATATGCGGGAACGATATGATAAAGAACAAATAATAATTGCGTACAATCACTCAACCACATTGATTCAACTAAAAAGAGCCAACCGATTATTCCCCATTATCGAACCCATTTTAAAACGAAATGGGATTCCGGATGATTTTAAGTATTTGGCGGTAATTGAAAGTAATCTCGATACCAGAGCCATTTCGGGGGCACAAGCTGCCGGTCTTTGGCAACTAATGCCAAAAACCGGACAACAATTCGGGTTGGAAGTAAACGATGAGGTTGACGAACGATATCATATTGAGAAAGCCACTGAAGCTGCTTGTAGTTATTTTAAAAGTGCTTATAACAAATATAAAAACTGGACAACTGTTGCCGCTTCGTATAATGCAGGAATGGGACGAATATCGGATGAACAAAACAAACAGCAGGTTGACGATGCATTTGATATGTTATTAAACAGTGAAACATCCCGCTATTTATTCAGACTGGTGGCATTGAAACGTTTTTTCGAAAATCCTAAAGCGTTTGGTTATTCACTCCAAAGAGATGATTTTTATCAGGAGATAAGAACAACAGAAGTTGAAGTGAATGATTCGGTAACCGACTGGACATCATGGGCCGCAAAATATGGTTTGAGCTATTCTCAACTAAAAGACTTCAACGTTTGGTTACGTGACAGAAAATTAGTAAACCCTAACAAGAAAAAGTATAAAATATTATTACCCGAAAAAGCAGATTTTATTTTCAATGTGTCTAACGTTAAGATACACAATCCAATGTGGGTTGTTATGTAAGAATTTTATTTTCAATATATTAAGCAGAAACTTATCTTTATGAAAAGAATAATTTCTATATCAGTACTTCTGCTTTTTATTTCGTTTATCAATGCGCAGATTAGTTTTGGTATCAAAGCCGGCTATAGCTCTTCTTTAGGTATGACAAATTTAAGTTCTGTATCAACAGGCGAATACGATTTAAACTCTGTAAAAGCTGAACTTACAAATGGATTTCAGGCTGGTATTTTTATACGTGCAGAGCTAGACAAACTTTATATACAACCTGAGTTACTTTATGACTTTGGAGAAAAAAAAACTATACAGTATCATTTCAAGATTTAATGAGTAATGAAGTTCAGTTTGATAAAATTGTAAATGTAAGTACTATAGATGTACCATTATTAGTTGGTTATAAAATTTTAGACTTTAAAAAAACGGCAAATCTGAGAGTCTTTGGAGGACCAAAACTAA
Organism: Paludibacter sp.; assembly: GCA_028692715.1. Lineage (GTDB taxonomy): Bacteria > Bacteroidota > Bacteroidia > Bacteroidales > Paludibacteraceae > Paludibacter. The sequence goes on along the minus strand of JAQUWU010000020.1, from coordinate 68,851 downwards.
GATTTGATGCTGGATCGTCCATGGACTTTAATAATTTCAGTACAGAAGGAGCTGTAACGAAGGAAGATTTAACAAAAGATATTAAAGCCGCAAAATTAGGACTCGAAGCAGGTATTGGCATCGATGTTTTAATGTTCACACTTGATGCCAGATACAATATCATTGGCGATTTATACCAAACCAAATTGGGTGATAAAATTATTTCAAAAATCCCCGCCAACACTTTTGTGATATCATTGGGTTGGAAGATTTTTTAAATAGTCACATTAAAACAAAGAAAGTAGAGTCAATCAATCAACTCTACTTTCTTTGATTATCATTGCCAAAGAAAAACAAATCTATCAAATTCAACCTTTATCAATGGGCTGTTGGTATGATTATAGAACTACTACAAAACCACCATTCGGTTTCAATTCTAACTCAAGTCTGTCATTGGTAATATTGACATCTATTTTCTTAAAACTTCTGTTATTTTCCCCATCTGTAAACAATGTAACTTTTTCATTAGCAGCCAATTTAAGGGGAGTCAGATTAAGATTTAGTCTTAGCATTTCCGGTTGAGAATTGATTCCGGCCAGATACCATTTGTCGCCACATCTTCGTGCTAATACAACATATTTTCCCGGATAACCATCAATAAATTTAATATCGTCCCAACGACGAGGAACACTACGCATATAATCTTTCACAAAATCGGGTTGCAAAGCCATACTTTCAGGAATTTCGACATAATGTTGTATCCCCGATTGTAAAATAACGGTTAATGCCAATTCAAAGGCATTACTTGTTCTACGTTTTTTTCCAACAATTTCGCCAAAACAGACTGGAGTAAAATCCATAGGCCCCACTACATTACGCGCATATGGCATCATTGTCAAATGTTTCGGTGCTTTATCCGTATCCTTTTGTTCAAAAGTAGTAAATTCGAAACCCCTAATTGACTCCATGCTTACAAGATTTGGAAAAGTACGAGACCAACCACGTGGAACAGTTGTTCCATGACAATTCAATAACAAATGAAAATCCGCTGCATCCTGCATCATATCATAATAATATTGAATTGCAGATTGACCATCGCCGGGCCAAAAGTCAACTTTTACTCCGGCAATTCCCATAGAATGAATTCGCTCAAACTCTTTTCGACGAGCTTCACGTTCAATTAAAGCCCCTTTTGGAGAATAAACTGTTGTATTCCAGTCACCTGAAGAATTATACCAAAGAATTAATCCCACATTTTTGGTTTTGGCATAATCGGCTAATTCTTTTATTTTATCGTAACCAATTTTTCTATCCCAATCGGCATCTATCAAACAATAATCCCATTTCATATCCGATGCGTAATCAATAAATTGTTTAGATGTTTCGTAATTAACAGATTCGTCGTGCAAAACACCCCAACTCCACGATGCAATTCCCGTTTTTACCCAACTGAAATCTGTTTTTTTATCAGCAGGTTTTGCCAGGTCAGAAACCATTTGCGATTCAACAACCGTTGCCAACGAACCTACAATTATTACTCGCCAGGGAGAAATCACATTTTTCGACACTACATATTCAGGGTCATCAGGCTGCGTTGTTTCTCCTTTTTGCGGAAATCCGATACTATATTCTCCATTTGGGGACTGTTGAGCCAATCTTGTACCAACATAATCGGGAGTTAAACCTGCTTCAGTAATCAACACAAAATGATGATCTGTTTTGAAAAGTGCGGGAAACGACCATCCTGCTTTTTCAGGAGCAATTGTTCCTACAGGAATTTCATATTCATATTGTTCTTCGTAACTTGGCTGTGTCTCGCACCAGCCTTCTTTTACGTTAGCATGTGGATGCATCCACACAATAGTAGAAGGAATCAATTTGAAAGTAGTGTTTTCAGATTTAATGGCAAAAGGCGATTTAGCTTTAATGATATATCGGAATGCGACTCCTTCATTTGTTGCTTTAAATTCAACAATCATTTTGTTTTTCGCCGAATTTTGTAACAATATACTCGCACAATTTGCAGTATATTTTCTTTCGGTTCTTTTCTCTGCCGGAGCTAAATAAGTCTCAGTTTTCAACTTAGCTTTCGAAATCGAAATTATCTTCAACCCATTTGAAAAATCAACATCTCCATTCAACCCCATTTTTGAAGTTTGAATTACTGGCTTCCCACCCATTTCTACTTCGTAAACAAGTGACGAATTTACAAGCGTGATATTAATTTGAAGTCTTCCATCCGGCGATTTCAATTTTAAGTCATTTGATTTTGCAAAAGAACAAACTGTAAAAAAAAGTATGGCAGTTAAAAGAATGTTTTTCATATTGTTAGATTATTTAATAAAATATTTAATTTTCACTGACAAACAACTTGTTAATTAATTAAAGTTTTTCTATCTATTTTTCGTGTTATATAACCATATAGCAATAAAGCAATGGCTGAAACCAAGCCGATACCAACAAATACAAACCAAATATAATGGGCATGTGAAGTAGCAACTTTATAGGCTTCTTCAGTTGCAAAACCTCGAGGATCTGGACAGTATTTATCCAACAAAAATCCTGACAGTCCGAAAGCAAAAAGATAAGACACAAATGAATGCAAATGGCTGAAACCTAAATAAAGTCCTTCTTCACCTTTTGGCGATTGTAAAGAAAAATATTCAAGAAATCTCGGAGAAATAAAACTTTCGGCAATAGCCTGCATTGCAATTCCTACAATCATCATAAATGCAACAGGATGTAAACCTAACACATAATCAGTTCCTATTAACGTCCCAAAAGACATTGCCAAGGCTGAGAGTGGGATAATCAACATCCCGATGGTCATCGAAGTCAATGCTGTTTGTTTTTTCATCAACGAAGTAATGAAATTCACTGAAACGAAAACGATGAGTGGATTTACGTTTGCATACCAACCCGGAGAGGCTTCAACGCCAATCATTCTAATCACATATTTTGGCATCGTGGCATACATCTGACTTTGTATCATCCAAAAACCACTAACAATCAATATTAGAATAATTAATCTGCCATTTCCGAGCACTTTCAACAATCCAAGTTTTATTTCAGCAAAACTTTTTCCCTGACCTTCGGTTTTTACCGACTTATAAAAAAAGAATACAGCTATTAGTGCCAATAATGTCATTCCTGCCGAAAAGAAATTCAGATAGACCAATCCCTGATCACCCATGCTTTTCCGTAGCGGATCAACCACTGTTTTTCCGGTAAAGGCTCCTATATTTACCATCATATAGAAAATAGCATAACCTCTGGCACGCGTTGCCGAAGTGGTTTCACGAGCCACTGTTCCCGAAATTACCGCCTTGATAAACGATCCTCCAATGACAATCAAAGCCATAACCGGCAAAATTGACCAACGAAATAAACTGCTGTCTAGTCCTGAAAAGGTGGTAGTCATATCGTAATTCACCAAACCGGCACTTTCGAGCAATGTCGGCAAAAGTCCAAGTCCACTATAGCCAAGTGTCAATAAACCAAAAGCTATCATTATTGCCGAACGAAAACCTATTTTATCTGCATAAGCTCCTGCAAATGTTGGTAGTAAATATAAAGTGGCAGAAAAGATTCCTGAAATAATTCCGGCCTCGATATCGGTAAATCCCCAAACATTAGATAAATAGATAGTTATTACAATAAATACAGCGTAATAAGCCAACCGTTCTAATAACTCAACAGAGTTTGCAACCCAAAATGCTTTTGAAAATTTTGTCATAAATTTTTATTATTTTTTTTTGTTGTAAAGTCTCGAACAAAAATACAAAGAAACAAGCTGTTTACAGAATCTAAATTTACAAATTAAATGTAAAGCATTAAAAAAGAGCTATAAATCGCGAATAAAAGGAGACTATACAGCTCTTATTTTTTATTCGGAGAACTTATTCTATTTTGTTTGGCAGTGCATTAATCGTATTTATTCTATTGGATGTATAATGTAATTTTTCTAAGAAAATATTTATATTATCCTGATAATCAATAAAATAATCAACATGAAGTTTTTTTGTTACAATATTTATAAATCGTTTTAGAAGCAGACCTACTTTATAATCGTAACCAGAAACTTTCGCCCCAAACATTTTAGGATAATTCTGAAACTGAAGGTCTAACACATAAAGCAACAAATCAGCCTCCAATTTTTTACTTTTTGCCTCTACAGTAAATTCATTAACCCGTTTCATGCAGGCATTCAATTTCTTTACCAGCTTTTTTAATTCCGTACTTCCTTTATATTCTTTCAGGCAAAGTTGGTCAATGTCATTTATACATTCTTCGTATAAGGTTTGCTCGCCACCGTCTTTGTCAAGAAAATTTACCAACAAAAATTCATAATTATAACGTTTGCCGGCTAATTTTAACAGCATTTCTGTCAACTCCTTTTTGGATAGTTGTTCAAGTTGTTCTTTTAAAATAGGTTTATTTAACGGCATAGTTGAAATTATTCAGCATAAAACAAACAATTTAATGATGTATAAAATTACGAGAAATTTTCTGATAATAAAACAGTTGCAAAAGTTAACCCTTGCAACTGTTTCTATTTAGACTTCTTCTTTTGTAATTTTTCTTTAATAAGCGTGATGATCGTTGTTTACATCATCAATATCCATACGGTTTTTTTCCATTGACCTCCATGCGTAAAAGATATAACCCAGCACAAATGGAATCATTATTGAAACGATAGACATAGCGTTTAGTGTAAACTCACTGGAGGACGCATTATATATGGTAAGTGAACTTTGCAGGTTTATTGAAGGATAGAATGATGTATTATTATAACCTGCAACCAACAATAAACTACAAACAGTAACTACCGTTCCAATACCAGTAAACCAAATTCCTTTTTTGAATTTTGAAGACATTAATGTTCCAATAATTCCAACCAAAACCGCTACAACTCCACCTAGAAAAGCCACAAGAATAACCGGCATTTCAATAAAGTTTGTAAAATATTTATATTTCTCCATCGAAACTATTCCGGTTAGTGGATCTACAGCGAAACCTTCTGAAAGCAAAGTCCAAATAACAAAGGTCAAAAAGAAAACCACAAACGGAATGGCATTGTACCAAAGATATTTTCTCGATCTGGCCTCCAAAACTTCATGATTCAGACGATTGATAAAAAACAAAACTGCCAACGAACGAGCCAGGAAGAAAACAGTTAAACCAAAAGTCAAATTTCGAATATTTAGTAAAGCTTCCAAACCATGCCATTCATTTCCCCAGGAACTGATGACCGGTGCAAGTTGTTGTGTGATATTTGCTTTATTAACAATAAAATCGGAACCTGTGAAGAAAGTTGCAATGGCTACTCCCAGTAAAAAAGTACCCAAAACACCATTAATAACCAGAAACATACGGTAAGTAGCAGTACCGAAAACATTTCCGGGTTTAGACTGAAATTCGAAAGAAACCGCCTGAATAATAAAGCAAAAAAGAATAGCCATCCACACCCAATATGCACCACCAAAGCTGGTAGAATAAAACAATGGGAATGAGGCAAAAAATGCACCCCCAAATGTAACAAGTGTGGTAAAGGTAAATTCCCATTTTCGTCCGAGAGCATTTACCAATAAGCGTTTTTCATCTTCTGTTTTCGAAAGTGAAAATAACATTGACTGACCACCCTGAACAAATAACAAAAAAGAGAGCAGTCCGCCTAAAAGTGATATAATAAACCACCAGTAGTGTTGTAAAAATGAGTATGTTATCATAATAATTAGTTTGTAAAGTTTATAAAGTTGAAAGTTTATAAGGTTCATAAAGTTTGTCAAATGCTTTAGCTTACAAACTTTATAACTTTAAGAACTTTTTACTCAGATGGTCCTTTTTTAATTTGTTTCACCATAATTCTGATTTCTGCTATTAATAAAGCCGAGAACAAAATTAGGAACAAGAAGAAAGTTATTTTCACCGAATCAGTGGAGATATTCGAAATGGCTGCCTGAACAGGCAAAATATCCTGAATAGCCCATGGCTGTCGACCCATTTCGGCAACTGCCCAACCCAATTCGCCGGCAACATATCCCAGAGGAATAGTAAACAAACTGATTAACAACAACCAAGAAGTAGTTTGAATTTTTTTACGATATGTGAAAAATAGAATTACTGCAAACAAAGCAATGAAATACATTCCTAACATAACCATAATATGAAACGAATAGAAAACGACAGGAACATTTGGAATCAAATCCTGAGGTTTATCAAGATAACCATAACCAAACTGGGCATAATTCTCACCAAGCTTTATTTTATACAAATTAGCAGCAACAGTATCTTTAGCTAACATTGCTTTTTGATAATCTGCAAGTGATTGAATGGCTGCTTTTCCTCTTCGTTGCTTTTCTTCGAACGACAAGGCTGTACCTTTAGACGTTTCGTACCCACCTTCAATTATATTTCTTATTCCTGGAATATAAGCATTTGCATCTCTTTCTCCCAACAACGAAAGCATTTTGGGAATTTCTATTTTGAATAAATATGGATCTACATCATCGTTGTACATTTTTTTCTCAGGATTTAAAACGCCAAATGCTACAAGTCCAACTCCGGATTTACCTTCGTAAAGACCTTCCATAGCGGCAAGCTTCATAGGTTGTTTTTGAGCTACATGATAGGCAGAACCATCACCGGTATACGCAATTAACAATGAAGATATCAATCCAAAGATGGCACCTACTATCATACTTTTTAATGCAAATTCCGTTTCCCTCTTTTTCAATAAGAACCATGAACTAATTCCGACTACAAATAAGGCACCCATTACCCAACCGGACAAAACAGTGTGAAAAAACTTGTTCATGGCAACCGGAGAAAGCAGGATACTCCAAAAATCATTCATTTCGTTACGAACTGTATCCGGGTTAAATTCCATTCCTATTGGATATTGCATCCACGCATTTGCCACTAATATCCATAAAGCTGACAACGTAGCACCAAGCACTGTAAGCCAGGTTGAAGCTAAATGGAATTTCTTACTCACTTTATTCCAGCCAAAAAACATAATGGAAATAAATGTAGCCTCCATAAAGAAAGCCATTATTCCTTCTATAGCTAAAGGTGCTCCAAAAATATCGCCTACAAACCAACTATAATTTGACCAGTTAGTGCCAAACTCAAATTCCAAAATTATTCCGGTTGCCACACCTATGGCAAAATTAACACCAAAAAGTGTCATCCAAAATTTGGTGGCTTTTTTCCAAACTTCATTTCCGGTTCTCACATACATGGTTTCCATTATTGCCATAATAACGCCCAAACCTAAAGTAAGTGGAACAAAAAGCCAGTGATACATTGCTGTCAGGGCAAATTGTGCTCTCGACCAATCCACTAATGTGACATCCAATAATTCCATAATTTTTTCTAGTTAGTTAATAAAATATATGTTTCTTAATGTGCTTTGTCGATTAATTCCTGACGAACATGGTTGGATCTGCTTTCGTCATCTTTGAAATTTGTTTTCAGAAAATTAGGGAAGAAGAAAATCTTCAGTACAAAAAACATGATAAATAGTTTTATTGCAACAATTAGCCACAATGTTTTACCAATCGTCATATTTTTAAAACCATCCCTATAAAAGCTGAATAACCATCCAAGTGGTTTTGGTGTGCTCATACTATTGCTTATCAATATTAGTTTATAAAAATTGAATGACAAAAATATAAAATTATTTGTTCTAATTACAATTTTGAACAAATTATTATTAGCTAAATTTTTACTTTCAATTACTAATGATTGCAAATATAGTTTTTTTTCAGATAAATCAAAGAAATTTATACGAAAAAGTATAATGTCTGGAAAGTTAATCTTTTGATTTTTATGGTAAAACCAACTAACGTTTAATTGTGATTTTTTTTAATTAAGGAGAAATAAAGGCTGACACAACTTATGTTGAATCAGCCCTTATTTATCAAAAAAAATTATCGTTTTTATAATTTATGTCAGTATTATGCCTTACCTGCACTTCCTAAAACATTTACCGTTTTGTGAGCGTATAATTTAGTCAATTCGTCACGAGCTGGTCCTAAGTATTTACGCACATCGAATTCACCCGGTTTAGTAGCAAGAACCTTGCGTACAACAGCAGTCATAGCTAAACGACCATCAGAATCGATATTGATTTTACAAACAGCTGAAGTAGCCGCTTTGCGTAATTGTTCTTCAGGAATACCGATTGAATCTTTCAAGTCGCCACCATATTTATTGATCATATCAACATATTCTTGAGGAACTGAAGAAGAACCGTGTAATACAATTGGAAAACCGGGAATTTGTTTCTCAATTTCTTCCAAAATATCGAAACGCAATGGAGGAGGCACAAGATGACCGTTTTCGTCACGGGTACACTGAGCAGGAGTAAATTTATTTGCTCCGTGCGAAGTTCCAATTGAGATAGCTAATGAATCAACTCCGGTACGAGTTACAAAGTCAACCACTTCTTCAGGACGGGTATAGGTATGGTGCTCAGCAACAACATCATCTTCTACACCTGCCAAAACTCCAAGTTCCCCTTCAACACTTACGCCTTGAGCGTGAGCATATTCAACCACTTTTTTAGTCAATGCGATATTATCTTCGTAAGAATGGCTCGATCCATCAATCATTACAGAAGAGAAACCTGAATCAACACAACTCTTACATAATTCAAAAGTATCTCCATGGTCAAGGTGTAATACAATCGGGATATTTAAGCCCAATTCTTTAGCATATTCCACAGCTCCCTGAGCCATATAACGAAGTAAAGTTTGGTTTGCATATTTACGTGCACCACTTGATACCTGCAAAATAACAGGAGATTTTGTTTCAACACAAGCAGCAACAATGGCTTGCAATTGTTCCATATTATTGAAGTTAAATGCAGGAATTGCATATTTTCCTTCAATAGCTTTTTTGAATAAGTCATTGGTATTCACCAATCCAAGATCTTTGTAATTTACCATTTTCAGTCAATTTTTAATGTTTGATAATTTGACCGCAAAATTAAATATTTTTCAACAAATATGAAAGATTTTGTTGCTTTAAATAGTTGTTCTGACAAAATAAATTACAAAAAAACTTCAATTCGGAATAATCTACATAAATACCCACTAAATGCTGATATCAAAAGATGTTTTTCTTAGTGATTACAAACATTTTTCAAACAGATGGCTTCACAAATTATATTTATCAAAACAATCAAGAGTACCTTTCGTATCACTTTTCAATCGAACAGCCAGAAGCATCGACTTTGGTACGTGAAGGAGTATTTTCACACTTATCCAAATAATTAGGAACGCCATCGTGATCGGAATCAACGGGTATTCCGTCCTCATCTACCATAACATTTAAAGGCGTTTTTGGTGATAAATCGAATTTATCGAGTACTCCGTCTTTATCGCTGTCACGCTCTTTACCAAAACTAAACACAAAACCGATTATCTGTTGTCCATACATATCATTTCCGGCTTTGAAATTTGGATGCGCATCACTTCCAAAATAAGTATTTGTAATTCCTCCACTAATATTTTGGTCGTGGACATCGCTATTGGTAATATTAAATTTATATTGGTATTGAATAGCAATATTTTTATTAAGTTGATATTTTAAACCAAATCCGAAAGGTATTATAAAATCTGATTTATCCAGAATGATAGTAGGATAAGGCTGTGCATCATTGCTATAGGCATAAGAAGCAAACCCTAAGCCCACTGAAATAAAAGGTGATAATTTGGACTCTTCCGCAAAAAAATATCCATTATTTAATTTGTAATGAGCTGACAATGAAAAATCAGATTTCGAGCCGACAAACTGTACTGCGCTTGATTCTCTGTAACCATAATTTCCTGTTGTAAACAAGAGGTTTAAATCAAACGATTTTGATAAATATTTAGAATAAGACAAACTAAATGCACTATACACCGGCTGACTAAAATCATATAATCCATTCCCATAATCACCATTATATTCGTTTTTTACAAAATTAATACCTAAAGCATTTTTATTTCCGACACTTTGAGTATAAGCCATGTGCCAAACGAAAAATGCCAGCAATAATATTATATTTTTTTTCTTCATAAGATTTATTTAATTGAAAGATGACGTTCTATTGTAAATTTATAATTTATAACCATTTCAAATCAATAATTGTTTTAATCGCAGTTATTGATTTGAAATTCAAAAGGGATGAAACCAATTAATTTATTGAAAAAAAAGTAACTACTCAGCCCCCCACCTCCCTCCTACGTCAGGAGGTAAACACCTAAAGGGGGAGTTCTGGAGCGACATTCATCATTTATGCGCTTTAATTTGGCTGTTTTTTTTGTGAAAATTACATTTTTTTTACTCTGCAATTTTCCCCAAAAACGTCAAATGAAGTACTTCTTGAAGTGCTGATTAGTCACCAATAAAGATTGATTTATTTGAATATTTTAAACCAAACATCTAATTTATACGACTTTGAACAAATAAATTTATTCCAAAAAACGAACAAAAAACACTTTTAAACGGTTAGACATAAAAATTCATATTTATAAATTTAATCATCATTAATTATGAGCTTAGGAAAAGAATTTAAAGATTTCGCCATGCGTGGCAATGTTGTAGATATGGCTGTTGGTGTAATCATTGGTGGTGCATTTGGTAAAATTATTGCTTCGTTTGTAGCAGATGTAATCATGCCTCCGATTGGATTATTGGTAGGTGGCGTCAATTTTACAGAACTTAAATGGACAATGAAAGCTGCCGAAACCATTGACGGAGTTGAAAAGGCCGCAGTTACAATGAATTACGGTAATTTTTTACAGGTTTCTCTCGATTTTATTATTGTTGCATTTGTCATTTTTCTTTTTATTAAAGGGATAAACAATATGTCAAAAAAGAAAGAAGCTCCGGCTACTCCACCGCCACCTCCTACTCCTTCAAAAGAAGAAATCCTACTCGCCGAGATTCGTGACTTATTGAAAAAATAAAGCTCAAAAATTCTGAGAATTGAATACCCTTTTGCAAAATTATTTTGCAAAAAGGGTATTTTTTTGGTCTTAAGTAAATGGAACAAATTAATGTACCATTTAGAAACATTAATAGAACGTTGATTTTCGCTGATTTATCGGAAAATGAAGGATAAAACAAAACAGATTTTTCTTGCCTTCGGCAAGATGATTAAGACGCAACTATCTGTAAATCATTCCGATTTATCGGAATTCAAATCCGTTTTTTCAAATCCACTCTATCAGTGAAAATCAGCGTTCTATTCTTAAATATTTTCATGCAAAATATGACATTATTTGTTTTCAATTACTTATTTCTCTATCTTCGTCGGGAAAATAGCAGTTGTTTGTCGATTTTGTTTAGTGTTAGTTACTGGATAGCTGTATTTTTGTAGCATGAAAATTTAAAACAAATATTATTATGGAAAATGAAGTAAAAGACTCGTTTCATACGGGTTATAATAAAGGACTTGGCTTTGGTATAATTTTAATGCTTGTCGGCGTATTATTTCTTGGATTTAATTTTGGGTTATTACCAGTTAATTTAAAATGGATAATTATCTCATGGCCCATGTTATTAATAGTAATTGGGATAACTCATTTTTTCAGGAAAAAGATTTCATCAGGAACAATAATGATTCTGATAGGAATTTTCTTTTTGTTTCCAAAGATTATTCGCACCTATCCTGATTTATTTCCGGGATTTAATGGCGATTTCACACAAGTTTACTGGCCATTATTGCTTATTGCAGGTGGTATAATTATTATTTTGGGAAAAGTTCTTGGACCAAAATGGGGATTTAATGAATGGGATCACCAACATCATCATTACAATCATAGCAAAAATAGATATACTAATGAATATTCGACCATCAATGGTAGCTTTTCAAAAAACAGTGTATTTGGAAGTGGTGACCATATTGTTCTTGATCCTGAATTTAAAGGTGGAGAACTGAATGCTGTGTTTGGTGGAATTACATTAGATTTGAGAAAAACAAGTTTGCCTGTTGGCGAAACACGTTTAGATGTAAATGCTGTATTTGGTGGAATTACGATTTTTGTGCCTTCCGATTGGTTTGTAGAAACACATATGGATGCCGTTTTCGGCGGATTTAAAGACAACCGCATGCCTTTAGATGGACTTGACAAAACAAAAAAACTTGTAATTACAGGTTCGTGTGTATTTGGCGGTGGAGAACTAAGAAATTAAATTAATGTGATAATGTGCTGATGTGATAATGTGATAATGTGATAATGTGATGATGTGTTGATGATGTGTGATAATGGGTCAATATAAAAAATCATTAATTCCAAGCATGTAAAATTATTTAACAAATACGATTAACTTTTCAACTCATCAACATATCAGCACATCAACTCATTAGCATATCAACATATCAGCACATCAACTCATTAGCATATCAACATATCAGCACATCAACATATCAACACATCAACTCATCAACTCATCAACTCATCAACACATCAACAATAATTTCATTAAATGTTACATCCTTATCTGGAAAATACAACTAAAATCGTTCAATATGTCCTAATCTGGATCGTTTATGCTGCACTGCAAATCATTGCAATGTATTCGCTGATGACAATTCCTTTGTGGATTATTATATTGGATGGTTTTATTCACGCAACTTTGTTTGGCATTCTCGGCATTTTACTTTGGAGTGTTATCCATTATGGTAATTTTTCAATTCTGAATAAATTTCAACAATTAATAAATTATATAGCACTTGGAGTCTTAACAATAATAGTTTGGATTGGGGTTGGCTACGGAGTTATCTATTGGTTATTTGATGTTCTTTATACCAATGCATTCATTCATGTCTTATCAATAAGAGTCCTGATTGGGATTTTAATCTATCTATTGATTATTCAACAATTTAGATTCACTCTCGAACTTAATAAATGTGAAGCCGAATCGGAAGAAACTACAATTCAAGAAGAAGTAAAGCAAAAAAAGGATGAAGCAATAGAAATTCTTGAAAGAATTGCCGTAAAATCAGGAACAAAAATCCATGTAGTTTTAATACCTGAAATTATATATTTACAAGCAGATGGCGACTATGTACAAATAATTACTGCTAACGGAAAATACCTGAAAGAGCAAACCATGAAATATTTTGAAGAACATTTACCCGAAAATCAATTTGTACGCATACACCGATCGGCGATTGTAAATGTTGAAATGATTTCGCGCATTGAGCTTTACGAAAAACAGAATCAATTGCTTACACTAAAAAATGGTCATCAACTTAAAACCAGTACTGCCGGATACAAAGCGTTGAGAGGAGTATTGAATTTATAATAATAATTATCAAAGTATCATACAACAAAAAACGCCCCTCGAGGCGTTTTTTTATATATCATTCAATGGTTCGTTATAAAACAATTTATTAGTTTAGTATTCAGGTAATTAAAACGATTAACCCTTTGAAAATATCAAATATATTTTTTTTAATTAAACGCAAAGAACGCTAAGCATAATAATTTTGTAATATACAGTACTTCAAATATATATGCAAAGAACGCAAAGAGAAAAACTTGAAGTTTTTCTTGGCGGCTTAGCATTTTAGCGCCTTTGCGTTGAAAAATAAAATTTTATAACGAACTATTGTCATTAGTACTTGCTGTAAAAACTTTTTAAATATGGAAAGGTCTGTTCATAAATAGGTTTTGTAAATTCAACAAACAAATCCTGCTGTGAAGGTGGAATCAGAGGTTCTCTATCACACATATCTTTTTGTTGTGACGACAAAGCTCTGTCATCTCCTTTAAAAGATGACCAACTATCTTTCCACACAAACTGACCGCTAAAATTTCGTTCCTGTAAATTTCTACTTGATTTCACATCAACAATACGGACATTTAATACTCCACCTGAAACTATTTCTCTTTTAATGGTTATCAACGTAGCTTTTACGGTTGCATAAGAATTATAGGTTTTCCCTTCCACTTTTACTGTGCCAACAACTACACTATCACGTCTTACTTCTACCGACGTATTTGAATCTCGGATATTTCCAACCGAGAATCCCTGAAAATCGAGAATTAAAAATTGATGTGGATCGTTCATATTTTCACGACTGGCTTCCTCGGGGGTATAAAAACGGATAAATCGATTAGCTGTACTTTTCACCAAATCGGACAAAAGACTATTGTAGAAAAAATCGGCTGAATATTGATATTTTAAACTTGTCAGCGGCTTTTGAACAAGAATACGATAGGTTGCGTAATACTTAGCATCTTCAATTTTATTTAATACATCGCTATAACCGTAAACATATTTATTGGCATTTAGAAAATACTGATAAGCTACTCGAGCCTGTTCAACACTTCCAATATTTAATGCCTGAATACCTCTTTGATAGGCACTTTCAGCAGCCATTTTTTTTGCATCACTCAGCTCTCGGGTATATTCAACAGGAGCTGTAATTAGTTGATTCGCTTTTGGACAAGCGTAAATAGCATTGGCCAGTGTTGAAATCCTTTCGTACTGATACACCAACACATCAAATTTGTCGGGATCATTGGCAATATTAGCGTTTTCAATTTCGCGCGTTGCCGTTTTTATAGCCAAAGGATACGACTTTGTGAGCACAAACTGCGACTTATCGCTGTTAGGACTTGATTTTAAATGATCTATTGCCTCGTGGCAAGCTTTAAAATAATCGCCTCGTTTGTATGCCGAATGTCCTGAGGAACAAGACGAAACAAGCAAAACTACAATAATAGTAAACAGAAAGTAATACGTTCGTTTCATAAGCTTAAGAGTTTATTTTTCCTTTTTCCTAACTCACAAGCAGGAAAAAGGAAAGAGTTTTTAAAGGTTTGGTTGTTTTTTACATTCGTTCGGGAACATCAATTCCTAATAATCCCATCCCTGTTTTTATTATTTTTGCAATTGATTCGGACAGAACCAACCGGAATTGTTTTAGATTTTCATTTTCTTCTTTCAAAATAGTAAAATCATGATAAAACTGGTTATATTCTTTTACTAAATCGTATATAAAATTGGCAATCAA
Organism: Paludibacter sp.; assembly: GCA_028692715.1. Taxonomy (GTDB): domain Bacteria; phylum Bacteroidota; class Bacteroidia; order Bacteroidales; family Paludibacteraceae; genus Paludibacter. The sequence continues at coordinate 53,850 of JAQUWU010000020.1, read as the reverse complement.
AGCAGGACTAAATTCTTCTCCTGCCTGACGAATAACTCCCGGAAATTCGGTAGCCAGTTGAATTAAATAACTTTCTTTTTCTGAGATCACAAGATTCGTATCTTTCAATTTGCTACAGTCAATACCCGATTCGGTTGCTTTGCGTAAAACAGATTTAATGCGAGCGTGCGTATATTGAATAAACGGACCAGTATTTCCATTAAAATCAATCGATTCTTTTGGATTGAAGGTCATGTTTTTGCGTGGATCAACCTTCAAGATAAAGTATTTAAGCGAACCCAAACCGACCATGCGGGCAATTTCTTCAATTTCATCGGGCGTACAATTATCCAACTTTCCTAATTCCTGCGACGTTTCGCGAGCTGTTTCTATCATCTCTGTCATCAAATCATCAGCATCGACCACAGTACCTTCACGACTTTTCATTTTGCCTTCGGGCAGTTCCACCATTCCATACGAAAAATGTACCAAATTTTTACCCCACGCATACCCCAGTTTATCCAAAAGTAAAGAAAGCACCTGAAAATGGTAGTTTTGCTCATTACCCACCACATAAACCATTTTATTTATGGGATAATCGTTGTAACGAAGTTTAGCTGTTCCAATATCCTGAGTCATATAAACGGAAGTTCCATCAGCGCGCAACAACAATTTCTCATCAAGTCCATCACCAGTCAAGTCAGCCCAAACCGATTTATCATCCCGTTGATAAAAAGCTTTTTCAACCACACCACGTTCCACTTCTGATTTTCCGGTCAAGTACGTTTCCGATTCGTAATAGATTTTATCAAAGTCAACACCCATTTGTTTGTAGGTTTCATCGAAACCGGCATAAACCCATCCATTCATTGTTTCCCAAAGTTGACGAACTTCTGCATCATTCTTTTCCCATGCCAGTAACATTTTTTGAGCTTCGAGAATAAGTGGTGCCGTTTTTTTTGCTTCTTCTTCGCTTATTCCTTTCTCCATAAGTTCTTTGATTTCAGCTTTATAAGCTTTATCAAAAACTACGTAGTATTTTCCAACAAGGTGATCACCTTTCATGCCTGTGCTTTCCGGAGTTTCGCCATTCCCAAATAATTTCCAGGCTAACATTGATTTGCAGATATGAATTCCACGATCGTTTACAATGTTCGTTTTCACCACTTTCCAGCCGTTTGCTTTTTGGATTTCAGCTATACTAAAACCGAGGAGATTGTTACGAATATGTCCTAAGTGAAGTGGCTTATTGGTATTTGGAGATGAATATTCAATCATCATCAATTCGGAATTATTAGTTACCGGCGTTTTACCATATTCTGCATCTTCATGAATCAGATTAAGGGTTTCCAACCAATAGCTTTTGTTAATGCTCAGGTTTAAAAAACCTTTTATAACATTAAATGCGGATATCAGAGAGTTGTTTTTTTGCAGAAACTCTCCAATTTCAGTACCGGTTTGTTCGGGTGATTTACGGGCAGCTTTTACAAAAGGAAAAATAACAACGGTCAATTCTCCTTCAAATTCTTTTTTTGTTTTTTGTATTTGTATCTGATTTGCAGTGGTTTCGAGTCCGTAAAGTGACTGAACTGATTCGGCTACCAAGCTAATAAGTGTTGCTTCTAAATTCATGTTTTTTGTGTTATTTGTTCGAACTGCAAAGATACAAAAAAATGTGAAATTGATAATCAGCCATCTAGTAAGAATTTAGAATTAAAATGCCTGTAATTCTGTGATGGAAACAAGTATTTAAAAGGATATTTAAGACAAATGGATTCTCAGCGTTTTATTACATCCAAATTATAAGATATTTGGACTAATTCAATAGTCATTCTATTGCCGGAAGCATTAATATTCTCAGTTTTTGGAACAGTATTCAAGGAATTATTCAGTGTGTTTTCAATTTCAATATTTATCGGAGCACTTCCGAATAATCATCTGTTTATATAGAATTTTTAAGTATGCTATATATTATACCGATAGCACAAACAATACAGTCCAATTTCGACTTTGTCTCATTGCCCTATTTGTTTGTATGCATCGGCATTAACCACAGTAGACGTATAAAACAGCTTTGGGCTATTTTATATATACAGATGGTATAATATTCCATGCATGTAGCTGATTTGTTATTTTAAAAATGCTTGTTTCGTTTAATCTTTGTACTTTTGCAGCTTTAAAAAGTAATTTGAATAGCATGCTAAAAAAGATAAAACCCTATATGATGCCCATTGCAATGACAATCGGAGCAGTATTTTATAAATTCTTTGATTCATTAGCCTTTCTTACACCCTACCTTATATTTGCCATGTTATTTCTCACATATTGTAATTTGAAACTGAAGGAAATCCGGTTTTCAAAATTGCATCTTTGGTTAATCATCATACAAATTATTGGAAGTGTTGGTGTTTTTCTAATTCTCAGACCATTTAATATCACATTGGCACAAGGGGCAATGATTTGTTTACTGGCACCAACTGCAACTGCAGCTCCGGTAATAACCGGCATGCTTAAGGGAAATGTAGCTAGTCTAACTGCTTATAGTCTTATAAGTAATCTGACGGTGGCTTTAGCTGCTCCTGTTATATTTTCATTAGTTGGCAGTTACAACGATCTTCCCTTTTTTGAATCATTTTATGAGATTGCAAAAAGAGTATTTGTTTTGCTTTTTCTTCCTTTTTTCGTAGCAATTTTATTACAAAAAATAAGACCGACCTTAACAAACAAGTTGGCTACTTATAAAAATCTTTCTTTTTATCTCTGGTCTATTGCATTAAGTGTAGTTACAGGCAGAACGGTACAATTTATCATGATTCAGGAAGGAAAAAATTATTCAATAGAAATATTTATTGCTTTAGCTGCAATGATTATTTGCGTTGCCCAGTTTATTGTTGGACGCGCTGTAGGCAGGCGACACGACGACACTGTGGCGGGCGGACAGGGTTTGGGACAGAAGAATACGATTCTAGCTATTTGGATGGCACAGATGTATTTGAATCCAATTGCTTCTATCGGACCGGGATCCTATGTACTTTGGCAAAATATTGTAAATTCCTATCAAGTGTGGCTTAAAAGGAAAACCTTGTGAAAAAAATAGACTGATTCGTTTTAAAGAACCAGTCTATTTTTTTTAATTTCCTATCTCTGAAAGGAATTTAATCCTTACTAAACGAACTTCTGTTTCACTATAGTCATTTTCTCCAAGTGCATCAAGTGCAGCTTCAATTTTATCCGTTTGAGCTGAGTTGAAGTAATCAAAGATATCATCAATATGATCAGGATCCATAACCTCTTCGAGAAAATAATCGATATTTATCTTTGTACCTGAATAAACTATTGCTTCAATTTCGTCGAGTAACTCAGAAATCTCTAATCCTTTTGATAGAGCTATATCATCCAAAGCAATTTTACGGTCAATTGCCTGAATAATTGCCACTTTCAGTTTCGATTTATTCGCTACAGTACGAACCCGCAAATCTTCCGGACGAATAATTTCGTTTTCTTTTACGTGTTCTTTTATTACTTTTAAAAATCCTTCGCCATAACGTTTTGCTTTACCTGCACCAACACCAGGTATGTTTTGCAATTCATCCATTGATATTGGATAACTTGTTGCCATAGCCTCAAGCGATGGATCCTGAAAAATGACGAAAGGTGGAACTTCCAGACGTTTCGACAATTTCTTTCGTAAATCTTTTAAGATTGAGAAAAGCACCTCGTCGGCCGCACAAGTACCTCCGCCACTTTTTGCATTTGTTTCATCATCATCCTCATCGTACTCATTATCTTTTACAATGGGGAATGGTTGAGGTTTTTTCAGATACGCTTTTCCGCTTGCAGTAAGTTTCAACAAACCGTAATTCTCAATATCTTTCGACAAGAATCCGGCAATAAGTGCCTGACGAATAACAGCATGGAGCAACTTTTCTTCTTCATCGGATGCAGCCGAGAAATTTTCCAGATCATCATGTTGATATGATATTACATCAGAAGTTTCGTTTCCTTTCAGTATATCAACAATGTGTTCAGCTTTAAATTTTTCCTTTACGATAAGAATCGTTTCTAATACCAATGACAATAATTCTTGTCCTTCAATAAATTTTCGTGGTTTCATACAATTGTCACAACATCCGCAGTTCTCTTCTTTGTATTCTTCTCCAAAATAATGGAGTAATAATTTTCGTCTACAAATGGAGGATTCGGCGTAAGCTTGAGTTTCCAATAATAATTGATTGCCAATTTCCTGCTCAGCTACGGGCTTGCCTTGCATAAATTTGCGTAATTTATCTAAATCTTTATAAGCGTAAAAGGCAATACATTGACCTTCTCCACCGTCGCGCCCACCACGTCCCGTTTCCTGATAATATCCTTCCAGACTCTTAGGCATATCGTAGTGTAATACATAGCGCACATCGGGTTTATCAATCCCCATTCCAAAAGCAATTGTTGCAACAATTACGTCTACTTTTTCCATTAAAAAACTATCCTGATTAAAACTTCTCACGGCGGTATCCATTCCGGCATGATAAGGTAAAACGGATATGCCGTTCATTTTCAGCGTTTCAGAAAGTTCTTCAACTTTTTTACGGCTCAAACAATAAATTATACCGGATTTTCCAGCTTGTGAGCGGATATATTTAATAATGTCTCTGTCAACATCGCTCGTTTTTGGACGAACTTCATAATATAAATTTGGTCTGTTAAACGATGATTTAAAAACTTTAGCATTCAACATACCAAGGTTTTTCTGAATATCGTGTTGTACCTTTGGTGTTGCCGTTGCAGTAAGTGCAATAAGCGGTGCAACGCCAATGTCATTTATAATCGGTCTGATTCGGCGATATTCCGGACGAAAATCATGTCCCCATTCCGAAATACAATGTGCTTCATCAACCGCATAGAAAGAAATTTTTATCTGTTTTAAAAATTCAATATTTTCATCTTTTGTCAACGATTCGGGAGCGACGTATAATAGTTTTGTTTTACCCGAAGTGATATCGCTTTTTACCTGATCAATGGCTTGTCTTGTTAGTGATGAGTTGATAAAATGTGCAATTCCGTCTTCCTCACTAAAATTACGCATAGCATCCACCTGATTTTTCATCAAAGCAATTAACGGAGAAATCACAATAGCCGTACCTTCCAACATCAAGGAAGGGAGTTGGTAACAAAGTGACTTACCACCACCTGTTGGCATCAATACAAATGTATCGTTTCCATCAAGCACATTTTGAATAACAGCTTCCTGATTTCCTTTGAAGGAATCAAAACCGAAGTTCTTCTTTAAGTGTGTTGATAATACTGACAGATTGGTCATTTCAATTATTTGAGTAAAAAATGAATGCGAAAGTAGTATTTATTGTCCAATAAAAAGCACTTATTCCATTGTTTTTTTGAAGTAATATGCAAATAAACAATAAATTTTTCTCGAAAATATGTTTTGTTTTTCAGAACAAAAATATAAACAGATTTGAAATATACAACAATTTTTTTAAAAAAAATCAGGATATTAACTAAATAGTTTAGTCAACATCCTGAAATAATACGTCATGTACCAGATTTACAGTCGTTTAGTTTGATATTTTATGCAGTTTTTAATCTGTTTATATTTGCCTTTTCAATCTTGCTTTGGGCATAAGAAAGCGAAATATTCAATTTCTTGATATTTTTCGAAGGTGTCTCAAACATTTCATCCATCATTATTGTCTCTGTTATCGATCTCAATCCACGTGCTCCTAATTTAAATTCAACGGATTTATCCACAATGTATTCCAATACATCTTCATTGAACTTTAACTCAATACTATCCATATTGAATAATTTAATGTATTGTTTAATGATTGAGTTCTTGGGCTCTGTCAATATCCGACGCAAAGCTCCTCTATCTAAAGGGTCGAGATAGGTAAGAATTGGCAAACGTCCGATAATTTCAGGAATTAATCCGAATGATTTTAAATCCTGTGGTGCAATATATTGCAACAAGTTATGGTTATCCACCTGATCCTTTCCCAATGCAGCAGTATAACCTACAACTCTTGTATTTAATCTTGAAGCTATTTTCTTCTCAATACCATCAAATGCACCTCCACAGACAAAAAGTATATTTTGCGTATTTACGGCAATCATTTTCTGATCGGGATGCTTACGTCCTCCCTGCGGTGGAACATTCACTACAGCACCTTCCAATAATTTCAACAACCCCTGTTGCACTCCTTCTCCACTAACATCACGTGTTATACTTGGATTATCACCTTTACGGGCAATTTTATCTATCTCATCAATAAAAACAATTCCCCGCTCAGCTGCTTTCACATCATAATCGGCAACTTGCAATAATCTTGTCAGAATACTTTCAATATCTTCACCCACATAACCCGCTTCAGTTAAAACTGTTGCATCAACGATAGCAAATGGGACATGCAGTTTTTTTGCAATTGTTTTAGCCAACAACGTTTTTCCCGTTCCCGTAGAACCCACCATAATAATGTTTGATTTTTCAATCTCTACATCATCATTTGTGTTTTCCTGCATCAATCTTTTGTAGTGGTTATAAACTGCAACCGACAGATATCTCTTTGCTTCTTCCTGCCCGATGACAAATTGATCAAGATATTCTTTTATTTCAATTGGTTTTGGAAGTTGTTCCTTCTGAAGATTAGGAAGTTTCGTCTTTTTTAAACTGTTTTCTTTTACAATTTCAGCAGCTTGTAAAGCACATTCATTGCATATATGAGCACCATCTTGTCCCATAATAAAAAAATCTACCTGAGATTCCGGTCTTCCGCAAAAACTGCAATTTTTATTGTTTTTAGCCATATTTAGCCCCCCAATCCCCCAAGGGGAAAAGTAGAAAGTTAGTTTGTATTATTTGTTTTAATTGTGTATTTTTAAGTCATCCATCGAAGGATTAAAAGACTTTTATTTGTTTTTCTCGTTGAACAACACTTTGTCAATCATGCCATAATCCAATGCTTCCTGCGAAGTCATCCAATAATCGCGGTCAGAATCTTTTTCTATCCTCTCAAATGGATTTTTAGAATGGTCTGCAATGATAGTGTATAATTCTTTTTTGAGTTTTTGAATTTCACGGGCAGTAATTTCAATATCAGAAGCCTGACCTTGTGCTCCACCCATCGGTTGATGAATCATTACACGTGAATGTTTCAACGCTGAACGTTTGCCATCAGCTCCGGCTACCAATAATACAGCTCCCATTGAAGCCGCCATTCCGGTGCAAATTGTTGCAACATCAGAACTGATAAACTGCATGGTATCATAAATTCCTAATCCGGCATAAACCGAACCTCCAGGAGTATTTAAATAAATAGAAATATCTTTTCCGGGATCAGACGAATCAAGATAAAGTAATTGAGCCTGAATCACATTGGCTGTATAATCATCAACCTGAGTTCCCAGAAAAATAATACGATCCATCATTAAACGTGAAAAAACATCCATTTGAGTTACGTTTAACTGTCGTTCTTCCAAAATCGAAGGAGAAATATAATTACTAGTTATGTCGGCATATTTATCGAGTGACAATCCGTTCATTCCGAGATGCTTAGTGGCGTAATTGCGAAAATCATTGTTGTTCATATTCTTAAAAATTTGAAAGTTTATAAAATTACATGTCAGATTATATATTAATTTCTGATTCCGTTCAAAAATCAGTCCTTAATAATTACCTGACAAATAGTCAATCTACCTTTTATAATAGAAAAAAGCTTTTAACCATTTCTAAAAAAAAACAAAGATACGGATATTTTGTTTTAATTTTTAGCAGTTAAAAGCCATTTTCCGAAAATTCGGAATCTTTTATCTATAAATAGAGAGAAAGAAAAAATTATTTTCCTTCAAACATTTTATTGAAATCTTCGATTGAAATTTCTTTTGAGTCCAGTTTCACTGCTTCTTTTACTGCAGCAAATATCTTTTGTTCAGCTACTCTTTCTGCAATATTTTTTACTGTTTCTTCTTTTTTCAGCATATCTTTTGCATAATTGGCAATGATTTCATCATCCATACCAATCATACCATACTGAGCAAACTGTGCTTTTGCCATTTTTTTAGCAAAATCTTCAACATCAGCAGCTTCAACTTTAATCTCGTTTGACTTAGCCAATTTATCTTTAATTAATTGCCATTTTAAATCAGCAATCATTTTAGGATAATCTTCTTCTAATGCCTCTGGAGTTAAATTTTCGTTTGAAGCCAACACCCAACGTTTCAAGAAAGTGTCCGGGAAAACGATATCATCAAATTTCGCTACTAACATTTCCTGCGCATCAACACCAAATTTGTAATCCGTATCAGATACCAGATTTTCTTTAATATTTTCTTTTATTTTAGCACGGAAATCTTCTTCGCTTGTAACAACTCCTTCGCCATAAACTTTATCAAACAAGTCCTGATTGATTTCTGATTCGTGATAACGTGTAATGCTGTCAATTTTCAATTGGAAGTCTGATACTATTGTTTTTGCTTCATCTTTTGAGATTTTAAGCATTGAACTGATTTCTGTTTCGTCAACAAAAGCAGTGGCAGGATTGAAAGTAATAATATCACCTTTTTTAGCGCCAATAAAAAGAGCTTTTTGTGCATCATCCTTCATGTATGAAGCAGTAAGAGTCGCATCCTGGACTTTAATCCCCGATTCGTTTACTTTGCCATTTGCCATTTCGAGCAATTCACCCTTCAACATATCTTTTTCTTCAACTACCTCTTCTTGTATGTATTTTCCGTAACGACCCGTATACGATTTCACTTGATTATCAATCATTTCATCACTAACGGTAATTTCGTAAAATTTTACTTTGTCTTTTTTGCTCAAACTTACTTCAAATTCCGGAGCAATTCCTAAATCAAAAACAAACTCGAAATCTTCCTGATTATCAAAATCTATTGGTTTTTGTTCAGTTTCGTTGGGAAGTGGTTCGCCTAATATATTCAGTTTATTGTCCTGAATGTATTTGTACAAATTGTCTGAAACCAATTTATTGATTTCTTCAGCCAACATAGCTTTACCATACATTTTTTTTACTAACCCAGCAGGAACCATACCCGGTCTGAAACCTGGAATGTTTGCTTTTTTGCGATAATCGCGTAAGGTTTTTTCCACTTTCTCAGCGTAATCAGCTTTTACAATGCTTAATGTTACAATGGCATTGTTTTGATCGAGGTCTTTTTTGACGATATTCATAATCTATTAATGTTGTAATTTTCTGCTATTTATCTTTTTTCGTAATGGGCTGCAAAGGTACAAAAAAAAGATATAGAAATTTCATTTATATTTCAAAAATAACAGAAATCAATTGAATTTTGAAATTTAATACTAATTAGGTATGCTAAAAAAAACAAAGATGCAAAGTATATATTTTCTTTGCATCATAGCATCCTTGCTCTACATTCAGAAAAATGGGTTAATTTTTTACACTATTATATAATTCCTATTACTTCTAAAAAAGAAGAGAAGAAAATGTTGTATATTTTCTTCCCTTCCGTATCTTGTAGCTAAATATCTAAAACAAATAAACCATATTTATTGAAAACACTTTGTTGGTGGCATGCGTTGGAGTTGGTATTACAGTATTAGTATAAGCCGTGTTTCGCAAGCCCTGACTCCAAGAGGCGCCTAATTGAATCTTACTAAACAATTCTAACCCTGCGCCCAAATTGTATCCATAATCAACATGTTCGGCGAAAGTATTAAAATTTGTCCCATGTACCACATTGGTTATTTCATCAACAGTATTTGCACTAAGAGCATAACCCCCATAAATACCGGCAATACCATATACACCAATTATTCCCAGTGTTAATCTATACCGTATATTAAAGGGAACTTCAACATAATTTATTTCGGTATAACCTTGTTTAATAACGTCTTCAATATCTGTTGAGTCGGAAAATGAACTTCCTTTTTGCGACAATATTGCTCCAAATTCACAACCCAACCCCGATTTATTTGGCATAGCCTGATAAATCAAACCAATTTGATATCCGGTAAGATTTTTCGAACTAAATGCATCGGAAATGTCTTGTTGGCTGAACGTTTTAGTTTCATTAGCCATATTCACTCCGGCTTTTATTCCTAACTGTGCATAACCGGAGATAGTACATCCAATTAAAAACAATATTAAAAATAATTTAAGTCTCATAATAAAAAAAATGAAATTGAAGATTTGTTATATTAACGCAGGTTTCATTTATTATTGTGTGATATAAAATTATCAACGCTAAAATCTATCTACTTAAAATTACTTTTTCGACATACGTTTCCGTTCATTTTCATCAAGATATATTTTCCGAAGTCGGATACTTAGCGGAGTAATTTCCACATACTCGTCTTCTTTGATATATTCCAATGCTTCTTCCAAACTAAAAATAACCGGCGGGGTTAATTTTGCTTTATCATCAGCTCCTGATGAACGCATGTTGGTGAGTTTTTTAGGCTTAGTCACGTTTACAACGATGTCACCCTCTTTAGCACTTTCACCTACAACCTGTCCTGAATAGATTTCAGTTTGAGGGAAAATAAAGAATCTTCCTCTATCCTGTAATTTATCCAAAGAGTATGCAAAAGCATTTCCACCTTCCATTGCAATAATCGAGCCATTACTTCTTTTTTCGATATGTCCTTTGTAAGGTTGATATTCCAAAAAGCGGTGTGACATGATTGCTTCACCTGCTGATGAAGTCAAAACATTATTTCTTAAACCGATTATTCCGCGTGATGGAATCAAAAATTCCAATTGAATGCGGTCGTTCAAAATCTCCATAGTTAGCATTTCGCCTTTGCGCATTGCCACCATTTCGATGATCTTACCTGAACAAGATTCCGGGAGATTGATACTCAGTTGCTCAATTGGCTCACATCTAACACCATTAATTTCTTTAAAAATTACCTGAGGCTGACCAACTTGTAGTTCATAACCTTCACGGCGCATGGTTTCAATTAATACTGATAAGTGAAGTACCCCACGTCCAAAGACATGCCAGATATCCGAATCTACATTTTTTTCAACACGCAAAGCCAAATTCTTATCCAACTCTTTTATCAATCGGTCGTGAATGTGACGTGAAGTTACATATTTGCCTTCTTTTCCAAAAAATGGAGAGGTATTTATCGTAAATACCATGCTCATCGTTGGTTCATCAATCGCAATTGGAACTAATGGTTCCGGATTTTGTAAATCGCAAACTGAATCGCCGATTTCAAAACCGTCGATGCCAACTAATGCGCAAATATCACCTGATTTCACTTCGGTTGCACGGGTACGTCCCAAGCCAGTAAATGTATGAAGTTCCTTGATACGACATTTAATGGCTTTTCCATCGCGTTTCACAAGATTTACATCCATACCTTCTTTCAATGTTCCACGATGCACTCTCCCTACTGCAATACGACCAACATAAGATGAATAATCGAGTGAAGTAATCAACATTTGTGGTGTACCTTCAAGACAGATAGGTTCTGGTATATGTTCTATTATAGCGTCCAAAAGAGGAATAATATTGTCAGTTTGATTTTTCCAATCTTCAGACATCCAGTTGTTTTTAGCCGAACCATAAATGGTGTGGAAATCCAACTGCTCTTCAGTAGCATCCAAATTGCACATTAAATCGAATACCGCTTCGTGAACAACGTCAGGACGACAATTTGGTTTATCAACTTTATTAATAACAACAATTGGTTTTAATCCAATTTGTAAGGCTTTTTGAAGTACAAAACGTGTTTGTGGCATTGGTCCCTCAAAGGCATCAACCAATAAAAGGACTCCATCGGCCATGTTCAATACACGTTCAACTTCACCTCCAAAATCGGAGTGTCCCGGAGTGTCAATAATATTAATTTTATATCCAAGATAATCAATGGATACGTTTTTAGCTAATATAGTGATGCCTCTTTCACGTTCGAGGTCATTATTATCCATAATTAACTCACCGGCCTTCTCGTTATCGCGGAACAAATGTCCGGCCAATAACATCTTGTCAACCAGCGTAGTTTTACCGTGGTCAACGTGGGCAATAATAGCAATGTTTCTAATTTTCTGCATGTAACACAATCTTTTTTTTTGAGGGTGCAAAGTTAGTGAAAATAATTCAATAACTACTTCATATTTAAAGTACAGGAAATGAGGACAATTTAATTAATATGATATTAGCCGAAAAAACCATAAATTTATTCCATATTAGTCATTAAATCCAGACTTATCTTTTAAAATGAATTTTCTGAGAAATACAAAAAATACATGTGGATGTTTTAATTGAATTATTTTGGACACAAATCACGCAAATATTCTCAGCATTTTCAACAAAAAACTATGTAAATAGCACAATCTCAAATATTTATTATTTATGTAAATTTGTGATTATTATCTCCCGGTGATTACTGACCGTTGACCGTTGGTCCGTGTAATTTGCGTTCCTCTTTAGTGTTGAGACAGACTTTTAAAAAATAAAATTAAACAGAAATCCAACGATCATAATTCCGCCACCAACTATAGCTATAAATGTAAGGATTAATGGCATTTTTAAAACTTTACGAAGAATAACCATTTCGGGGAGTGAAAGTCCAATAACCGACATCATAAAAGCTAAAGCTGTTCCAAGCGATGCGCCTTTTTCAATCAAAACGGAAACAATGGGTACAATGCCTGCTGCATTGGAATAAAGCGGGATACCAATCAATATGGAAAGTGGAACCGAATACCATGCCGATTTACCCATTAGCGATGCCATAAACTCTTCAGGGACATAACCATGAGCTGCGGCTCCAACAAAAATTCCCAATGCGACATACAACCAAACTTTTCCAACAATTTCTTTCACCGCCTCGAAACCCATATTTATTCTGGTGGAAAAAGTAATTTTTTCTTCTTCAACATCAACCTCTCCCGATTGCATTTCGTACACCCAGGATTCAACCCATTTTTCGAGTTTTAGTTTTCCGATAATCCAACCGGCAAGAATGGCAATTACCAATCCTGTCACTATATAAATCAATGCCACTTTCCAACCAAACAAACCATAAAGAAGTATTATCGCCACTTCATTAATCATAGGAGCCGCAATGAGGAACGAAAAAGTAACGCCTAATGGAATTCCGGATTCCACAAAACCTAAAAACAATGGAATTGCGGAACAAGAACAAAAAGGAGTAACGATTCCCAGTCCTGCTGCCATTATATTTCCTGTAAATGTTTTCTTTCCCTCAAGTGCTTTTCTTGTTCGTTCGGCAGTAAAAAAAGTACGTATTATCCCTACAACAAAAATAATCAGCGTAAGTAACATAAGAACTTTGGGAAATTCAAAAAGAAAAAAACGCAAAGCCTCTGCTAAATGTGCCCCTTTTTCTAACCCCAATAAATTGTCAATAATCCAATCGGTAAGAGGCTGTAAATAATGATATAAAATAAACCAGACTGGCAATAAAACCAAAATGATTTGGATATTTTTTGATTTAAAAAATTTGAAATTCATTAGAAAATGATTAAATGATGTGATGATATGATAATGTGTGGGTGTGGGGATTTTAAGCAGCTTCAAATTTTCAAATCAACGTTAATAGAATATAGTATATTCCTATTAGAATAAAAAGTACAGAAACAATACGACGAAACCACAGTTCGAATACTTTAATCCGATTGTAAAAATTTCCCACATTCCCCACTGCAAAGGCTAAAAGCCATGCAAATAAAATTACCGGAATTCCGGTTGCAATAGCAAAAACAAATGGGAGATAAAGTCCACTTGCACTAGCCACCGTCATAGGAATAAGCATAACAAAATATAATACGCCGCTATAAGGACAAAATGCCATAGCAAAAAGCATTCCGAGTAATAACGTAGCCCAATAACTTCCTTTGCTTTTCTCTCCTAATGCTTCCGAAAGCTGCGAAAAACCGGGAAATTTAAGTTTAATAACATCGAGCATAAATAAACCAATTAAAATCAAAACGGGTCCCAGTATCTTTTCGCCCCAACCCTGAAACAAACGGGAAACATCCATTTTGCTCGCACCAAAATAGATAATAAGTGCCAGACCTGTATAACTCAACGCACGTCCTAAAGTATAAACTAAGCCCTTGTAGAAAACAGCTTTTCTATTTTCAATATTTCGACTAATAAAGCCTATCGCCGAAATATTGGTTGCCAACGGACAAGGACTAATGGCAGTCATTAGTCCAAGTACAAAAGCAGTAACAAAAGCGTATTGCGAATTTTCGAGAATACTTTGAAGAATTTCCATGAATTTTATTTGAAAATTAGTTCAATAACGGATCAATTGTCTTTTTTAATTCAGCCTTTAACTTATCCGGGTTTGATCTTGCATACATAAACCCTTTGTCAGTCAAATCAATTCTTTTATTGCCACTGATTACCAGTAATGCCTGACCTTCCACTTTGCATTTATCTGCCAAATTCTTACTATTTTTTTCATCAAGGTTTACAGCAATAAATTGGATCTTTCCCTCTTTTATTTCTTTTGCATAAAGCGTTGAAATAATTTTCTGCGATTCAGTCTCTACTGCCTGACAAGTTACACAACGATGTATGTAATGAAAATAATACACTTCCACTTTTGTGGCTGCCTGCAACGATAAAATTGAAATAAGTAATACAATTAACGATATAGTTTTCTTCATAATATTTATTTGCTAAGTAATTGTTTTAATTCATCTTGTGACGGAACTCTTCCTTTTGAAACAACTTTTCCGTCGACCACCAAAGCCGGGGTTGTCATGGTTAGCTTCATGATTTCAGTGATATCTTCCACTTTAGTAATTGTGGCGTCGAACCCATTTTTTGCAATTGCTTCACGTGTGGCATTTTCAAGTGCTTTGCACTTAGGACAGCCTGTTCCTAAAACTTGAATGTTCATAATTTTTAGTGTTTTATTAATGACCCCAACCCTAAAGGGGAGGTGAAGTTGTTTTTAATTTGTAATTACTCAGCCCCCCAACCCCTCCCTCCTACGTCAGGAGGTAAACACCTAAAGGGGGAGTTCTAGAGCGACATTCATCATTTATGCGCTTTAATTTGGCTGTATTTTTGTGAAAATTACATTTTTTTTACTCTGCAATTTTCCTAAAAACGTCAAATGAAGTTCTTCTTGAAGTGCTGAGTAGTCACACTTATTTACTTATACGTTAATGTTGCATTTTAGTCCCTTTTAGGGTTTACCTAACTTTGGGTAGGGTTAGGAGTGCTACAACAACTATTCTTTTCTATTTTTACCGAAAAAAATGTTTCAAAATACACCTGAGCTTTTTCCCAATTTTCCTTATTGATACAATACCTTACTTTTGGCGTTTCTATTTCACCCTGAATAAGTCCGGCATCTTTTAATTCTTTCAAATGTTGCGAGACAGTTGCCTTAGCTATAGGCAGTTCATTATGAATATCTCCAAAATAGCAACTATCCATCGAAGCCAAAAACTGCAAAATAGTTATTCGAGCAGGATGTCCCATCGCTTTAGCGAATCGCGCAAGCTGTTCATTGTCAATTGTATAATTTTTATTTTTATCGTTTCCCATTGTCAACTTTTATCAATTGTTCGTTGTTCGCAAAATTACGAACATATTTTCATTCCTGCATCATTTTTTTCAAAATATTTTAAAGAAAAAACAGAAATGATATTAAATTCAAAGCTCCAATTGCATTTTAAAGAAAAACTTTGAAAGAATTTTCTATTCTTTAAAATATTCATTACATTTGCTAAATTATTTTTGAGAAGTAACTAATAAAAACGAACCATATGAAATTCATTGTTTCAAGTACCGACTTATTGAGCCACTTACAAGCTATTAGCCGTGTAATAAACAACAAGAACTCCCTGCCAATATTAGATAATTTTCTTCTTCAACTAGAAGGGAATACATTGACTATGACCGCATCAGACATTGAAACAACCCTTATCACTTCGATGGAAATTGAAACAGCTGAAGGAAGTGGAAAAGTAGCTGTTGCATCACGTTTATTATTGGACACATTACGAGAATTCTCCGATCAACCGTTAACTTTCAATATCAATGATTCGAATCTGGCGATGGTTATTACTTCGTCAAACGGATCGTACAATTTTATTGGTCAGAATGGCGATGAATATCCACGTATGCCTCAACTGAGTGACGATGCTCGTACACTAAATCTTCCGGTTGCAACATTGTCTTCCGGTATTTCAAAAACATTATTCTGTACTGCCGACGACGAATTGCGTCCGGTAATGAATGGCGTTTTCTTTGACATTGCTTTTGAAAGTCTGACACTAGTAGCTACCGATGCTCATAAACTTGTTCGTTACAAAACTACTTATACAACTGCTTCAATTCAGGAAGACGAAACTGTGAATTTTATTTTACCAAAAAAACCGGCAAATATGTTAAGAAATATTTTGCCAAAGGAAAGTGGTGAAGTTGAAATTCGTTTTGACAGTAAAAATGCACATTTCAAACTGGCTAATTACACTATGATTTGTCGCCAGGTTGAAGGACGTTTTCCAAATTATAATGGTGTAATTCCGAAATCAAATCCCTATAAAATTATTATTGACCGTGCAACTTTGTTAAATGCATTGAAACGTGTATCCGTTTTTGCCAATCAGGCAAGCAATTTGGTAAAACTTGCATTTAATGCCAATCAGATTCATATTTCGGCACAGGATATCGATTTTTCTATTTCTGCGGAAGAAACCATTAGTTGTCAGTTCGAAGGTGAACCAATAAAGATTGGTTTTAAATCGTCCTTCCTGATTGAGATTCTTGGAAATATCAATTCTTCCGATATCGTTATGGAAATGTCGGATGCTTCACGTGCGGGGCTTATTCTTCCTTTCGAAAACGAAGAAAACGAAGAAATTTTGATGCTTTTGATGCCTATGCTGTTGAACGATTAAGGATGTTCCTAAATCCCCTAAAGGGGACTTAAAGATTTGTTTGATCACAAAAAATAAAGTCTAAGGTCGCAAGTCTTTAGACTTTATTTTTCAACTATATTTTCTAAAAAGAAGTAATAATTAATATTCAGCTCACAAAAATCCCCTTTAGGGTATTTTAGAGCCATTCACTTATGAAACTCCAACTAAAAAATCCCATTGTATTTTTCGATCTTGAAACAACCGGAACCAATATTGTTTCCGACAGAATTGTAGAAATCTCCTATCACAAAGTTTCGCCAAACGGTAGAGAAGAAACAAAAACCATTCGTATAAATCCGGAAATGCCGATACCGAAAGGCTCTTCGGACATACATGGAATTACGGATGCCGATGTGGCCGATTGCCCTACGTTTAAAGCGGTTGCAAAAGAAATAGCTCGCGATATTGAAGGGTGTGATTTAGCCGGTTATAATTCCAACCGCTTTGACATACCACTTTTAGCAGAAGAATTGATCAGAGCAGATGTAGAGATAGATTTTATGAAACGAAAATTTGTAGATGTGCAGGTGATTTTTCATAAAATGGAAGCCAGGACTTTAGGAGCAGCCTATAAATTTTACTGCGAAAAGGACTTAGTTGGAGCGCACGGTGCAGAAGCCGACACCCTAGCCACCTACGAAGTACTACAGGCTCAGCTGGATCATTATCCAGAATTGAAAAATGATATTGAATTTCTATCTAAATTCACAACTCAAAACAAAAATGTTGATTTTGCCGGCAGGATGATTTATAACGATGAAGGCGAAGAAATTATTAACTTTGGAAAATACAAAGGTCAGAAAGTAAGTGATATACTGAAAAATGACATGGGATATTACGGATGGATGATGAACAGTGATTTTCCCTTACACACCAAAAAGGTACTAACAAGTATAAAGTTGAGAGATTTCAACAAATAAAACCAATTGACAATAACTATTTATTTTTGTTATTAAATCCTGTTCGTATCATTTTACCCCAACATTTTTTATCCTTTTTAAAAAAGAAATCAAAATTTCCACAAACAGAAAACCACATAATCATTGGTTGATAAATAATCAGCTCAAGTAGCGTCATCAAAATAGATTGAGCTAAATATCCCAATCCAATATATTTATTATAGGTATATGCTTCAAAAAAAATTGAAAATATTGAGTACATTACAGCAAAAGATAACCCAAAAAACAACACTGTTATAAAGATTTGAAAATCAAGAAATCCCATGAATACTACTGCAACAAAATAAATAATCCCCGATAATTGTATAATGGGAGCTAGCCATTCAAATAGAAACCAATAGGGAAAACTAATCATTCCAATTACACCATAATTTCGATTTAAAAACATTTTTCGGTGTTTAATTATGGTGCTTATTCCACCTCTGGTCCATCTGTTTCTTTGGCGTGATAGTGTTTTTAAATCCTCAGGCACTTCAGTCCAACACAGAGGATCAAGAATAAAGGCCACTCTATATTTTTTTCTTTCAACATCGTGCATATATTTCCTCAACCTTACAACCAATTCTAGGTCTTCGCCCACAGTGTTGATATCGTAACCACCAATCTTAATCACTCTCTTTCGATCAAAAAGACCGAAAGCCCCGGAAATAATTAACAATCCATTAAGTTTGCTCCATGCCATACGTCCTAAAGTAAAAGCTCTATAATACTCAAGCACTTGAAATTTCGCCCAAATATTTTTAGGGTATTTTATCTTGATAATTCTACCATCCTTTATTTCGCAAGAATTTGCTATTCGTACCACTCCGCCCGATGCAATTACCGTTCTCTTTGTATCATCTATAAATGGTTTAACCATTTTTAAAATTGCATCCGACTCGATGATACAATCAACGTCAATTGCCAAGAACAATTCATTTTTTGCTATATTTAGTCCGGCATTCAAAGCATCTGATTTTCCTCCATTTTTTTTATCAATAACCACCAATTGACTATACGCACATTTCATGGATTGATATATTGCGATTATGGGCTCACAATACAAATTTGATTGAGAAACTCTTTCGATTTTAACTAATTTAAAATGTTCTATTATCTTTTTTAAAGTATTATCTGTACTTCCGTCATTTACAACAATTATCTCATAGCATTGGTATTGCATTGACAACAAGCATTTTATGTTATCTATTATTGTTTTTTCTTCATTATAGGCAGGAGCAATAATCGAAACCGTAGGTAATGACTCAAACGTTAACATAGATTTATAATCAACATATTTATTTTTATTTTTATAATTACGGAGCTCAATTATTGATAAAAACCCAGTCAACAAATACATTAATAACAATAAACATGCGTATACAAAAAAGAAAACACTGAAAACCTTAATCAAACTTTCGATTAGCATAGTTTAAAATTTTAAATTCCTATTATCTATATGTGAATATGCATTTTGTATTGAGATATCTTTTGATTTTAAATATCTTGAATTATAATAGATACTATCAATACACAACAATATCTTCATTGATTCAATTTTAAGACAAATCGATTTATTCTCAACTATCCAATTTAAAAAAACGGTTTTATCAAACTTTCCAATAAATAGCCCCATTTTTTTAATTATTTGAATTTGTGCATTTTCTGTGGCAATCTCAAACCTGTAAGTCAAGTAATCAAAATCTTCCTTGTCGTTTGCAAATGAAATATAGGTTAGAAATGCTTGTTCAGAAACTAGAGGATCTTGACTTTCAATTTTGTTTTTAATTATATTTTTTAGTTTTGTTTTGTTATCAACTCGTGCAAGAATTATTCCTATTGCAGATATTTGATTAATATCAGATTTTATTAGTTTTAAGTGATTTATTTCTTTACTTTGTTGTTGTTTCTGTTGTTTTACTTTTTCTATTATCCTATTTATGTCCCAAATGGAAAGTTTTTTTGTGAAATCGATTAAAAAAAGTTGATCATCGTAAATGTATAATTTAACTAATGTAACCAATGCCTCTGAACTCAATATCTGGTTTTTCTTTTTTGTCAATTTATAAATATATTCCTCATAACCTTGTAAATGTAAGTCTGAAATAATCCTTAAGGCAAATAGTTTATGTCTTAAATATGGAGATTGCAAATAGCTTTGAATGAAATGATAATATCGAAGTGCTTTTAATAAATTAAAATTTCTTTCTCTAATCTCTCCATCAAGTTGAAAGTGAACTCTACGCATCCTATTTAAAAATATTCGTTTGATTACATCTGACTTTAGGTTTTTCTTTATCCGATTTAACTTTTCCCTTCTATCCTTATCAGATGGTGTTTCATCATACAGATAATCAAATAAATATATTTCTAATAGGTCATTGTACTTTGTGTAAATTCTTTTTTTATTCTTATTTTGTAAAATATAATACGCCGTAAAAGAAACAAGTAATAACGAGCTAGATATAAAGCAGATGGATAAATATTTAAGGATAAATACCCATTTGGGTAGAGATAGAATGTAATTATAGTTGGTATTTATACAAATACAATTACCAAATTTAAGTTGAGGAAGGTAAAAACAATAACATCCAGCCGAAATTAACAAAATAAATACTAGAATAAATATCCTTACAGATAAATATCTAAGGTATAGAACAATTATTTTCATTTAAAAATTATTTGTCATCTACGCAAATGATTTGTTAAGGCTACAAGAAAAATGAGGTTGAAAAAATTAGATTTAAGTAAATCCTTAAAGCGCAGCTCTATTAAGTATATTCTGTAATAGGTACATTCTCAACTTTTAAAAGATACAATAAAATCTCATTTACAATTTTTAGGGGATCGAAAGGTTTTCGAATAATTCTACTAACTCCCAAATCTAAAGACTTTAAAAGATATTTCTCTGTTTGAATTTCAGGGAAAAACCAAATAGGCGTTTTACTGTTTTTTGCGGTACTAATAAATTCTATAACTTCAAAAGAAGTAGTTTGTGTTATTCCTCCATCAACAAGAATTAAATCACAAGTCGAAAAATCAATCTTTTTGTCAATTTCACTAATACTTCTACAGATGTCAATATGTATGCTTTTATTTTTACTTGTTAGTAAAGGAATAAAAATATTACAAAACAAAGACACATCGGTTATTATAACTATATTTGTTTTCATGTCATCAGTTAAATTAATAATATTGATAAACTAAAAAACTAAATTTTAATCACTTCGCTCGTTACAAGTTATATATTTTCAATCTTAAGAGTACAAGAAATAGAAAGCGCAAAGTTAATAAATTATTTTGAAGGACAACACATTTATGATAATTATGCAGAACTATTGTTTATATTGTTTAATTTATGTTTATCTTAAAATGTTACATTTTTATTATAATTCCATTTATTTATGAAAGAATCTTAAAGCTGAATTTGCTTAATAATTAAGGTAGATATAGTGTATATGAGAAAGTGTAAATTCTTATTTGTAAGCAAAATATGCATTTCAAAACAAATTAATTATAAAATTATCGTATAATTTTACCAAATAATTAAGTTTTTTTATATAAATATATTTCTAACCATCTGTTTATTATGTTCATTGACTCATTTGAAGTTACTAGTAGTAATGAAACAAAATATGTAATTATGGCACAATCATTGTTGTAATCTCAGTTGCATTTATTGAAATTTAATATGAGACCGATAAGAATTGTTTTAGTTGTAATACTGTTACTAAGCTTTATCATGCCCAATTTCGGACAGGATAATACTGTAGTAATGCAACAAACACCCGAACAGGAGGCAATAAAGCAAACGGAAAAACTGCAACAAGAACTAAACCTTAATCAGAATCAAACGAAACAAATTTATGAAATAAATTTAAAATATGCCCGTGAGCGACAAGTTTCAAATACCAGAAGCGAAGCAATGGAACGCATGAAAAATAAAAATTCAGATATTGAGCAAGTATTGAGTCAGGATCAAAACAACCGACTTCAATCGAAAAGATATGAAAGAAGGACGTATGAAACAACACCAACAACCAGAAATCTTCCTTCTACATCATCCGGATTCAATCCATCTTCAAATCAGATAACTAATACAGTCAGACGTTCAATATCAACAGATAATGCGTTAAGAAACAGTTATCGTTCAACAACTCCGAATTACAATAGCAAAACAACACAAAGTCAACCAGTTCGAAAAAGCACAACACCTTCGAGAACACCACAACTACTGAACAACCAACCGACGACACGTACATCGAGCAGTTATACGCCCCGTAGCAGCACGTCTACTACAACGCCATCTGTAACAACTCCCAAACGACAAAGTACTCCTGCCACAACAACACAAAAGACAGAGTCTTCCACAAGTTCATCAAGAAGATAACTTATGCCGAATCCCTATTTTAGTTTCAAACAATTCACCGTTTATCACGATAAATGTGCCATGAAAGTTGGAATTGACGGCGTTTTATTAGGGGCTTGGGCAAATGTAGATGATACAAATTCGATATTGGATGTAGGTACCGGAACCGGCTTAATAGCTCTTATGCTTGCACAAAGGAGTAGTGCTGAATTAGATGCAATTGATATAGATGAGAATGCCGTTTTACAGGCAAATGAAAATATCAACAACTCTGTGTGGAATAAAAGAATTCGGGTTCAGAGAGTTTCATTACAGGATTTTGCACAATTAACTTCAAAAAAATATGATTTGATTGTCTCAAATCCGCCCTATTTTATTAATTCACTTAAAACACCTGTTGAAAGTAGAACAACTGCAAGACACACAGATACTCTTTCGCACGAAGAATTATTGATTAATGCAAAATGTTTATTAAACAATACAGGCAGAATCTGTTTGATTCTGCCTGTTACTGAAGGAATTCAATGCCTTAATTTTTCAAAAAGCATCGGGTTGTTTTGTTCCAGAAAGGTCATTATATACCCAAAACCAAACACAAGCACAAAAAGAATTTTATTAGAATTCAATTTACTCCCAACACAATTAGTTGAATCAGAAATAACTATTGAATCGAATGAACGACATAGTTATACACCTGAGTTCACTAAATTGGTCAAAGATTATTATTTAAAACTCTAACCTCATTCCGAAACATCAATTAATTCTACAATAGCGCATCCACTTTAGCTGATAAAACAGCTTTCTGGGTAGCACCTATTTGTTTATCTACCACCTGACCATCTTTAAAGAAAAGAATCGTTGGGATATTACGAATCCCGTATTTTGTAGGAGTTTCAACATTTTCGTCGACATCCATTTTTCCTACAATCACTTTTCCTTCATAATCGTCAGCCAATTCTGAAACAATTGGTCCTACCATGCGACAGGGTCCACACCATTCTGCCCAAAAGTCAATTACTACCGGTTTTCCGCTGTTGATAATTTCGTTGATGTTAGCATCAGTAATTTCTAAAGCCATAATTTTAAATTTTAAATTTCGGTTTTTCTCTTCGCAAAAAAAACCATATTATTATTATTATTGATTAATTATTGTTCCATTTTTTAATCTGTCCTACTATAAACAGCAACAGACTCATTTTGTTTTTATAAAAAATAAATATCTCTATTTATAAAAACTATTAATTTTAATTTGTCTCTTTTTTATCAATTCACTCGTTCAACAGTTTCTGTCAATGCACCTGAAAATCCAATAATCCTTGATTTTTAGCATGTTTCAGTATATGATAAACATCTGTATTTATTTGTATCCGGTAAAGTCGCGAAAACAGCATAATTTTGTTTGCCGAATTTTCATCTACCACCTGAATATATAAATTCACATTCCCCTTATTATTCATTACCGTTTCGGTAAGTTCAACAGCAAAATCAGTGGTAAGTTGCTGAATAGGAATGGTTAAAGTCAAGGTGTTAATCAGCCTGTCTTTAATGTCCGAAAATACTTCGATTTTCTGAATTTTCAATTCCAGTTCTTTTGGAATATCCGGATTTGTTTCAACCTTTTTGTATTTGTAGTCTGCTCCTCTTTCTTGAACAGTTGCCGTGATAAAAAGATATAAATCCTTTATCATGTATTTACTGAATTCAATATAGTTTTTCCCAAACAAGGCAAATTCGAATCCACCTACATAATCTTCGAGCATAAAAATACCGTAAGGATTGCCGGCTTTCGAAGTTCCATGTCGGAAATTGGTTACCATACCTCCTATTTTCAGTGATTTCCCCAATAAATTTGGTAAGTCTTTTAAATCAACTGTTGTAGTATTACAAACATGATTAATTTCAAACTCATACTCATCGAGTGGATGGGCAGAAAGATACATTCCAATCAAATCACGTTCTTTATTGAGTCTTTCCAATGGAGACCATTCCGGTGCATAGGGAATTTCCGGTTTTGCAATTTCTATTGCATCAAGTCCTCCGAATAAAGAGTTCTGACTCATTTCCAAATCCGACTGATATTTATTTCCATAACGGAGAATGGATTCTAACACCAATTCACCCTTGCTGTTATCAACAAAAAACTGCTCCCGTTTTATATCTGAGAATTCATCAAATGCTCCCGACAGTGCTAAACTTTCAATCGCCCTTTTATTACAGGACGTCAAATTTACTCGCTCAATAAAGTCAAAAACACTTTTATATTTTCCATTTTTATTTCGTTCTTCAACAATAGCTATTACGGCTCCTTCACCAACTCCTTTTACTCCTCCTAATCCAAATCGAATATTTCCATCCTTGTTTACGGTAAATGTCAGATCACTTTCGTTCACATCCGGTCCCATCACACTCATGCCGAGGTTTTTACACTCGTCCATAAATTTCCCAACTTCCGCAATATCATCTTTATTGCGCGTTAAGTTGGCGGCCATAAACTCAGCCGGATAATGTGCTTTCAGATAAGCAGTTTGGTACGCAATCCACGAATAACAGGTGGCATGCGATTTGTTGAAGGCGTATTTTGCAAATTCAGCCCAGTCGCTCCAGATTTGTTCCAGTTTTGCTTTTGGCCCGAACCCATTTTTCTCGCAACCCGCCATGAATTTCACCTTCAATGTTTCCATTTTGTCGACGAGTTTTTTACCCATCGCCTTCCGCAATTCGTCGGACTGACCACGGGTAAAGCCGGCTAAATCGCGACTCAGAAGCATGACCTGTTCCTGATAAACAGTAATTCCGTACGTATCCTGCAAACGTTTTTCCATTATAGGAAATGGATATTCAATTTTTTCGCGGCCGTGTTTACGATTAATAAATTGCGGAATATATTGCATTGGTCCGGGACGATACAAAGCATTCATAGCAATTAAGTCTTCGAACTGTGTAGGCTGTAGATTAATCAAATGCTTCTGCATTCCGGCCGATTCAAACTGAAAGGTTCCGACAGTAAGTCCTTTACTGAAGAGTTCGTAAGTTTTTTCGTCATCAATAGGAATGGCATCAATATCCAGCACCATTCCTTTTGATTTTTTTATGTTTGAAAGAGCCTCTTTAATGATTGAAAGCGTTTTCAATCCTAAAAAGTCCATTTTAATCAATCCAATTTCCTCAATAACAGAACCTTCATATTGAGTCACCAACATTTCTTCATTGGTTTCTTTATCTATTGCAGTACTTAGAGGAACCAAATAGGTTAAATCAGCAGCGCCAATAATAACTCCACATGCATGTACACCCGTTTGCCGGACAGTTCCTTCCAGCATTTCGGCATATTTCAGGGTATTAGATAAATTTATATCGGACGAGTTGCGTGCAATTTGTAATTCAGGTACAAATTTTATACAATTGGCAATATTTACTTTCGGTGATTTTCCCGTAGCAGTATCTTCTGGAAATTTATCGGGAATAAGTTTTGTCAATCGATCGGCTTCGGCAAGTGGTAAGCGCTGAACGCGTGCGACATCCTTAATGGACGATTTGGTAGCCATTGTACCATACGTTATAATGTGAGCCACCCTCTCTTTGCCATATTTTTCGGTTACCCAACGCAATACCTGTCCACGTCCATCATCATCAAAGTCAATATCAATATCGGGCATTGAAATACGATCGGGATTCAGGAAACGTTCAAACAGCAAATCGTATTTCAATGGATCAATATCTGTAATTCGCAGGCAATAGGCCACTACCGAACCGGCAGCAGAACCACGTCCGGGACCAACCGAAACTTTCATTTCGCGAGCGGCAGTTATAAAATCCTGAACGATAAGAAAGTATCCCGGGAAACCCATGGTTTTCATCACGTGCAATTCAAAATCGATACGCTCCATTATTTCCGGATCAATATTTTCTCCGTAACGTTTTTTTGCTCCTCTCAGAGTCAATTCTCCCAAATAATCTGCTTCCAGTTTTACACGAACAGCCTTATTATAGCCTCCCAAACGGTCAAAGCCATCGCCAAATTCTTCCCGAAGCATTTCTTCGGTAAATTTACTCCGATAATCTTCTTCTGTACCAAAAGTTTCAGGTATTGTGAATACCGGCATCATAGCATTTGAATCAATATCGTAAAACTCAACCTTTTCGGCAATCTCTAATGAATTCTCAAGGGCGTCCGGTAGGTCGGCAAAAATTTGCCACATTTGATCAGGACTTTTCAACCATTCCTGCTTAGTGTAACGCATTCGTTTCGGATCATCAATCTCCTTGCCGGTACTGAGACATATCAATCGTTCGTGCGCCTCTCCATGTTCTTCTTCTACAAAGTGAACATCGTTCGTTGCCAGTATTTTAGTATTTGTTTTTCGTGCTAGTTGAACCAGAATTTCATTCTGGCGCACTTGTTTTTCGTAAGTAGAATAATCGGCATTCGGTTTGTCGGTTTTATGGCGTTGCAATTCGATATAGAAATCATCGCCAAAAACACGTTTATACCACATGATAGCCTCTTCAGCTTCTTTCAGATTTCCATTTTCTACCTTTTTGTGAATTTCGCCACCCAAACAAGCTGATGATGCAATAAGGCCTTCGCTGTACTTTTCCAGGATTTCATGATCGATTCGGGGACGATAATACATCCCCTCTATCCATGCTGTAGAGATTAATTTACAAAGATTTTGGTATCCTTTTTTATTTTTGGCAAGTAATACCAAGTGATAACCACTTCTGTCTTCACTCCCATCCTTACTTAGACGTCCGCGATGAGCAACATAGGTTTCACATCCGATAATAGGTTTGAATAATTTTTGAGTCTCTTCATTAAGTTGATTTGTTAATTCAACTTTTTCATCATCTGTTAGATTATCAGCCTGTAATTTCTTTTGGGCAAGTGCAACCTGACAATGAACTTTAGAATTTTTCTTTTTTACGTAATTAAAGAATTCCTTCACCCCAAACATACTTCCATGGTCGGTTAGAGCCACGGCGTTCATGCCACTTTTAGCCGCCTTATCCACTAATCCGGGAATTGTGGACATGCCATCAAGAACTGAATAATGGGAATGGACGTGAAGATGAACAAAGGAACTCATTGTAATTGATTGTATTTGGGTGATTTATAATCTGTGAAAACAGATCTTTTTGAGTTGCTAAAGATACATTAATTTTTGAAAAGGGGAGAAAATATATACGAGAAGTTATTGACAATTCCTGAAATAACAAGGATAATTCAGCTAAATATCCCCATTGAAAGCTTGTTAGATAAAATATTAAAAATGATTTTTTAATATGATTGAACAGCTCCCATATTAAATAAAACAATTCAACTTTCGCATGTCTTTAAACGGCTATTATCTAGTTATTCGACAATTT
This sequence comes from Paludibacter sp., assembly GCA_028692715.1. Lineage (GTDB taxonomy): Bacteria > Bacteroidota > Bacteroidia > Bacteroidales > Paludibacteraceae > Paludibacter. The sequence goes on along the minus strand of JAQUWU010000020.1, from coordinate 26,278 downwards.
AATAGTGCTGAATATAAACTATTTATAGAATATTGTCTAGTCGTTTATTGATTTTTAATAGATCCTTGTACCTTTTTTACTTAAAGTTAAAAGCAATTTCCCTTTTACCGATGTTGACCTTTGGCGCACGACCTCCGAAATTGAGTCCGGCTGCTGCAGGCAAGTTCTACTGTGCTGAAACATAACATTAAATATTGGGAACTACTAAAATCAAATACATAAATTCATATTTGGATATACGAAGCAATTTATTTACTTTTGCTATGATTTCGAAACAAAAGAATTTATAACTAAATTGAACGTCGAATAATGGCAGCATTTAAACGCATTTTATTGAAATTGAGCGGCGAATCGCTTATGGGTGAAAAGCAATATGGAATTGATGAAAAACGATTGAGCGAATACGCCTCACAAATTGCTGAAATTGCAGCTATGAATGTTCAGGTCGGAATCGTTATTGGAGGAGGAAATATCTTTCGCGGATTAAGCGGCACTTCCAAAGGTTTCGACCGCGTACAGGGTGACCAAATGGGAATGCTTGCTACGGTAATAAACAGTTTGGCATTAAATTCGGCATTACAGGCTGCAGGAGTAAAATCCCGTGTTCTCACTGCCATCAGAATGGAACCCATCGGGGAGTTTTACAGTAAACAAAAAGCAATCACCAGTTTGGAAAATGGCGAAGTAGTGATTTTTTCGGCAGGAACAGGAAATCCGTTTTTCACCACCGATACGGGTTCTTCGTTACGGGCAATAGAAATTGAAGCAGATGTAATGCTAAAAGGGACACGGGTTGATGGTGTTTACACCGCCGACCCGGAAAAAGATCCGAGTGCCACAAAATACGATGAAATTACTTTCGATGAAATTTACAATAAAAATCTGAAAGTAATGGATTTAACCGCCACCACTATGTGCAAGGAAAACAATATGCCGATATATGTTTTCGATATGGATACGGTAGGAAATCTAAAAAAAGTGATGACAGGCGAAAAAATCGGGACTTTGGTGAGAAATTAGTTTGTAAAGTTCGTCAAGTTTGAAAGTTAATAAAGAAAAAAAAACTCTTTTTACACTTCAAACTTTAAAAACCTTATAAACTTAAAACTTTATAAATTTTCAAACTTTACAAACTAAAAAAACATATTATGCCAGAAGTACAACCTTTGCTAACAAATGCCGATGAGAGCATGGAAGCAACAGTTTTATTCCTCGATGAAGCGTTGGCGCACATTCGTGCTGGAAAAGCGAATCCACGTATTTTGGATGGAGTAAAAGTAGATTATTACGGTTCACAGGTCCCGCTTTCGAGTGTTTCAACTATTACAACACCGGATGCTAAAACAATTACGATTCAACCTTGGGAAAAAGGATTGATTTCTGTTATCGAAAAAGCAATTCTGAATTCGGATGTTGGTATTACACCTATGAACAATGGTGAAACCATTCGTTTGGGAATTCCACCCCTTACTGAAGAACGCCGACGTCAATTGGCAAAACAGGCAAAAGCAGATTGCGAAGATGCAAAAATTTCCGTTCGCAACTCACGTCGCGATGCTATTGAGCATTTAAAGAAAATGGTAAAAGATGGTTTGCCTGAAGACAACGGGAAAGATGCTGAAGGTGAAGTACAAAAAATTCACGACAAATACATCAAGAGAATTGATGAAATTTATCATGCAAAAGAAATAGAAATTATGACCATTTAAATAAGTTGACAGTTGATAATTGACAATTGTCAACCTGATAATTTTCAGTCATCTCATTTGAATATGAGGTGACTGATGTTTTTTATAGCTACACATTGATGTCTAATAAGCTTTTCATTTTTATTTTTCAATTGTTGTTTGTCAACGCATTATTTGCTGTTGAACAATCAGACAGCATTGCCTCCAAAAGAAGTTTATTTATCATTCCTCATGCATCTTACCAACAGGAAACAAGCGTTGCACCGGGAATTGCCTATGGCTATTATTTTAAGAGCAAAGATATCAGCCGCATAAGTTCCATTTCAGGTAGTGCTATCTATACCTTTAAAAATCAGTTCACCTTCAATATAACACCAAAGATATTCTTCCAATCATCCAATTGGTATCTTTATTCCAATCTGAATGTCAAAAATTATCCCGATTATTATTTTGGCATAGGCAATCAATCAAGCGGTATTAAACAATCCTTTACTTCTCAAAATATTTCTTTGTTGCTCCAACCGCAATATAACATCACTAAACACTTGCTAATAGGAACATCATTATCTGTGCGTTTCGAGCGAATTCTTACCGATTCAACCTTCGACGCAGTTAAGTCAGATATTTTCAATCAATTCGGGAGCGATGGTTGGAATCCTTATTCTCAAATAAATGTAGGAATTGTTGCAGCTTTTGACAGTAGAGATAACCAATTTTACCCACAAAAGGGTATATTTGCAAAATCATTTTTTACGGTTGCGAAAGCCGGATGGGGAAGCAATTATTCTTTGCAGGAATTTTCGATGGATTTTCGACAATTTGTTCCACTATTCAAATCGCATGTTTTTGCCTGGCAATTGTATTATAATGGAATTTTTGGAAACAATGGAATTCCGTTTGAATTACGACCAACTCTTGGAGGACGCGATGTTTTAAGGGGATTCCGACAAGGTATGTATCGTGAAAATGTAATGATTCTGGCTCAAACAGAATATCGTCTACCCATTTATAAGCGGTTGAAAGGGGCTGTATTTTGTTCGGTTGGTGATGTAATGAACAGTTCGGATTACCGCATAGACAAACTAAAAGTGGCCTATGGTGCGGGATTACGATACAGATTGAATGATGCCCGGGTTCACTTGCGATTAGATTTTGCTAAAAATAATTACGGAGATAAATTACAATTTTATATAACTGCTACGGAAGCTTTTTGATGTGATAATATTACGATGTGATAATGTGATGATGTGATAATGTGGTAATGTGATGATGTGGTAATGAGTTTAGATAAATAAAAAATTGACAAATACAATTTTCATGATAATAAAAACTGTTCAACTTATCGTTTACTGTTTACAGTTCACTGTTCACTGTTCACTGTTCACTGCTAAAATAATATGAAAGGATTAGTCGTTAAAAATACAGGTAGTTGGTATCAGGTAAAAACAGATGAAGGTGAATTGATTGAATGTAGAATCAAAGGTCATTTCCGTCTGCAGGAGATTCGTAGTACCAATCCGATTGCCGTGGGTGACAATGTGGAATTTGAAATGAATGTAGATGGCACTGCTATGATTCACAGCATTTCCGATCGTAAAAATTATATCATTCGTCGTTCCTCTAACCTTTCGAAGCAATCGCAGATCCTTGCTGCGAATCTCGATATGGTTGCCTTGATTGTTACGATAAATTACCCTGAAACTTCCACCATTTTTATTGATCGCTTTTTAGCATCAGCCGAAGCTTATCGCGTTCCTGCCTGTATCGTCTTTAACAAAATTGACCGTTATTCTGATAAAGAAAATGAATATATGAACGGATTAATGGAGCTTTACAGCTCGTTAGATTATCCTGTTTTCAAAATTTCCGCCTTATTATCCGAAAATATAACTGATCTTGTATCATTTTTGAATGGAAAAACAACTTTGTTTTCAGGAAATTCAGGTGTGGGAAAATCAACCTTAATCAATGCGATAGCACCCCATTCGCTTGCTAAAACTGCTGAAATTTCAACCTATCACAATAAAGGAATGCACACAACTACCTTCTCGGAAATGTTTGATTTACAATTAGGTGGTCGAATTATTGATACTCCCGGGATAAAAGGTTTTGGGACTTTTGACATGGAAGAAACAGAAATTGGACATTATTTTAAAGAAATTTTCAAATATTCGGCATTTTGTAAGTTTGCCAACTGCACTCATGTTCATGAGCCCGGCTGTGCAGTAATTCCCGCTGTTAAAGAACATTTTATCAGCACATCCCGGTATCAAAGCTATTTAAGTGTGTTAAAGGACTGTACAGAAGGAAAATATCGTTAAATTGAATAATTTTACATATTTTACTATCAATTTATTCAAAAATTGTACGAAAATAGAAATTTATTAAATATATTTGCAATGGTTTTACTAAAATTATAAGCACGTATACTAATACCAGACACTAAATACTATGGCACAACATCAAATTGACAGGTTAGACAAAAAGATTCTGCAGCTGATCTCGCAAGATGCCCGCATTCCTTTTTTGGAAGTTGCACGCGAGTGTAATGTATCGGGAGCAGCAATTCATCAACGCATTCAAAAACTACGTAACACCGGCATTATCAAAGGCTCTGAGTTCGTAATAGATACTTATAAAGTAGGTTTTCAGACTTGCGCTTATATTGGGATTACATTAAGTGACATCAAAATGTTTAATGCAGTGGTTGAGGACTTAAAATTAATACCTGAAGTGGTTGAATGTCATTATGCAACAGGCAAATACTCTATGTTTGTAAAAATTTATGCTAAAGACAACCGTCATTTATTGCAAATCATACTTGAAAAACTAACATTGATAACCGGAATTGCTCATACCGAAACATTCCAGATTTCGCTCGACGAAATTTTCCGTCGCCAACTTTCAGTTTTTGAAATTGAATCGAACGTGGATGTAGTTGAAGATATTGAATAAACAATAATAGCATTTATATAAAAGCGGCTTTATCAGTCTGATAAAGCCGCTTTTGATATTAAATCTTTCCTTTCAGAAAACCTCCTGTATAAGATTCTTTACAATCAACAATTTTTTCAGGTGTACCTTCAAAAACAATATTTCCACCCTTGTCGCCACCTTCCGGACCAATATCAATAATATGGTCGGCACATTTGATTACTTCAATATTGTGTTCAATGACAATCACCGTATGACCTTTCAAGATTAAGGCGTCAAAGGCTTTCAGCAAGGTTTTTATGTCGTGGAAATGTAGTCCGGTAGTCGGTTCGTCGAACACAAAAATGGTTGGTTCGGGTTTCTCATTTGCCAAAAAAGAGGCCAGTTTAACGCGTTGACTTTCGCCACCCGATAGTGTGCTGGACGATTGTCCCAGTTTTACATAACCCAAACCCACATCCTGCAAGGGTTTCATCCGTTTTACAATTTTCTTTTCGGTACTTCCTACTCCCTGCGAGAAAAACTCAATCGCTTGATTCACCGTCATTCCCAACACATCAAAGATATTTGCATTTTTGTACATTACTTCAAGAATGTCATTTTTGAAACGCTTACCATGACAATGTTCACATTCCAGCACCAAATCGGCCATGAACTGCATCTCAACAGTCACCGTTCCTTCGCCCTGACATTCTTCACATCGTCCACCCTCAGTATTAAATGAAAAGTAGGACGCTGAATAATTCATCTGCTTCGAAAGTTGTTGATCAGCAAAGAGTTTTCGAATCTCGTCGTATGCTTTAATATAAGTTACAGGATTTGAACGCGACGATCGCCCAATAGGATTTTGATCGACAAACTCAACATCTTTTGCCAAATGCATACTTCCTCTTAAAGCACCAAACTGTCCCGTACGATCGGCAACGCCTCCATAATATTTTTTCAATGCCGTATAAAACACATTCCTCACCAAGGATGATTTCCCCGAACCACTAACTCCTGTAACTACAGTCATCACATTCAAAGGAAATTTTACATTAACTCCTTTTAGATTATTTTCGCGCGCACCTATCACTTCAATATAATTGTTCCATTTTCGGCGAAAAGAAGGAATCTCAATTTTTTCTTCGCCGGTCAGATATTTTAGTGTGTATGAGTTTTTTGTACTTAACAACTTCCCGTTTGCTCCCTCTCCTTTGGAGAGGGTTGAGGTGAGGTCTGAAATTTGGGAGACCTCTCCGCTAAAAACAACCTCTCCACCAAGTCTTCCGGCATTTGGACCAATATCGATAATATAATCGGCGGCACGCATAATTTCTTCATCGTGTTCCACCACCACCACTGTATTTCCTAAATCACGCAATTGTTTCAACACTTTAATCAGCAAATGCGTATCGCGCGAGTGCAACCCAATACTTGGTTCGTCGAGAATATAAAGTGAGCCTACTAAACTGCTTCCCAAAGACGTTGCAAGATTAATGCGCTGACTTTCACCACCCGAAAGTGAATTAGACAATCGGTTGAGTGTTAGGTAACCCAAACCAACATCCAACAGAAAGGAAATGCGATTGTTTATCTCAACCAATAATCGTTTTGCAATGGCTGCATCTTGTTCATCCAGTTGAATATTCTCAAAAAATTCGTGCAGCTTATAAATGGACATCATTACCAGTTCGGAAATAGGTTTCCCTGAAACCCGTATATATGAAGCTTCTTTTTTCAAGCGGCTTCCGTTACATTCCGGACAAATAGTTTTTCCACGATAACGGGCTAACATTACGCGGTACTGAATTTTATACTGTCCGGCTTCCAAATGCTTAAAAAAGGCGTTTAATCCTTCAAAATATTCATTTCCCGTCCAGATTAAATGGCGTTGTTCGTCAGTCAAGTCATAATAAGGTTTGTGAACCGGGAATTTAAATTTAGAAGCCGAATGTACAAGTTGATTTTTCCATTCGCTCATCACTTCGCCTTTCCAGCAAACAATAGCATCTTCGAACACTGAGAGATTCTTGTTCGGGATTACCAAATCTTCGTCGATACCAATTACACGTCCGAAACCTTCGCAAGCAGGACAAGCACCAATCGGGCTATTAAAACTAAAAGTGTGTACTGTTGGCGTTTCAAACTGTATTCCATCCGCCTCAAATTTCTTCGAGAAAGTAAGCAACTCAGGTTCGTTATCATTGAAAACTTTTAAAACACACGAACCGTTTCCTTCATAAAAAGCAGTTTCCACTGAATCGGTCAAGCGACTGATAACCGTTTGATTCTGTTCAACGACCAATCGATCGATGAGCAGATACACATTTTTTGATTTTGTTAGTTTTTTCTTATCATTTAAAACATCAACAATTTGAATTGTTTCACCATCAATGTCCAACCGACTAAACCCCTGAAGTTGCAAACTGTTTAATTGTTCAAAAAGCGTTCTGTCAGACGAAGGAATAACAGGTGTCAATACCATTAATTTTGTTCCGCCGGGATAACTCATGGCAGCATCAATTACATCCTGTTCTTGGTTTTTTCTTACTATTTCTCCCGAAATGGGCGAAAATGTTTTTCCGATGCGGGCATACAAAAGTTTAATATATTCATAAATTTCGGTGGAAGTACCTACTGTAGAGCGAGGATTACGTGTATTTACCTTTTGTTCTATAGCAATTGCCGGTGGAATCCCTTTTATATAATCCACTTCCGGTTTGCTCATTCTACCTAAAAACTGACGTGCATATGAGGAGAGACTTTCTACATAGCGACGTTGACCTTCGGCATAAAGCGTATCGAAAGCCAACGAAGACTTACCTGAACCCGACAAACCGGTTATAACCACCAGATTATTACGAGGAATTTCAACATCTATATTTTTAAGGTTATGTACTCTTGCACCCTTTATAATTATATTACCTTGTTTAGCCATCTTAAAATTCAATCCTCAAATTTATATTAAAACGCTCAAAAATATCATTATTTTTGAACCTACAAAGATACAACAATCCTTATAATGAAATTCGGAAATAAAATGTTTATTGATTTAAAGTTCCAACGAAATGGTTAAGAGAATCAAATTTCAAAAACAAGACCTGTATAATCTTAAAAAATCTTTGTTAAATTCCATTTTAAAATTTTTAATTGCGTTTAAAACCCTTGTTTTGGGGTTAAAAAAGCCCTAAATCAATAAAAATTGAAAATAATGTGCTGAAAATTTGGCTTGTACCAACTTGTTTTTGTTATTTTGCACCCGATTTCAACTTAACATTGCTATTTCCCGTTGTTTAATGTATTCTTATTGAAAAATGTTTGTTTTGAACGATTCAATTTATTTACAATGTTTTAAATGTAAATCGTAAATCTTTAATTTATTTGTGTATGCCTAAAAATCTTGTAATAGTAGAGTCCCCCGCCAAAGCGAAAACCATTGAAAAATTTCTTGGGAAAGAATATCAGGTGATGTCCAGTTTCGGACATATCCGCGATTTAGCCGAGAAGGGAATTGGAATTGATTTTGAAAATAATTATCAACCTCAATATGTTGTATCTACCGATAAGAAGAAAACGGTTACAGAACTTAAAAAAGCAACTAAAGGAGCCGAAATTGTATGGCTTGCTTCTGATGAGGACCGCGAGGGAGAGGCAATTGCATGGCATTTGTACGAAGAACTGAAATTAAAAAAAGAGAATACTCGAAGGATTGTTTTTCACGAAATTACTAAAGAGGCCATCCTTCACGCCATAGAGAATCCTCGCGATATTGACATAAATCTGGTGGATGCTCAACAAGCAAGACGTGTATTGGATCGTATAGTAGGTTTTGAGTTATCACCCATTTTGTGGCGAAAAATTCGTCCATCTTTGTCCGCAGGACGTGTTCAGTCAGTAGCTGTACGCTTAATTGTAGAACGTGAACGTGAAATCAATCAATTTACTCCTGAAGATACATATCGTGTAAATGCTATTTTTACATCAGTGGACAAAAACGGAAATCCCGTTGAATTGAAAGCCGAACTTCAACAACGGTTCTCAACTAAAGCGGATGCTCAGGCTTTTCTTGAAAATTGCAAAGCTGCTCAATTTAGCATCGAAAATATAATTACCAAACCGGCAAAGAAATCGCCCGCTCCTCCTTTTACAACTTCAACATTGCAACAAGAGGCTGCACGTAAATTAGGCTACTCGGTAGGACAAACCATGCAAGTTGCTCAAAGACTTTACGAAGCAGGGAAAATAACATATATGCGTACTGACTCAGTAAACCTTTCTGACTTGGCACTGGGCACCTCCAAAGCCGAGATTATCAGCATGGCCGGCGAAAAATATGTTCACATACGCAAATTCACTACTAAAACAAAAGGGGCTCAGGAAGCTCACGAAGCCATTCGTCCGAGTTATATGAATGCTCATTCTGTAGATGGAACATCACAGGAAAAAAGGTTGTATGATCTCATTTGGAAACGTACCATAGCGTCTCAAATGGCCGATGCTGAATTGGAAAAAACGTCCATTTACATCTCGGTTTCAGGAAGCAAACTACAGTTTATTGCTTCAGGTGAGGTGATTGTTTTTGATGGTTTTCTGAAAGTGTATTTAGAATCTACCGACGATGAAAACGATGCAGAAAACGAAGGATTATTACCAATCATGAAAAGCGGCGAAAAACTAATTTCGTCTGAAATTGTAGCTCAACAACGATTCTCACTAAAACCTCCACGCTACAGTGAAGCGAGTTTGGTACGTAAATTAGAAGAACTGGGAATCGGTCGTCCTTCAACTTATGCACCAACAATTTCAACCATTCAAAACCGTACCTATGTTGAAAAAGGAGACAGACAACCCGAAAAACGAGAATACAATATTCTAAAACTAAAAGGCGGTAAAATAACCGATAAAATAAAAGAAGAAAATACCGGAGCAGAAAAATCAAAATTGTTCCCAACCGATATAGGTACAGTGGTAAATGATTTCCTTATTGGTCATTTCCCTGAAATTCTGAACTATAATTTTACTGCCGATGTAGAAAAAGAATTCGACAGCATAGCTGATGGCGAAATAAAATGGACTAAATCCATCGATAAATTTTACAAAGAATTTCATCCGATTGTTGAAGATACGATGAAAAATTCTGAACGTCAGGTGGGCGAACGAATCTTAGGGGTCGATCCGAAAAGCGGTCGTCAATTATCGGTGAAGATTGGTAAATATGGTCCATTAGCACAAATTGGGACTTCGGAAGAAGAAGAAAAACCAGTTTTTGCTTCCTTACGCAAAGAACAATCAATCGAAAGCATCACCATGGAGGAAGCACTGGAATTATTTAAACTTCCGCGTCAGGTAGGCGAATACGAAGGAAAAGTGATGACCGTTGCCATTGGCCGGTTTGGACCATATATTCGTCACGATGCCAGTTTTTATTCATTACCCAAAACCGATGATCCAATGGAAGTTACTGCGGAAAGATCCATTGAAATTATTGAAGAAAAACGCGAAGCTGAAAAAAACCGCATCATAAAAACCCTGGGCGAAAACAATGAAATTCTGGTTTTGAATGGTCGTTTTGGTCCGTATTTTACCTGCGACAAAATAAATTACAAAATCTTCCCTAAAGGAACTGATCCCAACACATTAACGTTGGAAAGATGTCAAGAATTAATTGCTGCTCAACCGGATGCAGGTACTAAGAAAAAAGGATTCGGAAGAAAAACAGCTGCGAAAACAGAATCAAAAGCAAAACCTGCAACCAAAGCAAAACCCAAAGCGAAGGCAAAACCGAAAAAGAAGTAGGTAATGTGGTGATGAGACGATGTGATGATGTGATGATGTGGTGATGTGGTGATGTGGTGATGTGATAATGTGGTGATGGGATGATGTGATAATGTGATGATGTGATGATGTGGTGATGTGGTGATGTGGTGATGTGGTGATGTGATAATGGGTTAATGGGATTGAGTGGTTGAAACTAATTAATATATATTGTCAAAAATCCTAATTATTAACGTAAGGCAAATAAAACGCAGGCAAATAACTATAAATATCGCAAAGCATTAAAACGCTATATATAAATAACAATAATCTTATGAAAAAGCTGTATATTTTATCAAACTTACTCATTTTATGTCTGTTAGCAAATGCTCAGACATCATTTTCTATTTCTGAAGGTCAGTCTGTTTTGGTATACTCATTGCCTAAAACAGAACTTTGCATTGAAATTACAACTGAAAAAGTCACCGAAAAACCCGGAATATTTTATCGTTATTCCGAACGTTATTTAGCTACAAAAAAGGTCGTTACTGATGAAAAAACCATTTATAACATCAAGAGTATTAACCTGAAAACGCAATCAGTTGCCGATCCTGCACGGACTTTTTCATTCGTTCCAACAAAAAAATCGAATGTATCTCATTTATCAGTCAATAAAAAAGGGATTTTGTATGGAATAAATACTCCTTTTGTAAAAGAAGAAAAAAAAGAAGTTGAAACACCTAAATTAACAACAATGGATGTTGTCCCAACTGATTTATTGCCTTTGGGCGAAGAATATATGATGGCAGGCTCTGAAGCAAAAATGGCTGAAGGCGCAGCAAAACAAATTTATCGCATTCGTGAAAGTCGTATGGGCATTCTTACTGCTGATGTTGAACATCTTCCTGCTGATGGTTCATCTTTTAAAACAGTTATGGATGGATTAAATAAACTTGAAAAAAACCTGACAGAACTTTTTATTGGTAAAAAAACAACTGAAATAATTTCTAAAAAAATATATTTTACACCAAGCTCTGCCACAAAAGATGAGGTATTATTCCGTCTGTCAGCCTTCAACGGTATCGTTTCAAAAGATGATTTAAGTGGAAGACCCTTTTATATTAATGTAATACCTACCGCAATTCCCACTGCCGTTTCAGATTCGAGAGCAAAAAAAGCAACTCCGGCACTTTACTACATACAACCTGCCAGCACTCAAATCAGCATTAGCGATGGGCTAAATAATATTTACAATGAAAAACTTGATATTCCTCAATTTGGGAAAGTCATTCCCCTATCGGTTGATTTTGTTGAACAACCCAATATCAAAATAAAATTTGATACGAAAACCGGAAGATTGTTGAGCGTGGAATAGTTATAGATGGGCTTAAACCACTATTTTTCACTGCTATTAATGTTGGGCAAGCCATAACGTTAGAATACAAAAACGTACCAAAGGCACTCCAAATTCAAATTTTCGTAATGATAAACGTCCCGTAGTGACAACGCATTTTGTGGTGTTTTAACACATGGCAATATCAGAGTCCCGTTGGGACGAAACAGATAAAAACAACATGGCAAATGCACTACAAGCCTACAATAAACGCATTGCTGAATTTGCATAAGTTTGCTTACAACTAAAATACACAAAGACTAGAAAGTAGATTATAAAGAAGAACTAAACCATTATATTGCAGTTCTTAAAGCGAGATCGGTATTTTTCGACTTTGTTACAGCACTTCCGAATGCAATATAAAATAATTCTTTCTAAATTTTTATTGATATTTAGACTCTCATATCTTAATTGATTTGAGAGTTTTTTTTGTTTTTTCTATTTGGAATTAGAAAAGAAACAAGCTTACTTTTACGAAAATAATATTAATCCTCACATCCAAACGATATAAAAAAAAATAAAATATTTTACCTATTGCGCAGCATTTTGTATCTTTTGCTATTATATAATTCGCAACCAATTTTATCTTTGTGTAATATATTTACACATAAATAAACAAACTGCAAATAATTAAACGCTTGGGATTTTGCTTTCTATGAATTTCCTACTACTTACATTTCAACTCTTTATAATACTAAATCATTAAAATACATAGTCTTATGAAACGAATTATTACCCTCTTTACTGTGTTAATTTTATGCTTATTAAGCATACAAGCACAGCGTGTTATCGCTTTGCAAAATGGTTCTAAATCATTTTTTCATCAACAGCTCGACACTATAATGGCTCATGCCGAACAAGGTGACACAATTTACTTACCAGGCACAAATTATAATTATGGTAAAGACTTTAGCATAAATAAAGAATTACATATTTTTGGCGTAGGTCATGTTCCTGATTCTACCAAAGCTACTGGTTTTTCAGGCATTCTAAATAATATTCGTTTTATTACCGGAAGTGATAACTCCACACTGTCTGGCATTTATATTAATGCAAATATATATTTCGGAACTAATACAACAAATAGGAATGTCTCAAATGTAACGATTAGTCGTTGCAATGTGGGTAACATATACTTAAATTATAATAGCAACGTTAGCAACTCTCAGGTCAATTACATTAACATTAACGAGAATGTTATCCGTAGTATGGTGGATGGTGGTTATACTCCTTCCAACATAGCTGTTGAGCGAAATATTATAAATGATTATGTAGTTAATTTCAATTTTCCTGAAAATTGCTATTTTAAAAACAATACAATATTAGATTATAGTTATTTCTTTTCCAATGTGTCTGGTGTTCTTATCGAAAACAATATTTGTTTGGCCAGTAATCCTATGAGTGGTCTAAATCAATCCACATTGCGAAATAATCTTTTCTCAGCAAATCTAGATATTACAAATGATGCTATTGGAACCAATTCGATGACTGGTAATCTCGTGAACATAGCTCGTGAATCGATTTTTGTTAATGCAGAAAATCTAACTTCAGGATTTAATTATGATTACAACTACCGTCTGAAACCTGACTGTCCGGGAAAAAATGCAGGTACCGATGGAATGGATATTGGAATCTATGGATCAGATATACCCTACAAAGACGTTCCTGAAAATCCTCACATTATTTCGGTTGATAACGCTTCAAATGTAATTAATGGAAAATTGGGTGTGAATGTTACGGTGAAAGCCCAACCCCGTTAAGAATTAAGAAACAACATAATTACATAATCATTCATTCACTTACAATACTAAATATCAACAACTTAATAATATAGATTTATGAAACGAATTAGCTTCCTCATTGCTGTTTTAATTTTATGCTTGTTAAACGTGCAGGCACAGCGCATAATTGCATTGCAAAATGGATCAAAGGTTTTTTTTCATCAAAACATTGATACCATCATGGCTCATTCCGAATCGGGTGATACGATCTATTTACCCGGCTACACCTATAATAAAAATTTGAATATTTCAAAAAAACTGACTATTTACGGAACGGGGCATTACCCCGATTCAACAGCAGCGACCAACCCTACGCGTATCTATGGGACATTAATGCTATCAACTGCTGCAAGTGGAAGTACCTTTGAAGGAATTAGTTTAGAGGGAGATATTAGCATGCCTGCAGGAAATACATTCAACAATTTCATCTTTTCGAGAATGAAATTCAACAATCTGAATATGGGATACATAAACCAACCCTCAACCCTACTTATGTTCAACGAATGTGTTATAGTAGGATATATATTTGGTTCAATAAATGTCACCAATGTAGTTTTCGAAAAATGTATCATTCAGGGAGTGATTCAATCCTTTGAGAACGTAACCTTAATAAATCATTGTATTTTGCTTACAAATGGTATTGTGAACTATAGTGGCTGGTCAGCAAGTAATTTTTACCACTGTAACGGAATTGAAGCCAATTCAAATGTTATTGTTGGAAATTATGTTAACTATCCGAACACCTGCACTTTTAAAAACAACCTGATTGTGGCTGCACCTGGTTTAATATTTCCCAACCAGGGAAATATAGAATCACAAGCTTTTGCAGGGATTTTTGAGAATATAATAACAGGAAAGGAATATACATTTGATTATGAAAATGATTATCATTTAAAATTAACTTCGGCCGGAATTGGAGCGGGATTTGATAATACCGACACTGGCATCTACGGTACTGAGTACCCTTTCAAAATTAATCCTTCAAACCCGCATGTATCGGTACTAAATAATGCTACAGAAGTTAAGAATGGCAAACTAAAAGTAGATGTTACTGTTGAAGCTCAATCCAGATAATCATAAAGGTTTTGTATATTTTCTTTCAAAAAAATCATAACTTAAAATCAACTTTAAGGATGAAAAAATTGCTAATTTTTTTTACAATAATAGCCTTATCGTCACCATTATTTACAAAAGCAAACTCTTCTATTTTTCCAAAAGGAACAGCTGTAATGAAAGTGAATGCAAGCATAAGTGGCACAGTGTCGACAATTACAAAAATGGAGTATTGGATCGACAACAACTCTGCAACAAAAATGCAGCAAACTATCAGTCCAGCTCGTAACTTCAATTGGTTGGATTCATTGGATATGATTTTGTTAAGCGATGGGTTACACGTTGGACACGTTCGCTTCTGCGATAATTCAGGGAAATGGAGCAGCGTGGTATCTTCTTTCTTTCTGAAATCAGGTGCTATGGTGGATTTGAACCCCAAAATCGTAAAAATGGAATATTGGATTGATAATAATTCTGTATCTAAAATGCAGCAAACTATCATCCCTGGTCGCAATTTCAATTGGTTGGATTCGCTGGATATGAATTCTTTAAGCGATGGATTACACGTTGGGCATGTTCGATTCTGCGATAATTCCGGGAAATGGAGCAGCGTGGTATCTTCTTTCTTTCTGAAATCAGGTGCTATGGTGGATTTGAATCCCAACATCGAAAAAATGGAGTATTGGATCGACAATAATTCTGTATCTAAAATGCAGCAAACGATCATCCCCACTCGCGACTTCAATTGGTTGGATTCGCTGGATATGAATTCTTTAAGCGATGGATTACACGTTGGACATGTTCGATTCTGCGATAATTCCGGGAAATGGAGCAGCGTGGTATCTTCTTTCTTTCTGAAATCAGGTGCAATGGTAGATTTGAATCCCAACATCGAAAAAATGGAGTATTGGATCGACAATAATTCTGCATCTAAAATGCAGCAAACTATCATCCCTGCTCGCAATTTCAATTGGTTGGATTCGCTGGATATGAATTCTTTAAGCGATGGATTACACGTTGGACACGTTCGCTTTAGTGATAACTCAGGGAAATGGAGCAGTGTAGTATCTTCTTTCTTTCTGAAAAGAAACAAGGAAATAATAGGTCAACCACAAATAACACAAATGGAATATTGGCTGGATGGAAATTCAAGTTCAAGAAACCGCAAAAATACAACGAATACAAATCTTTATCAATGGTTGGATTCATTGGATATGAGTTCAGTAAACAATGGTCTTCATGTTGGACAAGCTCGATTTCGTGACAATGTGGGGAATTGGAGCAGCGTTATTTCTTCATTCTTTGTAAAATCGGGGAACGAAATAATTACTAATCCTGTACTAACAAAATTGGAGTATTGGATAGATAATAATACACAACAAAAAAATCAAAAACCTTTTGATGCCGATAGAATTTACCTATGGCAGGATTCATTGACAATAGATAATATTGCTAATGGATTGCATACATTCTCTGTACGGTTTGCTGATGCAAAAGGAAAATGGAGCAGCGTTCAAAGTAACTATTTCCAACTTGGAAATATCGAAATCAAGAACAACCGTATTTCCAACTATCGCTACTGGTTTGAAATTGAGCCTGACTACCGTTCGAATATTGCTGCCTCAAATATTGAAACAGAAAGGACATCAATAAATGATTCGTTAGATGTAGCAAACTTACCCATGGGAAATCAGGTAATGTATTTTCAGTTCAGAGATGAAGCTGGGAAATGGAGCTCAGTAATTACTGATACTATTTCGCAAAATGAAATTCCACGATTCAATTTTACAGCTGATAATCAGCAATTGTGTGATTCGGGCATTGTCAATTTTACGAGTGACTCACTTTTTATAGCACGTTTAGAATGGAAATTTGAAGAAAATACACGTGTAGAAGGATTTAAACCTCAACACTATTACAACTCCATTGGAACACACGATGTATTAGCAACTGTTTGGTTTAAAGGTGGTATTGATTCATTGGCTTATACTCAACCTGCTTTTATCAGAGTGAATCCAAGTGCTAAAACAACAACAGAAAATACAATAATGTATGGTGATAGTTTACAATTTGGTGGCGAATGGCACAAACTTCCGGGCGAATTCACGCTTAATCTTCAAACCCAAACGGGTTGCGATAGTACCGTTATTTTGAATCTTGCTTTGACTAAAGCAGAATTGTTGGTAATGGCAAACGATACAACACGTGAAATGAACAGCGAAAATCCAAATTTCAGACTTTCGTATTCGGGTTTTGTGTTTAATGAAACGCCCACTTTAATAAATACTTTACCTACAGCTACAACAAATGCTGTATTAACTAGCTCACCCGGAGAATATGATGTAATTGTTTCCGGCGGATTAGATGACCATTATTCATTTGTATATCAAGCCGGTAAACTAACCATATTAGGACCAAACGGTTTAAAAAATATGGAGTCTTACAAAATATTATTGTATCCAAATCCTGTCGACATCTATTTGTCTGTAAAAAGTGATATGGCTACAATGAAACACATTAGCATCATGGATGTGAATGGCAGAATACTAGTGCAAAAAGATTGTGTTGGTTCACCTACAGAATACTTAAAAATGGATAAACTTACAAAAGGTCTTTATATAATAAATATCGTGACTGACAAAGGGATAACAACAGGAAAAATAGTAAAAAAATAGCTAAACTGAGTAGGAGATTCGGTTTATGGAGGGGAAAAATAAAAAGAAAAATAAACTGGAATCCCCTTCGCTCGTCCCTTAAAAAAAGGACAATTACTGGACTCGTAAGCTTGTGAAAATTGAAATACGATTTATGCAAATTTGTAATTTTAGTCTCTGATAGTTATATGTAAGCAATAAGAAAATTCAATACCATATTTGTCATAGAAGAATAGAACCTGTCGGTTGCCTGCAAGTTCTATTCTTTCTTTTTTTTATTTTAATTGGAATTTAGCACTCAGGATAACTATCGTAGTTATATCCAGATACTAGAGCACGTTGCCCGGCAAAATAACAACGAATAAAAATCCAAAGACTCTGCATTTTTCAACTTTTTGAAAATTATGGTAATCGGAGGATAATGAACTATGATTTATTTAAAACACAAAATCCCCACAGGGGGGATTTTGAAAAGTAGTGTTATAATTTAGAGTTTAAAGCCTGACAATTAAGCAATAAACAGTTTTAATTAAAATCAAAAATCTATGGTTAATATATCTTGGTATTATCTCTGTAACCGCTGATATTTGAATACCAATCTTTATCTACAGATCCTTTACTTGTCGCCCAATCGTTAAATTTCAGGTAAGCGTTTGTTATTTCTTCTTTTTCGGCCGGATAATCAAATTGAACTGGGATATTTAAAGCCCAAGGTAAAAACATATCAGACGTATAATACTTAGCAATTGAAACATTAGAGTCGTCTTGTCCTTGGCCAAACAAACTTGTATTTGCCAATGAAGTAGGCGCATATCCAGACAAATGAACTTCTTTACCACGCACTTTATTTACAACAATAAATGGATTGAAAGGTGCAGTGCCTAAATCTGAAGTTGAGACTGGATTGACAAAGCATATTTTCAAATCAATTGTATTTGCTGTAAGTTGTTGTGCGCTTTTCAATGTATTTACATAGCCACCTGCAGGATTTGTTGGAAATACTTTATAAGCATCGTCAAATGCAACAATTACGGCTTTTTCCTGATTTGACTCAGTACCATTTGAATTTAAAGTGAATATATCTGTTGAAATGGATTGTCCTGTGACAGAAGCAATATTAGTGGCTGCAACATTAAGTTGAATAGCAAATGCATTGTGATAACTTGCACCAATTGCACGTACAGTCAGTTTTGCCTCAATGTCAACAACTTTATTCTCAGCATTTGTAATCTGATTAAAATTATAATCTACAACTAGATCATTAAAATCGTAATCACCTTTGCTTGGCCATAAATCTTCGTATGCAAGTGTTGCAGTTGCATTTTTAGATGGATAATAGTTATTAAATGCTCGCTTTGGATCAGTAGGATATTCATCACGAGTATCTGATACACCATCACCATCGGTATCAGTAGGTGTGTCTATTGTTTGATAAATTGAATTTTTTACAGCAGTATAAGGTGAAACAGTAGCATAAAAAACAGCATCGTTAAAATCATTGTCAGAACCATAATCTCGACGCATATCTTCAAAACCAATTAGTATTAGTTTTCGAGTATCATCTTTGAGTAATACATTATGTTTTTTCAAATTATCATCAGACTCAGGATTAAATGCGACATTTGAATAAACGGTATGACTTCCTGATCCAACAGTTTTTGAACTACTACTCCAACCATTTGCTCTTAAAACCCAAGCAACAGTAGTTCCGGCAGGAAATAAATTAGTATATTGATTTTTTGTCTCATCAAAATAAAGTAATTGAACTTTATTTCCAGACTTTAAACCACCGCCGAAACCTGAAAACGATACATTTGGAAAAACGATTGTTGGGTATTTAATTTCTGATTTATTAGCTGGAACTTTATCAGAAGGATAAGTGTAATACGCAAGTGAATTTAACCACGCAGCTCCTTCGTGCACAAATGTCACCCAAACTTCAGCATCCTCAATTAAAACAAGGCTACCATCATCTTCGCTATTAAAATATTCCGGATGCGAATTAGGAAGTTTTTTCGATTCAGGCAATGAAGCATTTATATCAGCCAAAAAATCACTTGAAATAACATCGTCTGGTGAAACTAAATTATTCGGAACTCCAGAGTTATTCCAGGTTGAATAGGCATAGAAATCATTTACTTTCCAAAAATCACTTACCCACCAAATACCTTCACTTTTTACCCTTCTGGCTCCAACTTGATTATTAGTGTTTTGTGTGCTTGCGCCACCAAATACTATTGAAAGTTCATTTGTAGTATTAATGTTAGCAACTTTATACGACTCCAAACCTATATAATTTGATAATACATAAATACTGTCGACAGCTGTTGCAGTTGATATATTTGTTTCTAATTTCCCATTGTTAAGCGTAATTCCACTAAAAATTTGATAATTTTCAAAATTTTCAATTAAAGCACCGTTTTCATTTAATGGATTTTTGCTGTAAATCGTAACATTAACTCCCGGAATTGGATTGTTGTCATTGGTTAAAGCTTCAATATTCACACTAATTTCTTTTGTTGTTTTAAAGTCAAAATCTACATAATTTATTGTAGAATCATTAATATCTGTAAAGTCATCATTCAAACAAGATGTTAACAAAAAAGCGGAAGCAAAAATTGCAATAAAAAGTTTACTAATTTTTAATGTTTTCATGTTTATAATTATTGAATTAATTTTCGTTTATTTTACGGTTTAATAACCAATTTGTGTGCCATATCAATAAAACATTTAAAATCAGCCCATAAGAGTAAAATCACATAATTGATAGTCTTTAAAAACAAACAACACTCTTCGAAAACGAAGATTTATAAATCAAAATTTGAGGAATATACTGATGGGAGTAAAGTTCCAAATCAACTTTCTTATCGGTTGTTTATACCATCTGTACATATAAAATAGCCCAAAGCTGTTTTATACGTCTACAGTGGTTAATGCCGATGCATATCGAGTATTTCGAGATTCCGTTTTTTCGGAACAAACAAATAGGGCAATGAGACAAAGTCGAAATTGGACTGTATTGTTTGTGCTATCGGTATTAGCCTTTTAGACGTTGATTTTATTTCAAAATGAGAATCCCTGCGAGTTTTGTATAACTTGCAGGGATCTTTTATAACATAACACTTTCAAAACCTTTTCTTCACCAACACATTCAGCCCATCGGGCACTGTTTTTACAAGAATCTCCTTCCCTTCTTCGTAAGGTTCTCCATCGTAGTGAAAAGGTCCTGAATCTTCTCTAATCAGCGTAATTTCCGCTGAACGAAGGGTGGTCATAAATAAATCTTTGTCTATACTTTTGGCAAAAAGATTGATTGCTAAGGTTGGTATAGCAATAATCGGGAAATTACTCATAATAGAAATATCCATTTTCCCATCCTGTACACTGGCTTGTGGTGCTATATAAGCATTATTTCCCCATTGTGAAGCGTTAGCAAAAGTCAGCACAAAAGCTTTGACTTTCAGATCAATGCCATTACCTAGCAACTGGTATTTTTTCGATTTGTAACTAAAATATCCAGTAATAATTTTTTCAATATAGGACATTATTCCCCGCCTTTTACCTTTGGCAAATTCGGTACTTACATACGCATCAAAACCTGTTCCGCAGGTACAAAAAAAATGTTTTCCATTTACCAACCCATAATCCATTTGAATGGTTTCGGATACATTTAACTGTTGAATGGCTCTTTTGTTATTCATTGGAATTCCCAAATGTCGAGCCAGACCGTTTCCGGAACCTATCGGTATTATTCCCAACGAACAATCGGTATGAATCAATGCCCGAGCCACTTCATTGACCGTACCATCGCCTCCCACCGCTACTATAAACTGAAAACCTCTGTCGATAAATGATTTTGCCAATATGGTTCCATCACCTCTACTTTGTGTAAAAACAATTTCTGGCTCATACATTCGTGCATCCAGTTCTTGCCTTATTAATGCAGGTAAATCTTCCTTTTTTCCGGTTCCGGAAATGGGATTGATAATAAAAGCAATTTTTGATTTCATGCGTAAATAATCATTTTTTAAAATTGTCGCATAACTTGTCCTAATTTATCGGGAGTACTTGTTTGCCTCACAAAGGATCGCATTAAATTTTCATCCTCATTCTTGGTAAGCCTAGTGGGAATAAAAACTGTTTTAATGTTCATTCCATAAGATCTAAACTGCTTATATAAATTGGTTTGCGAAAGTACTTAAAAATTGTGAAACAACAAACCCTGTATTTATTTGAAAAGAATTAATTTTTCTAAATCCATTTATTAACCGCTGCATTTTAGAGCAGCAATCTTCTTTCTTAGTGAAACTTTATAAAAGGGTTTTGTAGACTTGAGTAGAATAACTTTTACAAAAATAATAATTTCATAAAAAATTATACTATTTAATTTTCCAAAAAACTAAACAGCTTAACACTTTGTTGTATATTTGCATGTAGTAGATGTAAGTTCATAATGTTCATAAAGTATATAAAGTGAAAAGAAAGATCATAAATGTATGAATTGACTTTAAAAACTTTATAAACTTTCAACCTTTAAGAACTTTACTAACTTTACTAACTAATAAAACTGAATTTTATGTCAACAAAAAGAAAAACCACACAAAGCACACGTGTCAACAAAAAAGAATTGATGCGAAACATTATTAATATCTTCAATGAAAATTTGGAGAAAACATTCAACTACAAGCAAATATCAACATTGTTGGACGTAAAATCTGAGTCACAACGGGTTTTTATCAACCAACTTTTGTATGAATTACTGGATGAAGACTTTTTGGTGGAAATTTCACATGGGAAGTTTAAAGTCAATTCCCGTGGTGGTTACATTACAGGTACCATTGAACGACAGGGTGTGAAAACATTTTTGAATCCGGATGATGGAGGCGAAATTGTATTTATCCCTGAACGCAAAACAAACCATGCCTTACTGAATGATAAAGTGAAGGTTTTCCTCTATGCACGCCGAAAAGGACAAACGCCCGAAGGTGAAGTGGTGGAAATTGTGAAACGTTCTAAGGACACTTTTGTGGGCGTTCTGGATGTTTCCGACAACTATGCTTTTCTGATTTTAGATAATAAAGTGAGTACAAACGATATCTTCATTCCCAAAAACAAACTCAAAGGCGGATTGTCAGGACAAAAAGCAGTAGTGAAATTGCTCGCATGGGAACCGAACGCTAAAAATCCGGTGGGTGAAGTAATTGATGTATTGGGGGATAAAGGAGAGAATAACACCGAAATGCATGCTATTCTTGCAGAATTTGGGTTACCGTATAAATATCCCGAAACTGTGGAAGCTGCCGCCAGCATAATGGATGCAGGTATTACTCCTGAGGAAGTGGCAAAACGTATCGACATGCGCGGAATAGTAACATTCACCGTCGACCCACGCGATGCAAAAGATTTTGACGATGCACTTTCGTTGCGTAAACTTAAAAACGGACTCTGGGAAGTGGGCGTTCACATTGCCGACGTAACTCACTATGTGCGCCCTGAAAGCATTATCGAAGAGGAAGCATTGAATCGTGCCACTTCGGTTTATTTGGTAGACAGAACAATCCCTATGTTGCCCGAGCATTTATCAAACGGCATTTGCTCGCTTCGCCCCAATGAAGATAAACTGACCTATTCGGTTATTTTCCAGATGAACGATAATGCGGAAATACAACATTATGATATTGCTAAAACAGTGACTTGTAGCAATCGTCGTTTTACGTACGAAGAAGCACAAGAAATTATTGAAACCGGCGAAGGAGATTATAAGGAAGAAGTCCTGAATATGGACAGATTAGCTAAAATTCTCCGTAAAAAACGTTTTGAGGCAGGAGCTATTGCTTTTGATAGGGTTGAAGTGCGTTTTGAAATTGACTCAACAGGGAAACCAATATCCGTATTTTTCAAAGAGCAAAAAGATGCGAACAAAATGATAGAGGAATTTATGTTGTTGGCCAACAAAACAGTAGCAACACATATTGGCAAGCCCGGAAAAGGACAAAAAGCCAAGACATTTGTTTATCGTATTCACGATGTGCCAAATCCCGACAAATTGAATAATTTTGCTTTGTTCATAAAAAGATTTGGCTATAACCTTAAAACCAACGGCAAACAGGCAGCAGTTTCAAGCTCTATCAACCAATTACTGGATGATGTTCAAGGAAAAAAAGAGCAAAACCTGATTGAAACACTCGCCATTCGTTCTATGGCAAAAGCCGTTTATTCTACTGCCAATATGGGACACTATGGCTTAGCTTTTGATTTTTACACCCATTTCACCTCGCCCATACGTCGTTACCCGGATATGATGGTACATCGCTTACTCGAAAAATATGCCGATGGAGGTCGAAGTGTAAATGCATCGGAATGGGAAGAATATTGTCAGCACAGCTCTGATATGGAACAACTGGCTTCAAACGCCGAACGGGCTTCCATTAAATACAAACAGGTAGAATTTATGTCAGACCGCATTGGTCAGGTTTTTGATGGTGTAATTTCCGGTGTTACCGAATGGGGAATTTATGTGGAATTAACCGAGAATAAATGCGAAGGAATGATTCCTATACGTGATTTAGATGACGATTATTACACCTTTGACGATAAAAACTATTGTCTTGTCGGAAGACGATATCATAAAAAATATCAACTGGGAGACGAAGTAACCGTGAAAGTGGCGAAAGCAAATCTGGACAAAAAGCAACTTGATTTTGTACTGGCATAAAAAACATCGCGATACTATTGCATTAATATTCTGACATATACATAATTTATTATATTGGTTATCTGCAAAAGCTCCAATAAATATTAGAAACGGTTTAGGAATAAACGTTAATATGTTTTATGCCTGATTATCAGTAAAATATGATCATTTAAATTTAGGACAAGGAGACTGTCTTATTGTTTTTCATACTTTTTTGCCTATTTTCACTTTGCTTTTCTCAAATAGCCCGCTATTTCTCGAAAAACGAAGCCACAAATAGTCTAAAAAATAATTGAAACCCAATTTAAGATTTATTTTTAAACAATTTCTTAAACTTAATAACTTCGTTTAACAAAATGTAGAATTCATTTTTTAACCACTAAATACACAAATTCACACGAATTTTAAATGTAAATTTTAGTGATAATTATCTCCCGTTGGTTCGTAAAATTCGTGGTTATATATTTATAATAATCAGCTAGTTTTGAGAAAATAAATCAATAATAATCTTTGTTACAACTTTAAAATAGAACATCTTGCGGATAATCATTTTATTTTTTAATTTCCCAACTTAAATATTAGGATTTAATGTAAGCCAATTATTATAATTACAGGATGAAGTATTAATTAAAACTGTGCCGCCAGAAGCGGTTAAAACAACTAAATAATTACAATATGAAAAAGAAAAATTCAGGAATAATTTTTATCACATTACTCGCGATAATTTTTGCAGGAGCAAGCTGCAAATCAAATGATCCAGTCGTTCCACCCGCAGAAACATCATACAGCTTGAAAGTTAAAGATGTTCTTGGAGTTAGTGGCACAGTAACTTTCATTGAAACAAGTACAAATTCGGTAACTATTGAGATTGAGCTTACCGGTGCCTCTGCAGGAACTCATCCTGCAGAACTTTGTATGAATTCTGCAGTAGAAGGTGGCACAGTAGCACTTGTCCTCAACCCTGTAGACGAAACAGGCAAAAGCTCAACGCTAGTTACCACCATGACTTACAAGGAATTAAATGCTTATGACGGTTTTGTGCAAATACATAAAAGCAGTACAGAACAGAATGTAATACTTGCTAATGGTGACATAGGCGGAAATAAAATTACAAGTACTAGCAAAACGTATATTCTTTCTGCAGTAGGTACTTTTAATGTATCGGGAACAGCTTTGTTCGAGAAAAGAGTAAATGGCAATACGCTGGTGACAATTACACTTAGTGGAGCCATTGCAGGTCAATCTTATCCTGCAAGTATAAATATAGGTTCAATAGCTAGTGTAGGTGGTGGCGGTATTACTAAAAACACTTAACCCCGTAAATGGAACTACAAACAAAAGCTATACAAATATTAAAGCCCTGGATAATAATCTTGCGATAACCTATGACAACTGGATGGTTTATCTCGGATATATAAATATCTATCAAAACTCGGATGAAAATGCTAATATTATTTGTCATGGTGACATAGGATCAAATATTTAAACATCTTCACTTTAACAGAAAATAAAACCAATCCGTGAATTCAATTAATGAATTTCCGGATTGATTTTGCAAAGAAAAAAACGTATAACTATCACGATATCTACTATTTACTGCTCATAAAAAAACATGTACTTAAATATTTCAATTTTTCCTTTGATGAATTAAAAAATAGCCTTATCTTTGCACTCGCAAAACAAAGCAACGGCTGCGTAGCTCAACTGAATAGAGTACCACACTACGGATGTGGGGGTTACAGGTTTGAATCCTGTCGCGGTCACTTATTAAAATCAAATAACTCCCTGATAATTAAAATATTATCAGGGAGTTTTAGTTTTAGAATAAGTGAATTTCCCCACATTTTCCCCATATTTCTCAAAAATTGATAGTTTTGTCATTGTTTTTAACTGTATTTTAATCCAAAATAAGAGAATATATTACGATTTAAAACTTGCTGTTATGATGCATTTAAGATTCAAACAAAACTGATAAAAAAATCCCCAACATTTTTTTTATGTTAGGGATTGAAACTAATGTTTAGAAATTAGTAATAGTGAACATAATGTATCTTTATTCTTTGTACAAAAGAACTCCCATTGAAAATTGTTTTGTTTTAATTTTTTGTTTTATGTTAATATTTTGTTGTTTTACTGTCAAATTTGAATACTCATGAGTATATTATTCAGCTTTTAGGCTGCTAACAATTAGAACTGAGTTTTTCCTTTTAACCACAATCAAGTAAAGACGTTTAGGCTAACTAAAGACTTTAAGATATGTTCAACAAGGGTTTTTGTTAAAATAGGTCTTTACTTCATCCAAAGTTTTTGCATGTTGAAAAAAATTCCACTCTTCTTTTTCATCA
>JAQUWU010000061.1 GCA_028692715.1 Paludibacter sp. | reverse complement strand
CGTGTGCTCTTCCGATCTCTACAATTATGTATGCTTCTGAATATCTGCAACTTTCATCGGATACACCTACTTATAAAAATGATTCGTTGAACGTTTGGGTATTGAATAAACGATTAAATTACTAAAAATCCTAAAATCAACAACACTCTCATTAAAGAGAGGTAATTAGAATAGGGAATAATTATTTTAAAAAAATATACTTAATAAATACTCAAAGTCAGGCTCCCTCTCTTTTGGAGAGAGTTGGGGAGAGGTAAAAATTATAACATGGGAACTTCATATATTTATAAACGTGATGCATCACGATTGTTTATCGCATTGAGAGAAAACGGAAAACGGTTTAAAATCTATATTCCAAAAGAATCCCGACCAGTAATAAATAGTGTTGAACAAGATATTGATTTTATTGAACAAGAGGATTTTAATTATACGTTTGAAAGAAATGGGAAACGTTTTCATTGTGAATTAGTATCTCGCGATCAAAATAAAGCAGTGATAAAGGTCAATGGCGTGGAATATCGTTACAGTCTCGAATCATTATTCTCATATATTCGTCGTGGAATGATTAATAATCCGGATAAACAATTGAATGAGAATAATATAGTTGCGCCAATGCCCGGAAAAATTGTTGATATTTTCCTATCTGAAGGAGATTTGGTAAACGAAGGTGAACCGATTTTAAGTTTGGAATCGATGAAAATGCAAAACGAAATCTCAGCAAATTGTAATGGTGTTATCCGAAAAATTCGTGTACAAACCGGACAATCAGTAATGAAAGATGAATTGCTTGTTGAAGTAAGCTCTATCGATGTGTAAAATAGGATTTCAATAAATTACAGCAAAAAAAACTCTTTTGGGTGTTCCAAAAGAGTTTTTTTTATCCTATATGGGAATTTGATTTATTTATTCATGTGTACACTAACTTGAGGAAATGGTATTTCTATATTATTTTTGTTGAATTCATTGTACACTTTTTCGTTCATATCAAAGTGAACACCCCAATAATCTTCCGTTTTAGCCCATACTCTCACTACAAAATTAACCGAACTGTCAGCTAGTTCCGAAACAGCAATAAATGGTTCTGCTGGCTCATTTATAATTCGGGTATCAGCGGCAATAATTTCCGATAAAACTTTTTTTGCTTTTTCAACTGATTCGCCATAACCAATTCCAAAACTAAAATCAACTCTTCTGAATGGTTCAGTTGAAAAATTTGTCACTGAATTAGTTGATAATCCACCATTTGGAACAAATATTGTTTTATTATCGGGTGTTTTAAGTATCGTATTGAAAATTTGAATTTCTTTTACAACACCCATAAAACCCTGAGCTTCAATAAAATCACCGACTTTAAATGGCTTAAGTAACAAAATAACAACTCCACCGGCAAAATTTTGTAGAGTACCAGATAAAGCTAATCCTACGGCTAAACCTGCGGCACCAAGAATTGCGATAAACGAAGTCATTTCAATACCCACCATGCTAAGTACGCTAATAACCAACAATACTTGTAATAAAGCATTAATAATACTTCTAATGAATGGTTTTAATGTTGGATCAATTTGACTCTTTTCCATTAATTTACTAATTGACTTTGTCAAAACCTTTATTAATCTAATGCCGATTAAGAACACTATTATTGCACCTAATAGTTTAGGACCATACTGAACGGTAATTTGTGTCAGCTGACTTAAAATTTCATTTACATTCATACTTTGATTTTTTTAATGTTAATTTAAATTGATTTTTCTTATTATTTTATTGTAACACCTTAAACGTTAATATTGTTTTCAATACATGTCAAATTATATAAAAGTCGTTTCAAAACCTTTATATACCTTTATGCATATTTTTTATTTTAAACTGTTTTTTTTTGATAAAACTCATACAACGTTTTTGGTTCTCATCTTGCAGGATATTTATAATACATTGTATGTCAGTTAATTATTATAAAGTTTGTGATTTTATGATGTAATTTTTCCAAATATAGTACAAAAACAAAAATCTTAAATATTTTTTTTTACCGAATATTTAAAACTTTTTTATATATTTTTGTTGACTATTACGCTTGTATTTTCACATTTAAAAGGAAACTAAAATTCATTCAACTAACTAAAAATCAAATTATGTTCGAAAAATTCTTTAAACTTAAGCAAAATGGTACAAATGTTCGTACCGAAATTATTGCAGGAATTACAACTTTTCTTACCATGGCTTATATTTTGGCCGTAAACCCCAATATTTTGTCAGCAACAGGAATGGATGCACATGCTTTGTTCACTTCTACAGCAATAGCAGCAATATTTGGTACCTTGGTAATGGCTTTATGGGCTAAATTGCCTTTTGCATTAGCTCCCGGAATGGGCTTAAATGCATTTTTTGCATTTACAGTAGTGTTGGGAATGGGATATTCTTGGCAGTTTGCTTTAACTGCTGTATTTATTGAAGGAATTGTATTTATTTTACTTACCTTATTTAATATTCGTGAAGCCATTGTTGATGCAATTCCCAAAACGCTTAAAACAGCTATTAGTGCGGGTATTGGATTATTCATTGCTTTTATTGGATTGCAAAATGCAGGAATTATTGTAAATAACGAAGCTACTTTAGTACATTTAGGTACTATTACTTCCGGAACTGCATTACTAGGTATAATTGGATTAATTATAACTTCAGTATTGATTATCAAAAAAGTAAAAGGTGATCTGTTGATAGGTATTATTGTCACTGCCATAATTGGAATTCCAATGGGCATCACTCATTTTAATGGTATTGCAAGTCTTCCACCATCCATTGAACCAATTTTCTTTAAATTTGATTTTTCACAAGTACTTAGTTTCGATATGCTTATTGTGGTATTTACGTTCTTATTCGTCGATATTTTTGATACCTTGGGAACATTGGTTGGTGTATCCAGTAAAGCAAATATGTTGGATAAAGATGGAAAAATTCCGAATGTGAAGAAAGCTTTTATGGCTGATGCATTAGGAACGACCTTTGGTGCTATTTTAGGAACAAGTACTGTAACTACTTATGTTGAAAGTGCAGCAGGTGTTTCTGAAGGCGGTCGTACAGGATTAACCTCATTGGTTACTGCTTTATGTTTTTTTGCAGCCTTGTTTTTTGCTCCTATTTTTATTGCCATTCCGGGCGCTGCAACTGCTCCAGCACTTATTCTGGTTGGATTATTTATGATGACTTCAGTTAAAGATCTTGATTTGACCGAATATGCAGAATCAATACCGGCTTTTATTTGTATTATTGCTATGCCATTGACTTACAGTATCGCCGAAGGAATAACATTAGGCTTATTAAGTTATGTTTTAATTAATCTACTGGCAGGTAATTTCAAAAAACTTACCTTGAGTATGTATATTTTAGCCG
Source organism: Paludibacter sp. (assembly GCA_028692715.1). Lineage (GTDB taxonomy): Bacteria > Bacteroidota > Bacteroidia > Bacteroidales > Paludibacteraceae > Paludibacter. The sequence goes on along the minus strand of JAQUWU010000061.1, from coordinate 18,467 downwards.
TATTATTTATTCTAAAATACCTCTATATTTAACAAAGTAAATCGTTCAATAAAAAAGGAATAGGTCTTTACTTATTCCTTTTTTTGTTTTGAATTTTTTATTTAATAACAATATAAAATTTATAATGAAAGTAGTATCTTTGTATGTTTTGTTAACACACACACATTTTAATTAATTTGTTGTCAAATAGCAATTTATATGAAGAAGAATCTTTTTCTAATAATTACTCTTATTTTATTTGTATCAAGCAGCTTTGCATTTTCTGCTAAATTATTTAAGTTTGCGTTTTTCACCGATTTACATATTTCTGTTTTGAAACCACAAAATGCTGAAGATCTTGAGAATGCTGTGAAAGATTTAAATATGCAAAAGAATATTGATTTTGTGTTAGTTGCCGGAGATGACACTGATTTAGGTGATTCGGTATCTTTTAAAATTACAAAACAAATTTTAGATAAATTAAAAATACCATATTTTATTAGCATTGGAAATCATGATACAAATTCTGGAGGAACTGAATCAATTTATTTTAATGCTGTTTTTGGAAGTGATACTTTTTCGTTTAAACACAATGAATATCAGTTCATTGGATTTCCTACAAGTCCGTTAGACAAAAAATCGAAAGCTCATATAACCGGAAAAGATTTGAAGTTTATTAAGAGTAAATTAAAAGAAAATGGCAAGAAAAACCCTGTTTTTTTAATGACGCATTATCCGATGTTGGATGGAGATGTTGATAATTGGGGGGATTTATATAAGATCTTGAGAAAATATAACATAAAGGCAATTCTGGGAGGACATTATCATAGAAACGTCATTTTAAATTATGATGAAATACCGGGAATTGTGAATCGATCGACACTTAGAGCTAAGGATATAGTGGGCGGCTATAGCATTTATAGTGTTTCAGATTCATTAAAAGTTTCAGAAAAATTAATAGGTCAACCTGAAAAAACGTGGTTAACTTTACCATTAAATAATTGATAAAAATGAAGTTAAGTGCTATTGCTCAATACATTGGGGCGAAAGAAGTAAATAGTTTGGAGTCGGAAATTAACTGGCTACTAACCGATAGCAGATCCTTGTCTTTCCCAGCCGAAAGTTTGTTTTTTGCCATCAAAACCAATAGAAATAACGGACATAACTATATTTCAGAACTTTATGGTCAAAATTTACGATATTTCGTTATAAGTGAATTTCGTCCGGAATTCGAAAAAATGACTGATGCTGTTTTTTTGAAAGTAGATAACACGCTGGAATCATTACAGTTATTAGCCGCTAAACATCGTTCATCGTATGATATTCCGGTTATCGGGATTACAGGGAGCAATGGAAAAACAGTTGTGAAAGAGTGGTTATATCAATTGTTACACACCGATTATCGTATTGCTCGTTCGCCTCGCAGTTATAACTCACAAATAGGCGTACCGCTTTCAGTCTGGACAATTGATAAAAACACACAACTAGGTATTTTTGAAGCAGGCATCTCTGAATCGAATGAAATGGCTAAATTACAGTCAATTATTCAGCCAACTATTGGTATATTTACGAATATAGGAGATGCTCATCAAGAAAATTTTAATGGTTTAAAGCAAAAATGCGATGAAAAACTTAAACTTTTTATCGGCGCTAAAGTATTAATTTATTGTTCCGATAATAAGCTGGTTGATATTGCAATAGCACAATCCGATTTTAAAGGGAAATTATTCACTTGGGGAAAAAGTACAAAAGCTAGCTTGCAAGTATTAAAAACTGAAAAGAATACAAATTGTACAAAAACGACCTTTAAATACGAAGGCAAGACAAGTCAGCTTTGCATACCTTATACGGATGATGCATCTGTTGAAAATGCATTACAATGTTTATCAACACTTTTATATCTGGGTTATAAAATTGAAGAAATAGCAAAACGCATTCTATTATTAGAGTCGGTGGCAATGCGACTCGAAGTGAAAGATGGAGTTCGTAATTGTTTAATTATAAATGATAGTTATAATTCAGACATGAATTCCCTGAGTATTGCACTCGATTTTTTGAATCAACAAGCCACTGCAAAGAATCTGTCAAAGACTTTAATACTTTCGGATATATTACAAAGCGGACAATCAAGCAAAGAATTATATACATCTGTAGCAGAATTACTTAAAACAAAAAATATTCAACGAATTATTGGTATTGGCACTGAGATAGCTACCCATTCGCAATGTTTCGAATTGCTGAAAAAAGACTTTTTTAACTCAACAGAAGATTTCTTAAAATCAGAAGCGGCTAGGGAATTTAAGAATGAAATTATTTTATTAAAAGGTTCCCGTAAATATCATTTTGAAGATATTTCGGGAAAACTGGAATTAATTACCCATGAAACAATACTGGAAGTAAACTTAAACGCTTTGATTGAAAACTTGAATTATTTTCGATCAAAACTTCGTCCGGAAACTAAAATCATGTGCATGGTTAAGGCTTTTGCCTATGGGAGTGGTTCGGTGGAAGTTGCACGTACTCTTCAGCATCATCATTGCGATTATCTGGCAGTGGCTGTAGCCGACGAGGGTGCAGAACTGCGTAGGGAAGGAATAAGAATTCCGATTGTGGTTATGAATCCCGAAAAAGGTGGTTTTGGAATGATTTTCGACAATAATCTGGAACCTGAAATTTATAGTTTTCGATTGTTAGAATCATTTATATTGGCTGTTGAAAAACTCGGTTTAATAAATTATCCTATTCATATTAAAATAGATAGCGGAATGCATCGTTTAGGATTTGAAGCTCAGGATATGGATCGGTTGATTAAATTGCTCAGAAACCAGAATCAGGTAAAAGTGCGTTCGGTATTTTCGCATCTTTCAGGTGCCGACGAAGCAAAATTTGATAATTTCACCCGCGAACAGGTAAATAGATTTACCACTTGTGCAAATCAAATTTCTTCTGTGTTTTCGCATACTATAATGCGACATATTTTAAATTCAGCTGGAATTGAGCGTTTCCCTGAATTTCAATTCGATATGGTGCGTTTGGGCATTGGACATTATGGAATTAGTTCATTAAAAGAAGTGCATTTGAAACAGGTTTGCGCATTGAAAACTATAATTTTACAGATAAAAAATGTAAAAGCCGGTGAAACAGTAGGTTATGGAAGAAAAGGTATTATCACAACAGATAAACGTATTGCAGTAATTCCAATAGGTTATGCTGATGGTTTCGACCGCAAATTAGGAAACGGAGTAGGCGAAGTGTTGATAAATGGAAAGCGAGCAAAAGTAGTAGGAAATGTTTGTATGGATCTGATAATGATAGATGTAACTGATATTGATGCAAATGAAGGCGATGTAGCTGAAATTTTTGGTGATAACCTGACCATTACCGAAGTGGCTGATAAACTCAAAACGATACCCTACGAAGTTCTGACCAGTGTTTCGAAGAGAGTAAAAAGAGTTTATTTTCAGGAATAATTTTATATTTTTCTGATAACCACAATTAACCAATCAACTAAAAAATGGTCCTTGTTCAAATTCATCAATTAAAAACAGCAAACATCTTATTGTCAAATGCTTATAAACTGGCAAAACAACTAGGAAAAGAATTTGGAATTTTGTATTTTGATGAAACAGATAATGAACTGAAGTCTACTTTAAATAATTTAGAAATTACAGATTCAAAAATATACTTACGAAATTTTAATGATATCTCATTATCTGATTTCAGTGATGAAGTTGATATTTCATTTTTATTTATTCAATTGACAGATAATAAATCAAAATCAATAAAATACGTTTTAAATTTGTGTCGTGACTTACGAATTCCCTACATATTACACAAAGATTCATTTTCTGAGTTGAAAATGGAAAAGGTTATTTTGCCCATTGGATTTTTAGAAGAGGAAATGGAAAAAGCGCAATTTGCTTCAGCATTTGGTCGTTTTTGTGGCTCCAAAATTAAAATGCTGCTAGCCAACGATTATGGTTCAAAGGCAGCAACAAATGCTGAAAGAATGAAAGAACTATTTGATAAATTTGATTTCAGTTACAATCTTGAAAAAGCCAAAAAAGACAGTTTTAAAGTAGAAATGGAAGCGGTGGAAGTAGCTCAAAACGAACAAGCCGGTTGTATAATCGTTTCTTCTTCGCGCGATTACGGATTGGATGATATTATTTTTGGGTCAAAGGAAAGTCATGTTGTAAAAAAATCCACTGTTCCTGTTTTATTGGTCAATCCGCGAGGTGACCTGTATGCATTATGCGATTAGTAAAAATTAAACCTAAATCTAATTGAGATGAAGTATAAATCTAAAATTAAATCATTGATATTAAAGGAGCTGTTAGTTCCTTTAATTGCAATCTTTTCAATTCTTACTATTGGTTTTTTTGGGTATATTTTTATTGAAGGGTTTAGTCCCTTGTTAACAATTTACATGCTTGTTACCTCTTTTTCAATGATTGGTTATGGGGATGTCGTCCCTTTAACCGATGCCGGTAGAATTTTTACAATTTTATTAATTTTGTCCGGCTTTTCATTCGGTCTATTTTCAATTGGTAAAATTACTGCATTTATTGCTGAAGGCGAAATATCAACATTATTAAAACAAAGAAAAATGAATAAGCAATTAAATTCCATGAAAGATCACTATATTATTTGTGGTTACGGAAAAACAGGAAAAAAAGTATTGGAAGATTTATTGGATAAAAATTACCAAGTAGTTGTAATTGAGGGGAATATAGATAAAAATGAGAAATTAAAAGAACGACATGAAGATAAGTTTATTCATTTAGAAGGTGATGCAACAAGCGATGAAATCCTTTTGCTTGCTGGGGTTGAAAGAGCTAAGATTTTGATTTCAGTACTTCCTACCGATGCTCAAAATCTGTTTGTTACCTTAAGTGCAAAAGATATAAATAAAAATGTAAAAGTAATTACAAGGATTGATGAAGCCAGTTCCGAGGCAAAGTTTAAAAGAGCCGGTGCCGACTTTCTTGTTTCACCGATTGAAATTGCAACAGATCATATCATCTCAATAGCTACTTCCAGTGCCGATTTTTATAGCTTTGTTGAATTTGCCGGTGGAAGGCAGGAATTAAAAGATTACAAATTTGGTCTTGTTGAAATAGTTAAAGGTAGTGATTTGATAAATAAAACTTATCGTGAAGCGAATATACCACAGCGAACGAATTTAAATGTGATTGGGTTTTACTCCAGTACCAGCGAGTTGCAAGTGAATCCAAAGGCCGACAATGTTATTCAGCTTGGCGATAGACTTTTGGTCTTTGGCATTGAAAATCAGATTGATGATTTAAAAAAGATAGCTAATTACAAGGAAATATAATTTAAAACAATAATTCTCCAAAAAATTCAGGTCGATGAAAGTCCGGACTTGCTGTTTTTATTGGATTCCATGTAACATAATGTAGCGAATCGGTGCCGTCGGCACATTTATAGAAATTTCCCAATAATTTTTCGGGTAATTTTTCCGGATTGATCCCCATTATTCTCATAGGAATTTTCACCGTTAATTCCCACTCAAACATACCCTCCATTTCTTTAAAAGCTCTTCTTCCCAAACTTGGATAACGTTTTATCATCGATAATTCTTCTTTGCTGAATGGAGTTACGTTTACATTTCTCGCTACACGTTTTGATGCCTTACAGGTTCCTATACAGTTGAATTCAAAATTCATATATTTTTCATTGTCAGGCAATTTGCAGAAAAACTCAACGCAACTATCTTCGTTAACAGGTTCCTGATCGGTTGAAAACACGGCACGAATCATACTTCCTTTTACTGAATACTTAATAAAAATGCTATCATTCGATCGAGCTATATAAAAGTAAGTTATCGGTTTGTAGTAATACTTTTTCGGCCAGTTCAGCATCTCAATTTTATCGGAAGTTGCTAATTCATCTAAAATGACAGATGATTTTTCAGGATCAATATTATTTAATGATGGTATAAAAGGAATTTTCAACTGTTTCATATTTTCGTTAAAAGAATTTATGCAATTATAACGAATTTTTCTCAGAAAACCATTACGAAAAGGCGAAAAATATATTTTTCTTTTGTTTCATCAAAAATAAAAATGGTTGAACAACAACAGAGATATTAATCATCTGTAGTTATTCAACCAAATTGAATTTCAAAAATCAAAAACTTAAGCTAACAATAGCTTTTCAGCATCAAATTTTGCTTTAATAGTTTCAAAACTGTCCTTAATTTCATCAATAATTTCTTTTACTGAGGTAATTTTAGTGGCACGATAAGCATTACTTCCTGCAAAGGCATACCCTTTATCCATTTTGCCCTGATATGCATTGAACAAAGTAACAATGATACAATAAGGTACTTTTTTGTAGTCGCAGGTATGCAAACAATTGTAAGGACAGGATTTCGGTGCAGTCAAACCTTGTTTTACTTTTTCAAGAAACTCGCCTTTTAACGCACGTCCTGGCATTCCAACAGGGCTCTGAATAATTTCTACTTCATTTTCGCTTGCATTGATATAAGCTTCTTTGAATTTTATATCAGCATCACATTCATAAGTCGTTACAAACCGACTTGCAATTTGTACGCCTTTTGCTCCTAATTGCATGATATTGAACATATCTTCGCCTGTATAAATACCTCCGGCAGCAATTACAGGAATTTCCTGATTGTACTTTTCTTCGTACAGATTTACTTCTTTTACAACTTCAGGAACTAAATTCTCCAAAGAAAAATTAGGATCTTCAATCTGATTGGTTTTAAAACCAAGATGTCCACCTGCTTTTGGACCTTCAACTACCACTAAATCGGGTAGATAGTCATACAGGGTTTTCCACTTTTCACAAATAATTCTAGCAGCTCTGGCAGAGGATACAATGGGTACTAATTTAGTAACACATTCAGGAGTTCTGTATTTTGGCAAATCCATTGGTAGTCCTGCTCCGGCAAAAATTACATCTACTTTTTCGGCAATTGCTGTTTTTACCATATCGCTGAAATTCGTCAATGCCATCATGATATTTACTCCGATAATTCCCGAAGATTTTTCACGAGTTTTTCTTATTTCTTCCTTCAACCCAATAATACAAGCTTCCATATAATCCTTCGCTGTGTGGCGATAGATTAATCCAAGTCCAGCACAAGAAATCACGCCTACACCTCCCTCATTTGCAACAGCAGACGCTAATCCCGACATTGAAATACCAACACCCATTCCACCTTGAATTATTGGTAGTTTAGCTGTTAGGTTTCCGATTTTTAATTTATTCATATTGCACATTTTAACGATTTGTGTGCAAAGGTAGTAATTAATAATTGAAGAATTTGCTGTGAATAAATTTTGGGTCTTAATTTTAACGATAATGATTGAAATTTTCGTTGCTTTTGTATGTTTATGTATAAATATGTAAGTTACGGGAGTTTAAATAGTGAAAAATTCAATTAATATCAACTCAATGAATAGAAAAAACTATCTTTGGCAAAAATATTCAATTTATAAGAATGAACTTTATAGCATTAGATTTTGAAACTGCTCATGCCAATTTTCCCTGCGAAATAGGACTAGCAAAGGTTGAGAATGGAATTATCACAGAAACAAAGTCGTGGTTGATAAAACCCGGTTGTTTCCCTTATATGAATCCATGGAACGAGCGTGTTCATAGAATTTCAAATGCTGATGTGGCAAATGAAAAGAATTTTGAAGAATTATGGAGTGAATTGAAGAATTGGTTGGAAGACAGCGTTGTAGTTGCTCATAACGCCGCCTTCGATATCAGAGTTTTGCGCTCAACATTAGCTTATTACGATATTGCTATACCATGTATAGATTATTTTTGTAGTGTAAGCTTATCCCGAAAAACATGGAAGCAACTTTCAAGTCATTCATTATCAGCATTAAGTCAACTACACAATATAAAATTTAATCATCACAGAGCTGGAGATGATGCAAAAGCCTGTGCCATTATTACGTTAAAAGCATTTGAACAATTGGAAGCAGATAATTTGCATAAAGGACTTATCAAGGCTGGAATTGCTTTAAAAAGAGTCTAAAAAAAACCTCCCGTTTCTTCACAGATACAGGAGGCAAACAATAGTAGTTTTATTTACACATACACAACATAACTTACAAAAATTGCAAGTATCTGTATACTTAATAAACGTTTATATCGTAACTTGGTTCATTTACTATCTCAGAAACAAGTTCAGTATACAAAACTTTTCCGTTTTCATCCAACGCTACTACCGAACGTGCCATTAATCCTTGTAATGGACCATCGGTAAGTAATACACCATAATCAGTTGCAAAAGTATGGTAACGGAAATCCGATGCCGTAATTACATTTTCCAATCCTTCTGCACCACAAAATCTGCTTTGAGCAAAGGGTAAATCCTTTGATACACAGATTACTACTACATTATCTTTCTCGGCTACCCATTTGTTGAAATTACGAACCGACATTGCACAAGTACCTGTATCAAGACTTGGGAAAATGTTTAATAAAACACGTTTACCCTTATAATCTGATAAGTGAATCTCTTGTAAACCACTGCCTACCAATGTGAAATCTGGTGCTTGTGAACCAACTGACGGTAAATTACCGTTTGAATGAACATCGTTTCCTTTAAATTTTACTGTCGCCATTTTTTTATTGAATTTATAATTAAGTATAAAAATTATTTTGTTAATATACTAATAACGCCTTCCTGCTGTTTTTTGTTTATATTTGCATATAATTTTTTTATATATCGTATGAAATTTCTAAAATACTTCCTTTCATTAATTGTATTATTCCAACTTTCCTGTAAAGATTCACACGAATATCGTGTGGATACCGAATTTACTCAATATTTACAACGATTTGAAGATGAAGCTGCAAAAAAGGATAAATATTTTGATTTAGAATCAACAGGACTAATTATTGAATTTGCTAATTTAAAGGATAATATTGCAGGACTTACTCATTATGAGCAACCTATCAGAATTGAAATTGATAAAACGTACTGGAACGAAATTAAAGGTTATCAGGGAGAAGACTTGATGAAAGAAAATCTTATATTTCATGAATTGGGTCATGGATTGCTAAATAGAGATCATTTAAATACAACCTTGGAAAATGGTGACTGGAAATCGATAATGTGTGGTGGTACTATGGTTGATAATCGGAATTGGAATATCAATTATAGGGGAATGAGACGAACATATTATATCGATGAACTTTTTAATGAAAGTACTCCAGCTCCTGAATTCTCCAGTAATACATTGTTGGAAGATACAACCGATTTTGTTGAAAAACTTTTTTTAAGTTTTGATGATGAAGAACATGCGGGATGGCCTATAAAAGACTCCACTAATTATACTACAAGTATTAATGAAGGAAAATTGCAGTTTCAATCAAAAGTGGAAAAATTATATCTTGTTTTTGCAAAAACAGACATTGATATACAGTCTGATTTTAGTTATGAGTTAACTCTTAAATACGAATCGACGAGTGACGAAAATTATTATGGAATATTGTTTGGTTATTTATCAACAGGAAATTCTGATGGCTCAACTGATCCGATTGAATACTTTAGCATTGATAATAAACAGAGTATGTATGTAGGAAACCGTTCCTGGTACAGTTATTATACTGAATTAAAGAAACCATCAATTATCAAAAATGGTGACAACAAATTGAAAATAGTAAAAATTGGTGATCTCTTATATTATTTTATCAATAATGTATACGAATATTGTTCTGAAATGGAAACAATAGAATCCGGAGATAGTTTCGGTTTTATTGTTCCCCCAAATGGTACCGTTTTATTGGACAATTTCAAAATTTCAAAGAGAAATAGTTCAGGTGCACCTTCAAAGATGAAACAAATCAATCAAATCCAATTTGGTATGAAAGAAGTTAAAGCAATTACTCTCAAAAAATATAATCAATAAATTGTAAAACAGATGTCAAAATTCACTATATATCAAGTCCTACCTCGTTTATTTGGTAACGAGAACTCTACAAATAAACACAATGGGTCAATTGAAGAAAATGGTTGTGGCAAATTTAATCATTTCACAACCAAAGCTTTAAATGAAATAATGTCATTGGGAATAACACATATTTGGTACACAGGTGTTATTGAACATGCTACGCAGACAGATTATTCCGCTTTTGGAATTAAAAAAGATTACCCGGCTGTAGTAAAAGGGAAAGCGGGTTCGCCTTATGCAATTAAGGATTATTACGATGTGGATCCCGATTTAGCAGAAAATGTAGAAAACAGAATGAAGGAATTTCAACATTTGGTTACACGTACGCATAAAGTCGGTATGAAGGTAATTATCGATTTTGTTCCAAATCATGTAGCACGAGAGTATTATTCTGATGCAAAACCAAAAGGAGTGATGGATTTGGGTCAAAATGATGATGTAAATACTGCTTTTTCAGCTCAAAATAATTTTTATTATTTACCGGGACAAGCCTTTAATCCTCAGTTTGAATTGGATGGGTACTCTGAATATCCTGCAAAAGCAACAGGAAATGACCAATTTACAGCTTCTCCATCACGAAATGATTGGTACGAAACAGTTAAACTTAATTATGGAGTTGATTATCAGAATGGTCGTAAGCATCATTTCGACCCAATACCTGATACCTGGATAAAAATGCGGGATATATTGCTTTTCTGGGCGAAAAAGAAAGTGGATGGATTTAGGTGCGATATGGCCGAAATGGTGCCGGTTGAATTTTGGCATTGGGCAATACTTCAAGTGAAGGCTAAATATCCTGAAATTATCTTTATTGCAGAAGTTTACAATCCGGCTGAATACCGCAATTATCTCAGCAACGCAAAATTCGACTATTTATACGATAAAGTGGGGATGTATGACAAACTTCGCGATGTAACCAGTAAAAATTATCCGGTTCGGGACATTACTTATGCATGGCAAGCGTTAGGTGGTATTGAGAATCAAATGCTTAATTTTCTTGAAAATCATGACGAACAACGCATCGGATCAGGATTTTTCTCTGGAAACGGTTTGTATGCCAAACCGGCCATGATTGTAGCAGCCACATTGACAAAAGCCCCGGTTATGATTTATTTTGGTCAGGAACTGGGCGAGCAAGGTATGGAAATTGCCGGTTTCAGCGGTTTAGATGGGAGAACTACCATTTTTGATTATCGCAGTATTTCTTCTGTTAGGAGTTGGGTTAATAATGCTAAGTTCAATGAAGAATTATTATCCTCAGAACAAAAAGAATTACGGAATTTTTACAAGAAATTGTTGAATATAACACTTAGTGAAAAAGCTATAACAGATGGAAAAATGTTCGATTTGGAATATGCCAATTATGATAATCACTTTTTTAATTCTCACGAGCAATATGCCTATTTCAGACAATATAAACACGAATTGCTATTAATTGTTTTAAATTTTGATGATAAATGCCTGATGACTGAAATGAAATTACCCGTAGAATCATTTCAATACCTAAATATTACAGAATTTGAAACCTATAGTTGTAAAAACCTATTGGATGAAAACGAAGAAATTGGAAATATCCTTTTAAGCAGCAAAAATGTTTTTCGTACCGAAATTCCTGCATGGACAGGGAAAATATTTAAACTTGATAAAGTGAAATAGATATAAGAGTCCACTCCGAAAAGAGTTGAACCTGTCTGCTATTAGGTAAATTCAAAAATGAATTTTCGGAGAATTGCAAGTTAAGTATTTACCATTAAACAATGTACTATTTACAATTTAATAAAAAGAAGCTAAACAGCACATTATAGGTTAGTTAATGCGACATTATATTATTCTCATTACTTAGTTCAATAGTTCGTTATAAAAAAAGATTTTTTGAACGCAAAGCTGCTAAGTTGCAAAGCCGCAAAGAAAAGCTGAAAGTTTTTGTCTTAGCGTTCTTTCTCTTGTTGTTGAATATAAGGTATTTTTTATAACGAACCATTGTTAGTTTATATTCAATAAATAATAAATTCTGTGTTTTCTGTGAGCTCTAGTTATCAATTTTTAAATACTGAAAATCATGAAATCAAAAGGATTTTTTTTCGTTTTTGTAAGTATTCTATTTTTATTTTCATGTTCTACTTCAAAAAAAGTTAGTTTAAATGAAAATGAAATAACACAAAAGGTTCAAAAAAAAGACTTTACAGTTTTTGTTAATTATGCTTATCCCTCACGGGGTTCACAAATTTATCTGACATCAGAATATTCTCTAAAAATTAAAAATGATTCAGCTTTTGCGTATTTACCCTATTATGGAGTTGCTTATGTTGCTCCATACAACAGTTCGGAAGGAGGAATAAAATTTTCTGAACCTATATACGACTATATCCAAACTGTAAATAAGAAAAATGATGGCTGGGAAATACGTTTTAAGGTAAAAACGGTAATGTCTGATGTAAATGTTTTCATGGAGATTTTTAAAAATGGAATCAGTTCCATAAATATCAATTCTTACGAAAGGGAGTCAATTCACTTTTCGGGTGAGGTTAAGCTAAATGAATAGCTATGGTTCACAATTTCGAACACAGCTTAGAACACGAACGAAATCAAGCGATAAAAGCAGATACATTTTATCGCGAAAAGCTTAATGCGACTGATATAAAGCGATTTAATACTGATTCTGAAGCCGACATGGAAATGCAGCGTCAGGATGTTGACGTATTAATTAGCTTGAATAATGTGACCTACAGGGTTTCCGAGAAATTTCGCGACAAAGATTATGGCGATTTGTATGTTGAAGTTTTTAGTAAATACCCTAAAATACAAGGATGGCTTAAAACAGGATCTCCTAATGCAATACTCTATTTTACACCAAATTCGGTCTATTGGATTACGCATAAATCACTTGCTACATTTTGTTTAAATACACTTTTTCCACTCATTCCTCAAAAATGGTATTCTGAATTATATCAATCGCACAAAACAATCATTACTAAGTATCTTAAGCTCCAAAATAAGCTTTTTAAAATCAATATTATTCAAGCTCACAATTCTTTGTCCGATGGTACAAAATGGGAAACCATCGGAATTAGTGCAGCGTTTTCTCTTTTTGAAGAAAATGGAGTAAAAATAAAAAAGATGAATTTGTAATCACTTGTATTTCTGCCTTTTATTAATATTTACCTCATTTATAATTGTACTAGCTGACACCTTCTTTTTTATCTAGTAAAACTTTTATTTATTCACTAAATCGACTTTTTTGCTTGCTATATTTCAGAAATAATCTCCATTTTAATTCATTCTGATTTTTATAGCTATATTTTACTTTCAATTCAAATTTTTAGTTTTAATTATATATGAAATAATTAAAGAAATAATTCTTTATTTACTATGTTATTCCATTTATTTATCAGATATTTGTACAATTAATTAGAGAAATAATTCTCTAATTAAAGTCATTGAACTTCAGTGATATAACATTAATATCAACAATTTTTTGTGCAGTAAATGCATTAAACAAAATGAAAGAAATTAAATTTAGTTTGGTTTACCGTGATATGTGGCAGTCATCAGGTAAATATGTTCCTCGTAAAGACCAATTAGCCAAAATTGCACCTGTGATTATTGAGATGGGATGTTTTGCACGTGTAGAAACGAATGGCGGCGCATCCGAACAAGTTAACCTTTTGTATGGCGAAAACCCTAATGAGTCAGTTAGAGCATTTACAAAACCGTTTAATGATGCCGGGATTCAAACTCACATGCTTGATCGTGGTTTAAACGGGTTGAGAATGAATCCAGTTCCTGCTGATGTCCGCGAGTTGATGTATAAAGTAAAGAAAGCCCAGGGAGTTGACATTACTCGAATTTTCTGTGGGTTAAACGATGTGAGAAACATTATCCCTTCCATTCATTGGGCAAAAGCTGCTGGTATGATTGCGCAAGCTACCTTGTGTATAACATATTCGGAAATACACACAGCTGAATATTACATCAATATTTCAGAAGAATTGATTGCTGCAGGTGCAGATGAAATCTGTCTGAAAGATATGGCTGGGATCGGACGCCCTGAAATGTTAGGTAGAATTGTAAAAGCTATTAAAACAGCTCATCCTGATATTATTGTTCAATATCATGGTCATTCAGGTCCGGGCTTTTCGGTTGCTTCGATGCTGGAAGTAGCAAAAGCGGGTGTTGATTATTTGGATGTAGCGATGGAACCACTTTCGTGGGGAATGGTTCATCCTGATGTGATTACTATTCAAGCCATGTTGAAAGAAGCCGGATTTAAAGTCCCCGAAATAAATATGACCGCTTATATGGAAGCCCGTCGACTGACACAAAGTTTTATCGATGATTTCTTGGGTTATTTTATCGATGATAGAAATAAATTTATGACATCGTTGTTGGTGGGTTGTGGTTTACCTGGCGGTATGATGGGTTCGCTAATGGCCGATTTGAAAGGTATGCATGTTGCTATCAATTCATATCTGAAAGAAAATAATAAAAAAGAGCTTAGTACCGATGATTTATTGGTGATGCTGTTTGAAGAAGTAAAATACATATGGCCAAAACTTGGAAATCCTCCGTTGGTAACGCCTTTCAGTCAATACGTTAAGAATATTGCATTAATGAATGTTATGTTTTTAATCAAAGGTCAGCCCAGATGGAGTATGATTGATAAAAACAGTTGGGATATGATTTTAGGAAAAGCAGGAAAACTACCAGGAAAGCTTGATAATGAAATTATTGAACTTGCAAAAAAAAATAATTTAAATTTCTTTGATGGTTATCCACAGGATAATTATCCCGATGAACTTCCCCGTTTTATCGAAGAAATGAAGGAAAAAGGCTGGGACAGAGGTAAAGATGATGAAGAATTATTTGAATTTGCCATGCACGAAAAGCAATATTGTGATTATAAATCGGGTGAAGCAAAAAAACGCTTCGAACAGGAATTGAACACAGCTATTTCTGAGAAATTGAAAAACAATCATATTGAAATTCCGGATATTAGATTGTTGAAATATCCTAATGCTGAGCCGGTAGTTTCCTCTTTTACTGGTCAGGTATTGTGGGAGTTGGATTTTATAGAACATTCGCAAGAGCCGGTTCATGGCAAAGAAGTTAGACAATCGGAAACCCTGTGTACTATTCAGACTAAATACGGACTTGAAAATATTGGTAGTTTTTGTAATGGAAGAATTGTTGCAGTAGAGAAAAAACAGGGTGAAATGGTTAGTAAAGGTCAGGTTTTAGCTTATATACAACAAAATTAAAATTAAACTGTTAATTTTAAAATTTTAAAAGCAGAGTTATGAATTTCATAGCTCTGCTTTTTTATAATTATTGAATTAAAATGCCGTAAAATCTATTAAAAATGCTATTTTTGTGACTTATTAATAACACATAGTAAGGTAATTGACTTATTAGATGTCCAATACAAACATTTTAAGCATTTGAAATAATATGATAAAAGACTTATTTATTAGAAAAACCTTGGCTCAACTCGAAATACAAGCTGATGGTGATCATAATTCGTTGAAACGACATTTAACGGCTATGAATCTTGTATTACTTGGAATAGGGTGCGTGATAGGTGCAGGTATTTTTGTCCTAACTGGTACTGCAGCAGCTATTCATGCAGGTCCAGCTATTGCAATATCATTTGTTATTTCTGCTTTTGGATGCATGTTAGCCGGATTAAGTTATGCGGAGTTTGCCTCTATGATACCTGTTTCAGGTAGTGCTTATACTTATGGATATGCCACTATGGGCGAATTTATTGCCTGGATTATCGGTTGGGATTTAATTTTGGAATATTTGTTTGGTTCGGCTACTGTGGCTGTGGGTTGGTCGGGTTATGTGGTAAGCATGTTTAGTGATTTTGGTATAGAAATTCCACCTGCAATATGTCAAAGTCCGTTTGTTTTTGACACCAACGGTTGGCATTTATCGGGAGCAATTATAAATTTTCCTGCCATTTTTATTATTGCAGTAATGGCTACATTATTAGTAATTGGAATAAAAGAATCGGCAAAATTTAATAATATCATCGTTTTAATCAAGGTTTTTGTAATTTTATTATTTATTGGATTTGGTATTTCGCATATCGATGTGCAAAACTGGCAACCTTTTATCCCTGAAAATACAGGTGTTTGGGGACAATTCGGTTGGTCGGGAATTTTAACTGGTGCTGGTGTTGTCTTTTTTGCTTACATAGGATTTGATGCCGTTTCTACAGCTTCACAGGAAGCAATAAATCCGAAGCGGGATATGCCTATTGGAATATTAGTTTCATTAGCTGTTTGTACTGTTTTATACATAGCTGTTAGTCTAACAATGACAGGAATTGTAAATTATAAAGAATTAAATGTTGCAGCTCCTATAGCCGTTGCAATTGACTCTGCCGGAAAAAGTTTGCTTTGGTTGCGACCTATAATCAAAGTAGGTGCTATTGCCGGATTAAGTTCTGTGGTATTAGTATTACTTATGGGACAATCGAGGGTGTTTTTTACAATGGCCAGCGATGGTTTATTGTGGGAAAGTTTTGCCAAAACTCACTCAAAATTTAAAACACCTCATATTACAACCATTGTAACAGCTTGTTTTGCGGCATTCTTTGCGGGTGTTTTTCCTATTGGACTGCTTGGTGAATTAGTCTCTATAGGTACTTTATTGGCATTTATTATTGTTTCTATCGGTGTAATTATTTTGAGAAAATCGGAACCCGATGCAAAACGTGGTTTCCGTACACCATGGGTACCTTTAGTTCCAATTTTGGGTGCAATTATTTGTTTTGTTCAAATGATTTCACTTCCTTCAGATACTTGGATAAGGTTAGCTGGGTGGATGTTAATTGGTTTTATTATCTATTTTACCTATGGAATAAAACACAGTCATGCTCGTAAAAACAGAAAAGCTCAAGGTAAAGAATTTCAATTTATAAGAGAAAATCCCCCAAATCGCACGAGTTAAGCAATTTGAGGGATTTTTTTATGTGGTAGTTTAGAATTCTCTAAACTATTCAACTACTTCCATTTTCAAAATTTTATCTCCCTGACGAATTGCATCAATAACTTCCACACCTTCCACTACTTTTCCAAAACAAGTATGATTACGATCGAGGTGAGCAGTATTTGTGCGACTGTGGCAGATAAAAAATTGTGATCCGCCAGTATTTCGTCCGGCATGAGCCATCGATAAAACTCCACGGTCGTGATATTGGTTATCACCATCTAATTCACAATCAATAGTATAACCTGGACCACCAGCACCATTGCCAATAGGGCAACCACCCTGAATAACAAAATCAGGAATTACACGGTGAAATGTCAGCCCGTT
Source organism: Paludibacter sp. (assembly GCA_028692715.1). Taxonomy (GTDB): domain Bacteria; phylum Bacteroidota; class Bacteroidia; order Bacteroidales; family Paludibacteraceae; genus Paludibacter. The sequence continues at coordinate 1,200 of JAQUWU010000061.1, read as the reverse complement.
ATAAAACCCTTTTTCAATCAGGTCGGTAAAGTTTTTTACTGTATTTGGAGCATCTTTTTCATATAACTCCGCTGTCATCGCACCTTTTTCTGTTGTAATTATTACTCTTTTCATTTTTATATGCGTAGTCGCCACCTTTTATTTTACAATAATTTTTCTACAAAGTTAGTTTAAAAACAGTTTGAATTAAAATTATGAGTCATTTTTTAAGAACTATAGAGATTTATTTGACTTGTTTTTTTCATTGAACTCATTCGTGCTTTTATGTTTCAGATAATATTTATTTAACCGTTGAAATTCGAAAATCATTTTATCTGTAATTATAATTCCGTCATATTCAGCATTAAAAATATAATTGTTTATTGTTTTTTTCCATTCCTGTCTAAAGCTTTTCGGTAAATATAATTTATTCATATAATACAGCTGTTCATTGAAAAGACCGCAAATATCTTTTGCCAGAATATCCTTAGTATAGCCTTTCGGTAAATTTTCCATCTGAGATTTACGCACAATATCGCGAAATTCACTTGTACATTTATTGATTATGGCAATATAATTGGATCTTACATTTAGTAATAATCCAAATGCCATCAATAACACTCCAAAAGACGTGATAATATCGAAAATATCACGCTCATGTCCTAAAATAATAAATAGTGCCATATTCTTTGAATTTTAAAAACATATAACGGGAAATGGTTTCCATATCCCTAATCTAATTAATTCAATCTTTTTATTAAAGTTATATTACATTGTCATTTTCGTTTTTTTTTAAGTCGGTATGAATGGAGTCTAAACAATTTATTTTTTATCGTTAATCAATTCTATTACAGTTATTTCTGGTTTTACACCGATAAACATAGGTAAACCAATATAACCGATACCACGATTTACATAAATTTGTTGCGTACCAACTTTGTACAATCCTGACCAGTACTTAAAAACCAGTGAAGCAGGGGAGTAGAGTTTATTATTTAGTCGAAATCCCATTTGTCCGGCATGAGTATGTCCCGATAAAGTCAACACAATATCTTTTTTACCGGCTATTTCGGCATCAAATTCATTTGGATCGTGAGCCAGTAATATCTTTATACTTTCGGGTTGTGTACCTGTTAAGGCCATTTTCAGATTACTATAGCGGAATTTTTCGGATTTTCCCCAATTTTCAACTCCTACAAGCACTAGACTATCATTTTCTTT
>JAQUWU010000019.1 GCA_028692715.1 Paludibacter sp. | reverse complement strand
CAAGCCCCAAGGGGTTTTTCATTAAATCTCCACCCTCCAAAAGTCGGGTAGTATTTAACGAAAAATCCTTGCTTGGAATTACCTGTCCGACTTTTTAGAGCATATCAAAAAAATGTCTGCAAAAAAAAGTGATAGTAAAGAAAGAAGTGATGTAAATCAGGATTTGTGGGAAAAACCGTAAGATGAAACAGGGGAATTTAAAATGTTGTATCACAAATCAGGAATAAAATCACTTTCTGTATTACAATCCAGTAATTAGAAAAAGGGATATAATATAAAACAGAAATGAGATTAAAAAACGTTTTATAAATTAAAAATTAAATATAAATCTGTCAAGCTAAATTAGGACAAGACATTGTGTTGATTTAAAGTTGTTGCCACACGATACAATCGTGCGGCAGCAGGGGGAGGAAAGGTTAACGCCTACGGTTTCGACCCTGTTACAGGGTTCCCTACTTCTACCTTTGCCAGTGGAGTAATTAATTACTCATACATATTTAATAATCTGGGAAACTTAATTGAACGGAACGATAATATCACTACCCAAAAGGAAAAATTTGTCTACGACGCTCAAGACAGATTGACCGATTGGGATGTTTATCACAATATCACTACGTTGGTAAAGCATAATTATATAGTTTATAACGATGCCGGGAATATATCCAAGAAATCAGATTTAGGTGCTTTCACGTTGAAGTATGGAGGCGAAAAGGAAGACGGAACCGGAGCAAGGTCCCAGACTAAGGTAGGTATAGCAAATGGGGCACTTATTGGACCTCATGCATTGACCACTATATCGGGTGTGCCATCGATTTTTCCTCAGGCAGAACAACCAAATTACCCAACAGCCGAGTTAAGTGTTACTTATACCGACTTTAAGAAAATAGCCACACTTAAAGAAAAAAATAAAGATTATTATCTTACCTATGGTGTAGATGACCAACGACGCAAATCGGAATATTATGCTAACGGACTGAGTCAGGGAATACCCACTTTAACCCGATATTATATAGGCGATTACGAAGAAGAAGTATTAGCCAATGGCAATGTACGAAAAATTCACTATCTTAGCGGTGCCATATTTATTCAGGAAACGAACCAACCGGATAAGTTTTATTATACTTATGCCGATTATCAGGGTTCACTGATAGCATTAACTGACGAAAGTGGTATTATACTAAAAGACGGTGAAGTAGAAATAGGACGTTTTGCTTACGACCCTTGGGGTGCAAGGCGTAATCCTACCGACTGGACACAAAAAGACAGCAGAACAAGTTGGATTATTACTCGGGGTTACACGGGGCATGAACATTTGGATGCTTTTGGCATTATAAACATGAACGGGCGCGTTTATGATCCACTTACGGCTATGTTCTTCTCGCCTGATCCATATATACAATCACCCGAAGATTGGTTGAATTATAACCGCTATGGGTATTGTTATGGAAATCCGTTTAAATATACAGATCCTAGTGGGGAGTTTATATGGATAATACCAAATGTTGGATGGAGTAAGTCTGGAGGATTAAGCATTGGCATTTCTCTTGTTATTGGTATTCCTGGCGGATTAAGTGCTCAAGTAGGCATAGGATATAACTTTGGTTCCAATGACGCTTACGGTTATGTTGGAGCTACAATATCAATGAATACTGTTTATGCGTCTTACTCATCTAGTAGTGGCGGTAGTGTAGGTTATACAGCGGGTCTATCTCTTTTTTCGGGCTTGCCAATAAGTACTAATTTTGGGACAGTAGGTGCTAATTATAACATCAGTCATAATAGTTTTAGTGGAAACATATCTGCTTGGCAAATCAATCAAAATGGTTGGACGTTTAATCCAAGTTTCTCTGTTGCAGTACTGCCTGAGCATACAACAAATTTTGTTAGAGGACAGGGTTTTAGGAGTAATGATAATGTCCTAAGTAAGTTTATAGCTGCTAATAACCACCAAGGTGCTCTTGATTATTGGGGCATTAAAGGGTCTTACAATCCCAATCATGCTGGTAGTAAAGCTATTGAAACAGATGGCGTGATTGGGAAAAAAGGAGCATATTACGGATACACAGATTCTAAAGGAAATATTTTCTATGGGGATGACGCTTTTTCTAGTTATGACAATTTATATGGGACTTATTATAAAGAGAGCTATACGAGTAATCAGATAAAAAAAGGAGCTGGAGTCGAGACCTGTAATTATTGTGGAAAAGACCAAAAATTATACCCAGAAGAAGCGAAAGGATTTAGGTATGCTGCACGAAATAGGGGATTATATAGCGACTCTCAAGTTGATCAATTGGGCCAAGCAAATTCCTATTGGATGCAGGCATATGGAGAGGTATTTATAACAAACCAATGGGTTTACAATACAATATACAAAATTCCTAGATTATGGTAAGATATGCATGTTTATTTATTTGTTTTTTCTTTATTTTACACATCAACGGACAAAAAACAGAAATTTGTGATAATGATACTGATTTTGTTACTATGTCTGCTTTAGATAACCTTCCATGTTATAATAAGGGATGTAGAGGCATTAGTGAAAGAGATTTGTTGAAATTTATTCAGAAAACAATGAACTATCCTGAGACTGCACGACATGATTTGATAGAAGGAACTGTTACCATTAGTTATTTAGTGGAATTAAATGGTTCAACATCTCAACATAAAATACTTAAAGGGATTAGAGATGATATTGATAAAGAGGCATTAAGAATTTGCAAACTTATTAAATATGCCGAACCAGCAAAACAAGCAAACAAACCAGTTAGAGTGAAAATGGTATTGCCAATTATATTTTCTCTCAACACCGCACGCTGTAGGTTAACAAAAAACAAATAGGATGGTTTAGCATTAAGGCTCAGTTTGGCGTAGGTTGCATAAATCAGGTGTTCAGCATAGCTTTTAGCAATGTTGCAGTTAAAAGCAAGGTTTTGCCTTGCGTATTCATAGTTAAAATAAAAGCACAAGAAATTGTGCTTTTATTATTAGCAATTCAACCAAAAGAATTATATTTGTACAGTTGATGTGTTAAACTAATAGGCTCTGAGTACAGGATATAAAATTGTAGATCAGGGTACTTCACTATGTTGCGTTTCAAATTGTAAACTAGGTGGATTTGGGTAATGTATCAGATTTGGTGTTAGAGCAATAAAAGCTTGTAAATCAATAAAGATTTGTAAGAATATAATTGAGAATGATGGGTGAATACCTGTCATTTTCTATTTTTATGAGCTTAAAATGAATAATAATGATCCATTGTGAATAAAAACAAACTTTCATACTCCAGATTTGGTGTTAGCCAGTTTATACTAAAAACAAAACGATGATGGCGATAGAAAAGGTCAATGAAGGTTCCTGTTTTGGAATTTTGGATAAGTGTATGTGTCCAAAGTGTCCATCAAGTAGTTTGTTAAAAAACCAGAAAAACCAGAAAAAGGATAAATATCAACTGCCCACTACTCTTGTTTTTTTCGACACACCCGAATTATATCAATTCGTCTACATGATAATCTAATATACAAATTGATCGTTTGATTTCTGGAAATTTTATTATAAGGTATTATTTTAAAAATCTAAATTCAGAAAAAAAAAACTAAGAATCCTCCTGTTTTCTTATTCGAGAAAACAGGAGGATTTTGTCATTTATAATAATTGCTTGTCCTTTTTAGTGTCATTTTTCAGCATAAAATGCAGATAAATATTTTTCTTACCAATTTAAATTTTTTAAAGCTATTTAATCTGCTGAAATACAGCGATTAATTTTTTGGACTTCATTGTGTTCTTACCATATATTTTTTAGGAAATTAAGAAAAATCTAAATACTTTCGCTGTGAAAATATGACAGATATTTTAATTCGTTTGTAAATTTTAATATTGAGTGATATTTTATGTGTATGCTATTACAGGACTTTATTTTGAAATAAATTAATGATACCCCCTCGCTGCCGCACGATTGCATCGTGTGGCAGGTAAGTGGAAAGAAAAACAATAAATGAAAGAAAGCAATGAGTAGAAATTATAAATTCCATAATCCTATAGGAGTATATTTTGTAAGTTTTGTTGTTGTAGACAGGAGAAAAAGATTTATTGGACATTGTGTTGATTTAAAGTTGTAGCCACACGATACAATCGTGCGGCAGCGTGGGCTGCAGGCTTTTACGGTTATGCCGGATTCGATTCGAGAGCCGGTTTTATTGCAGGGGGAGGTTTTGGGTTTGGAGGTTCGGTTTTAGGAAATTTTAGTATGTCATCTAATATACTAAGCGTAGGTATAAGTTATAGTGCAAACGGAGGCTTCAGTGCAAGTGCTTTTGGGTTTAGTTATTCAGCCAATGGGCTACAATTTGATCCAAGTATTAGTGCAAGCTATACCATAAATGGTAATATTGAAGTAAATCGAAAATCGCAAACAACATCTACCACTTCGACAAGTGTGACAAACTCAATGCAAGTATTAACACAAGCTGCAAAAGAACTAACAGCCAATATGATATCTGAGGCTGAATGGCCTGATTTTAAAACATACGATGCTGGCACATTGAAAACGGTGGAAAGTGTTGCACCCGCTAAGGTTTTGAAAGCTGAAGTAATTTCTGTTGATCAAAGAGCAGATTTGGTGAGAATTCCTAAGCAAATTTATTTAGAAGAAGGAAGAACCGTAGATGTAACATTCAATTTTATTGCGAGTGATGGACGCAATGGCAACCAACTTGTTCGAAATGAATTACTCCAAACATTGAAGACCGCTCTGTCAAATGTTAAAGACATTAGATCAATCGATGTGTCTGCTACTACAAATGGAGCACATAAAGATCATAGACATCCGGCCGGAAAAGCAATGGATATTGATATGTTTAACGGGAATTCGGTTAGAAATATGCAAAAAAGCCAGATGATTATTGATTTTCAGAAAGCATTAGAGAATACTCCATACATACATCAAAATTTTGGTCCTAAATATCATTATTTGGCGGGGCATCATAATCATGTCCATTTTTCAATTAATTTATAAAAATCTATTTAGATATGAAAAATAAAATTTTATTTATATGTTTCATTTTTGTTTTTTATTCTTGCAATAAAAGTAATAATGCTAAAAAAGATAAAGAGAAAAACAATAATTTGGAGAATAAAATAATAGATGAAAATGATGATTCTAAAGTGTTTTTAGATCTTTTTAAAGATGTTCACGCTGTGGGGCTTCATATTTATTCTCCTAAATGGGATAGTACTGGAGCATTAATTAAAACTCAATTTGATGGACGAAAAATAGATGTCAATAAATTTAATTATTGTGATAATAAAGGAATATTTATTAATATTCAAGCTTGTAAAGAAGGAATTAGCAATATTTACGCCATTGGTAAGTTTAAAATTAATGATGAGTTTTTAGGACTGATTACAAGACAATTTAGCCAATATGATGAATCATTAATTCAGTTGTTACTGTGGAGTAAGAAAAAAAAAGAAATAAGTAAAGGTCTTGATTTAGCTGATTCCTTTGGGGATGGGGGTTGGTACTTTGATAAGGAAAGCTGGATTTTTAAAACAACTAATTTAAAAATTGTAAGTCGGAAAAAAGAGTTTGAATATGATGATAATTTTAAATCCAAGACATATAAAGATAGTTTAAAAACATATGAATTCAATAACGGAAAGTTTATTGAATCGACAAGTCTACTTAATGATACAATTAATTATAAACTGAAGAATTGGGCTGATTAACAATTATTACTATAATTTTTTTATGATTATTTAAATAAACAGCCAACTAAATAAATACAAATTGTTCTTTTTATCAGATTGAGAATGATGATTGTTGCTTTTTTATTCTTACTATTCTAACAAATTAAACTTATGTATAGAAAATTTAAAATCTTTATTTTGATTCTAATATTTGGTAGTCATTCTCCTGTTTTTGGTTATAATATAGAAAACGCCAAAGATTCTTTGTCTAAACAAGGTAAAGAAACAGTATTATCAAACGAAAAGAATCAACAAGGTAATTTATTTGTTAGCGTTGGGATTAACAATAATAGTGGCTTGTTGCTAAATTTATCGTCATGGCGAAAGTTATCTCCCATCTTCAATCTTGGGTTTGGTCTTGGTGTAGAACATTTCATTTCAGACGAAATTACAATTGTACCTGTTTTTATTGGATTGCGGGCAAACTTATCAACAAAAGACTCTGCTCCTTTCATATCATTAAAGGGAGGGTATAGTTTGGGTGGTGGACTGTTTGTTTCTCCTGAACTCGGATATAAGTTTAATATTCGCGATAAAAAAGCGTTTACTATTCAGATTGGGTTTGAAAGCCAAAGAATAGGTACGTCATACTATACTCAAAAAACGGTAAACTCTCTGGGTATAGGTATTGGATATATGTTTTGATTGTATCTCCCCTCGCTGCCGCACGATTGCATCGTGTGGCAACTAAGTTGGCAAGAAAACAATAAATGAAAGAAAGCAATGAGTAGAAATTATAAATTCCATAATCCTATAGGAGTATATTTTGTAAGTTTTGCCGTTGTTGAATGGAGAAAAAGGTTTATTGGACATTGCGTTGATTTAAAGTTGTAGCCACACGATGCAATCGTGCGGCAGCGTGGGGTAACTATTTCGATGGTATGTCTTTAGGCTTTGAAATGAATCAAATGGCACTTACACCATATATGTCTAATATGGATGACTTTACACAATTAGGCAGATTTACTCGAAGTTTAGGTGGTGCTCCTCGCTGCCGCACGATTGCATCCCCCTCGCTGCCGCACGATTGCATCGTGTGGTAGGTAAGGTAGCAAGTAAACCTATTCAAAAGAAAAAATAACCATGAGTAGAAATTATAAATTCCATAATCCTATAGGAGTATATTTTGTAAGTTTTGCCGTTGTTGAATGGATAGATGTATTTACAAGGAATGAATATAAAGATATACTACTTGATAGTTTGCGATACTGCCAGCAAGAAAAAGGAATGGAGATATATGCATGGTGTGTAATGAGTAATCATGTTCATTTGATATTCAGTAGTATTAAGGAAGAAAAGCCGGAATTGATATTAGGTAGTTTTAAACGTTTTACCAGTAAAGCAATAGTAACTGCAATAAAAGAGAATCCACAGGAAAGTAGAAAGGAATGGTTACTTAAGCAATTTGAAGAAGCAGGGGAAAAATCTTCCAATGTAAAACAGTATCAATTATGGCGGCACGATAATAAACCAATAGAACTTTGGAGCAATAAAGTAATCGATGAGAAGTTGAATTATATTCACAATAATCCGGTTGAAGAAGGTCTGGTTTTTAGACCCGAACACTATGTATATAGTAGTGCTACTGATTATGCAGGAGAGAAAGGTTTGTTGGATATTGTGTTGATTTAAAGTTGTTGCCACACGATGCAATCGTGCGGCAGCGGGGGTTACAGGATTAATGGCTACGTTTACTTATAATGACGATTATGATAGAGCAACTATGCAGATAAAACAAGGCTCTACCGAAACAATGAATAAGTATTATTTTGCAAGTGGTAAATACGAAATTGAAATAGTTAGTGGTATTGAAAAACAACGCCTTTACCTTGACGGCTCACCATATACCGCTTCCATATTATTGGAAAAAACCGGTGCAGGTTCACTGCAAACATATTATTTACATAGAGATTATTTGGGAAGTATTACACAAATTACAGATAATAGTGCTAATTTAGCAGCCGAATACAGCTACGATGCGTGGGGGCGTCTGCGTAATCCTGCAAACTGGCAAGTATATGCGCAAGGCTCACAACCGTCTATGCTTTATGGTGGACGTGGTTATACCGGACACGAACAGTTGAATCAGTTTGGTTTGATTAATATGAATGCCCGACTGTACGATCCTTTGCTGGCAAGGTTCTTAGCTCCCGATCCGTTTGTTGGTTCCGGTTTGTCTAACGACTTCAACCGTTACATTTATTGTCGGAATAATCCAATGATGTATACGGATCCAAGTGGAAAATCTATACTGTCATGGTTAGAGAAACAATGGAATAATTTTTCTAATTTTATGAACAGAACCTTCCCAAATGGTTTTGAAGTTGGGTATAGTCAAGGGATGCCTGGTTCAAGCAGTGGAGGCTTCTTTTACAATGGAAATTTGAATGGTGGTTCCAGTTTTGGAGGCAATTATAATAAAGGTACATTTACAACAACGAGTAGTTATCAGGGATATACTTATAGTTCCTTTAATCCAACACAAGCAGTGGTTCAGGCTGAACAAGGTGCTAGAAGTGAGTATTTTGAGTACAATACTGCTTCTTCAAGGTCGGATATTTCACTTTACACTATTGGGATAATATTGAATGGAGCTGGATTTGTCTCAAGTGCTGGAGAGTATTCAAATGTTATAAATGGAGAATGGATAGGTATAAATGGGAAATGGAACTCATTAGAATGGGGTGGTAATCAATGGACTGGTGCTAGGCAAATTGCTTTAAGTAAAGCTGGTTATTTTAACCTTGCAAGTAAAGGTTTTTTCTATGCAGGTGCTTTCATTTCCGGCTATCAAGGTTATTCAGCATTTCAAAAAGGAGATTACTTAGGAGCTGCAAAATCTGGATTAGATATCGGGCTGGGAGCTTTTGCAACTTTTGGAGGTCCTCCAGGATGGATAATTGGCGGTGGATATTTTGCATTGGATGCACTTGGAGCATTTGACTCACGCCCATTTATAAACGTTCCATATAATCCATCAATTTACTCTGTTCAAGACAATACATATGTTGCACCTTCAATAATTAGACAGCCATGATGAAACTTTATAGATACCTATATTACAGATTGTACTCTTGGAATTTAAAAACTTGGGGCGAAAAGGATTTGCCACAATGGAATGCGCTATTTGGTGTGTCTTTTATGATGGGTTTAAATCTTGGCATTATTGCAGGGTTAATAGATATGATTGGAGTTGTTAATATCTTTGTTGAAAATACCCCAAAAAAAGGAATCATAATTTTTGCCTTTGTCATTCTTGTTGCAAATTACTTTTGGTTGGTACATAATGGAAAATACAGACAAATTGCCAAGGAATATAAAAATGAACCTAAAAATAAAAAGTTGCGAAGCACATTATTTTTGTGGCTTTATGTGGTTATATCTTTTGTGATAATTAGTTTTATCGCAATTTTGTCAGGAAAGCTTAAGGGATTACAATAATTAAAACTCTGTCTCAGTTCGGCGTAGGTTGCTCAGTTCGGCGTAGGTTGCACAAATTAGGTGTTCGGCATAGCTCAGTTCGGCGTAGCGTAGTTGGTATGATGTTCGGCGAAGTTTCCAAACTTCGTCGGGTTAGAAGGAAATCCCGCTGGCGCGGGTCTGTGACCCGTGCCCTCGCTGCCGCACGATTGCATCGTGTGGTAGGTAAGTGGAAAGAAAAACAATAAATGAAAGAAAGCAATGAGTAGAAATTACAAATTCCATAATCCTATAGGAGTATATTTTGAAAGTTCTGTTGTTGTAGACAGGAGAAAAAGGTTTATTGGACATTGCGTTGATTTAAAGTTGTAGCCACACGATACAATCGTGCGGCAGCGTGGGGGTGTTGTTCGTTAGAACAAGAAAATATTTGCTTTTTCAAAGCAAAGCACAGGTCTGTGACCTGCGCTAGCGGGGGAATTATTGTGACTACTCAGCACTTCAAGAAGTACTTCATATGACGTTTTTAGGGAAATTGCAGAGTAAAAAAAATATAATTATCATAAAAAAACAGCCAAATTAAAGCGCATAAATGATGAATGTCGCTCCAGAACTCCCCCTTCAGGGGGTTGGGGGCTGAGTAGTTACGAATTATTATATATAAAAAGCGCTCCAATGTTTACTGGAGCGCTTATAAAGTTATTCGTAATCTGATTACATTTGAAATTCAAAGGCTTCTTCAAGACAAGTTTTATCTTGTTTATCTAAAAAGGCATCCATGATTTGTTTTACTAAATTAGCACCCCCGTCATAACCTGTTTTTGCAAAGTAATTGTGTCCCGGACGGTCGGCAATGGGGAACCCAAAGCGTACAAGTGGGGTGTCTTCATCACGACCTATGTATTTTCCGTACGTATTTCCAATAAGTAAGTCTACGCCTTCTTGTTTAATCCATTGGTGCATACGGAACATATCTGCCAACTCACCACTCATAAATTTCGCTTCAGGAATATCTTTCAGTATTTCTTTCATTTGTGCATCGAAGTATTTACTGGCAGTTCCTGTAACAATATAAACAGGTTTCATATCCATGCTTACTAAAAATTCTACCAATGGCACTAATGTGTCCGGGTCTCCCCAAAGTGCTACACGTTTTCCGTACAAATACTTTGAGCTGTCAGAGATTAAGTCAATAAGACGTCCGCGCTCATCGCTAAGACTTTGTGGTATTGGAAGATTCGCGTGGCGGCTCAACGACATCAAGAAGCGATCTGTAGCTTTAAATCCAATAGGAATATCTAGGATTTCGAATTTTACTTTACACTTGTTATCTAATTTGATACAAGTATCTTCAGTACATGATTGCCCTAATCCTAAGGTAAATTTGCTGTCACCCGTCAATATTAAGTCGGCGGAAGTTGTACCTCCGGTTGGATACATTTTATAATGTCCATCAAGCGGTGCATCCAATACATCGGTCATATCGGGGAACATAATGGTGCGGGCTTCCATAACTTTAGTAAGTCTTTTAATTTCACGCATATCCGATGGTTCCATCCAACCTGCAATCAGGTTGATAACATTCCGTTTCTTTGGAGTAGCGGTGGAGAAAAATTTCACCATTGCTGCTACCTGGTTTGAATAACCGGTTATGTGAGTGCCTACATAACTTGGTGTATTGCAATAAATCACTTTTTTCCCTTCAGGAATAAGACCATCTTCGGCGGCTTTAAAAACAATTTGATTTAAATCATCACCTATTGTTTCTGATAAACAAGTGGTATGAACCGCAATTATTTCAGGTTTATAAACCGTGAACATGGTTTCTATTGATTGAAGAAGGTTTGCAGAACCACCAAATACCGAAGAACCTTCGGAAAAAGAGCTTGTTCCTGCCAGAATCGGTTCTCTGAAATGGCGAGAAAGTGCACTTCGGTGATATGAGCAACAGCCTTGTGATCCGTGACTGTGAGGCAGGCATCCATGGATACCCAATGCAGCATACATTGCGCCTACTGGTTGACAGGTTTTAGCGGGGTTGATTGTCAACGCCTTTCTGTCTATTTCTTTTGCTGTAGTGTGTCTGAGTAACATAATTTTCAAATTTATAATTAATAATTCATAATTCATAATTAAATGCAAATCCATATTTCAAATTATGAATTATGCATTTTTAATTATGCATTAATTAAATACGTATTCCGCAGTGACAAATTCTTCACGTTCCCAAGGAGCTTTCATTTGTTTGAAAATAGTGCTGCAAGCAATCATTTCAATATCCTTGTAAAAGTTAACAGCACCTTTGAAACCGGCATATGGTCCACCACTATCGTAGTTGTGAAGTTGTTTCATTGGGATTCCCATTTTCTGAACAATGTATTTCTCTTTAATACCTGCGCAAAATAAGTCCGGCTTGTACATTTCTATTAGCTTTTCCATTTCGAAGTGACTTAAATCGTCGATTACCAATTTGCCTTTTTTCATATCCGTCATCATACCTTTGTATTCGTCGAATTCTATATCAAAAGCTTCTTTGAGCTGAGCCAGTTCTTCTTCTGTTTTGCGTGGATTGAAACGCGTTGGATCTGGTACTACAGTTATTTCTTCAATATTTCGACTATCAGCATCTACTTTGATAGAAGGTATTACACGGCGACCTTCATAATCATCACGGTGTCCAAATTCGTAACCGGCAGTAAGAACTTCCATTCCAAGTTCATCAAATAACTCTTGATAATGGTGAGCACGTGAACCCCCAACGAACATCATTACTGTTTTGCCTGTAGTTTTAGTTTTTGCTTGATCTGCAGCTACCTTTACAGCTTCCATTTCTTCCGCAATAACTACTTCTATACGATCTATCATTTCCTGATCACCGAAATACTGACCAACTTTTCGTAAGGTTTTAGCTGTAGCTTCAGCTCCAATAAAGTTCGCTTTTGCCCAAGGTATCCCAAATGAAGTTTCAAGCATTTCTGCTACATAGTTTATTGATCGGTGACACATTACTAAATTGAAGTCAGCCATATGAGCCGTTTCAAATTTTTCCATTGTAGAATTACCAGACATAGTAGCAATAACATCTACACCTATTTTGTCGAATAAAGCATCAATTACAAATGCATCTCCACCAATGTTATATTCACCCAATACGTTGATAGCATACTTATGTTTGCGTACGTAATTATCATTATTTCCAATCAGGTTTTTGTATAAACCGTTGTTTGCAATGTGGTGACCGGCAGATTGTGACACGCCGCGGTAACCTTCACAAGAGAAACCAAATATGTTTATGCCGGGCAATTCTTCTTTCATCTGACGGGCTACGCGGTGAACATCATCACCAATCAAACCTACCGGACAGGTTGAGAAAATGGCAATCCCTTTTGGATGCATCAGTTCGTTTACTTCACGAATTGCTTGTTTTAATTTTTCCTCTCCACCAAATACGATGTTTGAATCTTGCATATCGGTAGAGAAGGTATAAGTCATAAAGTTATCCATTTCAGGTTTGTCTGCCCGGGTTTGATTCCGGCGGGTTAACCACGAATAATAACCACAACCAATAGGTCCGTGTGTGATATTTACAATATCTCTGGTTGGGCCAAGTACTACCCCTTTGCAACCGGCATATGTACATCCGCGTTGAGTAATAATACCAGGGATGGTGCGCACGTTGGCTTGTATTTGAGGAATAGAATCAGGATCGTTTATTACGATTGATTTTGCTCTTTTTTTTCCGACTTTACTTGGATAAACGGCTGCTACCTCTTCAGCAAATTTGCTCATATCCAGTTCGTCTATTAATGTCTTTCCCATAATGTTTTTTAATTTATAATGCAAAATGCAAAATTTATAATTTCAATTCATAATTTCAATTCATAATGAAATGCATAAACAGGCATTATAAATTGTGAATTATTGATTAGTCTAATGTGAGATCGCCTGTTTCACCTGTTCGTACGCGAATAGAATCAACCGTATCAATCACAAATATTTTCCCATCACCACTCATTTTTGTTTGGTTGGTCTTGATAATAGTCTCAACCGCCAAATCTTTCTTGTCGTCTGTTACAACAAGCGTTATCATACGTTTCGATTTCAAACGTGGCATTTCAATAATGAGGTCCTGTTGATCGGGATCTAAATTGGCTGCTTTCTCAAAACCCCCTTTTCCCATTCCTCTACCTAAAACCGGCATGGCGGTGAATGATGGAAGTCCTGCATCCGAAAGTGCTATTTTAGTTTCGCTCATTTTCGAAATTCGTATCATTGCTAATATTAGTTTCATATAAATTTTATTTTACGGCCCCCCAGCCCCCTGAAGGGGGCGAAAAACCAAGTTTGTAATAAGCCCGAATCCATTTCAGCAACAACGTCTTACTCCCCCCTTTAGGGGGTTGGGGGGCTGGTCATTTTTAATCTAACTTTCCGCTCGAAATTGTATAACTTCCTTCAACTGGAGTTACGAATATTTTACCGTCACCAAACTGACCTTTTTCACCTGTACGGGCAGCATCCATAATTGTTTCAATTACGAAATCTTTATCCTTTTCATGAATGGTTATCATAAGGAGATCTTTTGGTAATTCATCGTATGTCACGTTTCCAACTTTGATACCTCTCTGTTTACCTCTACCAAATACTGATAATTTTGTGATGGCAGGAAAGCCCGCGTCAAATAATGCTTTCATTACTATTGTTGACTTTTCAGGACGAACTATTGCTCTTAATAAATACATAATGTTTAATTTTTAAGACCCAACCTCACCCTAACCCTCTCCAAAGGAGAGGGAGACAGAGTTAGATGAAGGGTTCTGTTATTTTAAGTAATTTTGTTTTTTATTTGACATCATTGAAGTTAATTCATGTTCAAACTCCCTCTCCTTCGGAGAGGGTCGGGGTGAGGTCATTAGTTCATGATACCATATTCAATCAATAGTCCTTCTAATGCCGACATTTCCAAAGGTGTTGGAATAACAAACATTTTATTATCATTGATTTTTTTTGCAAGAGCACGATATTCATTCGCTTGTGCATGATCTGGTGCATGGTCAATTACTGTCTTACGGTTAATCTCTGCATGTTGTACCATGTTTTCACGAGGCACGAAGTGAATCATTTGAGTTCCCAATAGTTTTGCAAATTCTTCAATCATGTTGGCTTCGTTGTCCACCTGACGTGAGTTACAAATTAAACCACCTAAACGAACTGTACCCACTTTACCAAATTTTGCAACAGATTTACAAATGTTGTTGGCAGCATACATAGCCATCATTTCACCTGAAACAACGATATAAACTTCTTCGGCTTTACCATCGCGAATCGGCATCGCAAAACCACCACAAACAACGTCACCTAATACATCATAGAATACATAATCCAATGCTTTTTCTTCATCATAAGCACCCAATTGTTCCAATAAATTGATTGAAGTAATAATTCCACGACCAGCACATCCAACGCCTGGTTCCGGACCACCTGATTCAACACAACTTGTACCTCCAAATCCTGGTTTCATTACATTGTTTAACTCAATGTCTTCACCTTCATCGCGCAAGGTATCTAAAACCGTTTTCTGAGCTAAACCGTGTAAAAGCAAACGTGTAGAGTCAGCTTTAGGGTCACAACCCACTACCATTACCTTTTTTCCCATTTCAGCCAATCCGGCTACCGTGTTTTGTGTGGTTGTGCTTTTGCCAATTCCACCTTTTCCGTAAATCGCAATTTTTCTCATCTTTTTTATACTTTAAAATGAATAGTCTGTTTATGAATTAAATTTTAAATACAGACAGCCATTATTCATTAATCATGCCATTAACAATAATTAGTAGTTTATAGTTAATAATTGACAGTGGCAATGCATTGAAAAATAAGTATATAGATAAATATAAATATTCCGATTGTTGTTCTAATTTTGGGTTTTAATGGGATTGAAGGTGCTGTAAAAACCTACCAAAATGTAGGCAAATGTGTTATAAAACATGTTTTTCTACCAAATTGTAGGCTTGAAAACGAGAACGATTTTTTTGTGATTTTATATGTTATCTTTGTGTTCAAATTATTTAATTACTTAAAAATATGAACGTTGATACTATAATAAACTCAACCATTGAGTTTGTAAAACAGACACTACGTAATGCCGAAGGCGGACACGATTGGTGGCACATTTACCGTGTGTGGCAATTGACAAAAAAAATTGCTGAAACAGAAACAGTTGATTCAATGGTGGTTGAATTGGGTGCTTTGCTGCATGATATTGCTGATGCAAAATTTCATGGTGGCGACGAAAATGTTGGACCACAACTGGCTCAGGATTTCTTACAATCACAAAATGTAGCTCCTGAAATTATTGAACATGTTGTAAACATAATAAAAAACATATCGTTTGGGGGAGGAAATAATGTTCAATCTTTTAAATCTATTGAACTGGATGTGGTTCAGGATGCTGACCGATTGGATGCTATGGGTGCCATTGGCATTGCCCGTACTTTTAATTATGGTGGCTTTAAAAACAGGGAAATGTATAATCCTGAAAAGCAACCCAACTTAACTATGACAAAAGAAGAATATCGTAACAGTACAGCTCCAACAATAAACCATTTTTACGAAAAATTACTCTTGCTTAAAGACCGCATGAATACACAAACCGCTAAAGTAATGGCCAAACAACGTCATCAATTTATGGAATTGTACTTGGCGGAATTTTATGCAGAGTGGGAGGGGAAATTGTAAATGGTAGGTTGTTGTTTATATAAGTATTTTTTGTTGTGAAATCAATTATGAAGTCATAAAATATCTATGGATATTTCTTTCGGTAATTATTTGTGATTTATTGAAAGTTCTTCAGTAGACAAAGCAGTAATAGCAAGTCTCGTAACCCGTTCGCACGGCTAGACTTAAAAGGGGAAACATTACATAATCAATTACTACTCCTGCAATTTCCCTTATAATCACCTGAAATAAAAGGACGCAAAAGTCGTTGATGTAGATAAATGAAATAGCAATTATGGGATTAAATAACTTATTTATTTTAAATGTAGTAAATTCAGGAATTAGTTTAATAATGGGGTTTTATATGTTTTTCTTGCATAGAAACTCCTTTAAACTTGGAACCGGGTATTGGGCATCTGGAAGTTTGATAATTGGAATTGGATTATTGTTTAAAGTGTTTTTCCCGGTCGAAAGTTCTTTATCCATTATTAGTTCTTCTATTTCCATCACAATCGGGCTCTATCTGTATTTGGCTGGTATTTGGAAGTTTAAGGGTAAAACAATTTACAAATGGATTATTATTGGCATCCCTGTTTTAGATTTCTTGCAATCCATTATTTTCTTCAATATTTCCCAGTCTGATCGAATCAGAATAGGGTTACATTTATTCTTCATGATAATTTATTGCTTTCTGGCCATTTATGAAATGTTTCGATTAAACTCAGCTCAAAAATATCTTAAGAAAATATTTCTTCTAAATGCCTTTTCTTTTATCAATTTTCTGGCTCTTCTATTCCTAAGTGGTTACGACTTAATTGTGAACCCCAAATTCAACCAATTCGAATTAACGAATGCAGTCATTTTAATGCACATTATTTCCGGTTTGGGAATGATTTCTTTAACGTTCGGTTTTTTGTCGGCGGTGAATATCCGATTAAATATGGAGCTTGAGAGTCAAATTAAATCTAATACTAAGTTTCTCTCAATTATTGCGCATGACTTAAGGGGTCCGGTTGGTAATATATCAAGTTTTTTGAATCTATTACAAAATGAAACTACACTGAGCGAGAAGCAAAGGAAGGAATATTTAGGAATGTTAAATACGCTTAGTCAGTCCACGTTTCATCTTTTACAAAACTTATTGGAATGGGCAACAAAATCAAAAAATCTAAATAAATTTAAAAGTGAGAGAATTGAATTAAGTCAAATATTGGACGGGAATATTGATATCTTTAAAAGCTCAACTGTTTTAAAATCAATTGATTTTAAATATATTAAAGGAGAACAAACTTATATGTTGGGGAATGCAAATATGTTACAAACCATTTTTCGCAATTTGGTTTCAAATGCGATTAAATTTACACCTGAAGGAGGAGCTATAACCATAACTTCCGAAAAAACACGCAATAAAGTTTGTTTGATAGTTGCTGATACAGGACAGGGTATTAAGTCGGAAACCATCGACTCGCTCTTTAAATTTGAAATAAATACATCAACCGTTGGAACTAATGGAGAAACTGGTTCAGGATTAGGTCTTGTACTTTGTAAGGAATTGATATTAAGAATGAATGGTGTAATAGATATTGAAAGTCATATTGGTTCCGGAACCAAAGTGATTGTTGAGTTTCCTGCAGTAGCGTAAATTGATTTGTGAAATCAGAGAATTTCAGGGCAGCCCAATGTGTAAAAAGAATAGCCGGGATAGTAGTAAACCTGCCTGCAGAAGACACTTTTGTCTTATTGTTCAATAATTTTGTAGACAACCGCATTGACAACTATAGATGTTTAAAAATGATTGATACATTTTAAATATACAGTTGGTATGACTTGCTTATAATAATGGTTCGTAATAAAATAATTTATTAGTTTATTATTCAGGCAATTAAAACGATTAACCCTTTTAAAATATCAAATATATTTTTTTTAATTAAACGCAAAGAACGCTAAGCATAATAATTTTGTAATATACAGTATTTCAGATATATATATGCAAAGAACGCAAAGAGAAAAACTTGAAGTTTTTCTTGGCGGCTTAGCATCTTAGCGCCTTTGCGTTGAAAAATAAAATTTTATAACGAACTATTGTTATAATTTAAACAGGAATAAAGTTTAATACTTTATTCCTGTTTGAATTAAATCATCAGAAAAAAAATTATTTCTTTTTCTTTAAATCGTCAGAATCGGTTGTCGTTGCTTCAACTTGATAAGATGGAACATGTTTAGCATGTTTGCCAGATTTGACTTTTTTGGGCTGTTTGTTTCCAGATGCTGCCATTTTAGATCTCTTTTTTAATTAAACAATATAAATTAATTTTGAGTCGTGTTCGGTTATTAATCATAGCTGGACTGCTCGTTATTATTACTGGGCAAAAAACGAGCCATACTGCGAAATGTGGAATATAGTCAGTTAATCATGCCAAAATAGCACTTTAATGTCACTATATCCTTAAGATATGAAATGGTCTGACATGGATTTCTCAAAAAATTATATCAGACCATATTGTTTTTAAAGATTTGACCTTAACAAGGCGTGTGAAAAAGGTGACTACTCAGCACTTCAAGAAGTACTTCATTTGACGTTTTTAGGGAAATAGCAGAGTAAAAAAAATTTAATTTTCACAAAAAAAACAGCCAAATTAAAGCGCATAAATGATGAATGTCGTTCCAAAACTCCCCCTTTAGGGGGTTGGGGGGCTGAGTAGTTACTGAAAAAGAGCCATTAAAAATCAACAACGAATTGAATAAACTCGCATAGACTGTATTTCTTTTTTTTGAGCAGGGCGTATACAAAACGGGTCTAAGTAATGAGAATAATATAATTTCGTATCAATATTCAAGTAATCACAAAAAAAATGACATTTGATTATTGTATTTAGATAAAAATATTTACCTTTGTTCGTAAATATACGAATAGAATGAGTGATAAATCAGTTACTACAGATAAACAAATTAGAATTGCCAGATACGCCAAAGCAATGGGGCATCCGGTGCGGATGTATATTTTGGAAGTATTATCAAAACAGAGCTGTTGCTACAGCGGAAATTTAAGCGACGAACTCCCAATAGCAAAATCAACTTTATCACAACATCTGAAAGAATTAAAAGCTGCCGGACTAATACAGGGTGAAATTGAAGCCCCAAGGGTAAGATATTGTATCAACAAAGAAAACTGGAAAGAAGCACAGCAATTGTTTAAACATTTTCTGGATATCTAAAAAAATTTACAAACATCGTTCGTAGTTATGCGAACTACGAACAAACAAACACTACTTATTTTAATATAGAAATTATGGAGAACAAAAAAGTTGAAATTCCAGAATGGGCTTTCGAATTTCACGGGCATATATGTCCTGCAATGCCAATTGGTTATAGAGCAGGTTTAACTGCAATGAAAAAACTAGGAGTTGAAAAAGCGAGTAATAAAGAGTTATATCTTTTTTGTGAAAATGGACCTGCACATGCTGCTGCGTGTTTTTTAGATGGAGTAATGGCGGCAACAGGTTGCACGTATGGAAAAGGAATTGTCGAAAAGTTAAACTATGGAAAGAATGCGATTGTTTTGGTTGATTTAAAAACAAAAAGAGCTGTAAGAGTTTCAACAAGACCTGAATTTTTTGAAAAGGCATTGAATTCTGAATTTGTAAAGCTGCGTAAACAAAAGGTTGAGCCTAAAGATATTGATCCGGAATTGGTACTTCCTCTTATTGAGAATGTGAAACAGTTGGACGAAAATGTTTTATTTTCTGTAAGCGAAATTTTTGAGAAAGAGGTACAACTACCAAAGGGTACTTTTGACTGGCATAATTGCGCCATATGTAATGAGATTGTATTCGACAATCAATCAAAAATTATTGATGGCAAAAGAGTTTGTATTCCTTGTTCTGAAAAATAATTCACATCGTATTGTGAAATATAATTTAGCAGCTATTTATTGGTTACTGCCCTCATTTTTTCTTCTGGAGATGTGATGGTAGTAACTATTCTAACATTAAGTACAGGCTGTTAAGCTATGTTTTATTTACTTTTATGGATAAAAATAATATAAGATGGATTATTTAATTGCCGGAATTTCATTTGTTGCTGCATTTGTTTTTTCGCTCGGTGGTGTTGGAGCTGCCATTATACTGATCCCCATTTTGGTGTCATTGGGGATTCCTATTGGAATAGCTAAACCTGTTGGATTATTCTATAACACTGTAAGTTTAACAGGTGCAAGTATATCCAATATTAAAAATAAAAGACTTGACTTTAAAGTAGGTATACCAATCATTATATTTTCGTTTATATTTGCAATTGTAGGTGCCTGGGGATCTCAATTCTTTCCTAAAAAAATCATCCTGATTCTTTTTATTGGGTTTTTACTTTTTTCTGGATTTATGTTTTTATTTCACAAGAAAAAAGAACTGGAATCTTACCGTGAAGACAGACCTTATTTTTCGTTGTCATTAATAGGAGCTTTTGCCGGACTTTTATCCGGTTTACTTGGAGTTGGTGGTGGTGGTATAATTTCGCCGTTAATGTTAATGTTAGGTTTCAATCCTAAGAAAATTACAGTAATCACGGCCTTTGTTGTACCATTTTCGTCCTTCGCAGGATTTTTAACCTATTGGGCAATGGGTAATGTTGATTGGCGCTTATTAATTATAGCCTCATCGGCAGGAATAGTTGGTGCAACCTTAGGCACCATGTTCATGCACAAAAATCTTAATCCGCTATCAGTAAAAAGGATTTTAGCCATTATACTTTTAATTATGGCTGTGAAGCTTGTTTGGAATGTCATTTAATTTTTTATAAATATCTTAAATGATTTGACTTTATTTGGAATACATTTTCGATAGAACGTGTGCTGAAAGGAAGTTTTGATAAATTTATAGCGGGTACTGCCAACAAAAAGGGGACTGACACTGTTGATAAAGAATTTCTTATTTCGATTGATGCTTAAAGATAAGCAGTACAAATATAAAAAATCGAGGTATTTATTGCTGATTTCTTAGAAGATTAATATTCTGCATGAATTTTTTATATCCGGCGCGTTGAACAGCTGAGAATTTAAATGCGGCATTGAATTGCTCTTTTGTCATCTTTTCCCAGGTTTCCGTATCCCATTGCAGCATTCCCGGCACAACTGCAAATTCTTTTTTGTTGTGGGGTGTTGCCCATTTTTTATTCCATGGACAAACATCGGCGCATATATCACAACCATACATTCGGTTCGAAAGAATCGGAATAAATTCTTTGGAAATATCTTTTTTATTTTCAATGGTTAGGTACGAAATACATCGGCGTGCATCCATTTCGCGAGCAGCCAAAGCCTTGGTAGGACATGCATCAATGCAACGTGTACATTTTCCGCATAGTTCCGCCATAGGTGCGTCATATTCAGTTTCCGCATTTATCATTAAAATGCCGATAAAAAAATAACTACCTAATCCGGGACTTATAAGTTGTGTGTGTTTGCCTATCCAACCGAGTCCGGCTCTTTCAGCCCAGCGTCGTTCGAGTACGGGTGCGGAATCTACAAAAATATGCTGATATTCAGGTGCAACAATATCTGAACCGTATGCTTCAATAATTAATTGTTCAAGTAGATGAAGTTTCTCTTTGATTACAGTGTGATAATCGATGCTGGAATAAGCGTATTTTGATATTTGAGGAGCGTCAGCAATTTGATGTTCTGTTGGGTAATAATTCATCAATACAACCACTACCGATTTGCATCCCGGAACTAATAGACGGGGATCAGTTCGTTTCTCAAAGTTGCGTTCCAGATAGTGCATTTCACCTTGTTTGCCATTATTCAACCATTGGCGCAGATAAGCCGCATCTTCCTCAAGAAGTTCAGCTTTGGCAATGCCACAAGCATCAAATCCAATAGAAAGAGCTGCATTTTTAATAAAGTGGTTCATAGGCTGAATATGTAAGACTCTCACCAAGGTGCTAAGCACTAAAAAAAATGATTAAACAAAACCTTTGCGACTCGCGGCTTTGCGGGAAAAATTATAAGTTTTTCTTAATCAGGGTTTCTAGTTCTCCGAAACTTAAATCACGGGCAATAATATCCCCTTTTCTATCAATAAGGAAAGTTGTTGGTATGGTTCTTATATTAAATGTTTGCAGGTATTTTGTATTTGAACCTTCCTCATCACGAACGCAAACCCATGGAATATTTTCTGAAATCTGTTCCCAAAGGAGTTTGTTATTATCCAACGATACCTGATATATTTCGAATCCTTTTTTTTGATATTTATTATACAATTCGCGTAACGCAAAAGTGTACGAAACATTTTCTTTGCTTGCAAAAGAAGAAAAATCAACCAGTACGACTTTGCCTTCCAAATCGGAAAGATTGTGTTCAATATTTTTGCTGTCCGGTAATTTAATGTTGATATAACCTATCCCTGATTCTTTCACTATCTGATCCCATCTTTCTTGATTGATGCTTTTTCGCTCTGTTTTAATAGCATCCATAACCAGATTGTAAATATTTTTTGTTCGGTCGTATTCAGGCATAAAGGTGTTGTATGCAGTAGCTACTGCTGCACAATATATTCTATCCTCTTTAATGTATGGATCGAATAAATAGTTGTTGTTTACTTTTTGATAAAGGGCAAAATATGCGGCTGCCGATCGGGGATTTTCAAGAATCAGTTTCCGAGCCATTTCTTTATGAAGATTGATATTTTTCTTTATTTCTTCAATTTTTGCCGTTCTGGTTTCGGTATTTTTATCTTCGCGTACTTCCGAAATTTTTGTTTCAATTGCCATAACTGATTTCCTTAATTGCTGAATTTTAGTTGAAGTGTACGATCCGGAAATAGTGTATTCAGTGGCAAAACCAATATTTTGCGACTCAATATTAATGGTTTCGTTGGAGTCAACCGCAAAAGTAAGTGTCTTGTCTTTCAACTGTAGGCTATAGAAGTCAGGAAATGCCGGTTTGGGAGAAGAAAATTTAAAATCTCCTTTTTCGTTTAATTTCACTGAATCGAGCACCATAGTTTTTGTCAGACCATTGTATACGAGGTATAATGTATCACCAATGGCATCTTTTACTGTCCCAGTGAGTTTGAATTTCGCTTTGTTATTGCAGGACGCAAGTAGAGCTATTATAAGAAGACAAAGTATCGATTTTTTCATAAATATCAGCAATTGAATAATTTTTGAATCTAAGTAGTACGAAAAAACAATTAAATAAAGAAGAACACAGATTACATTTTTCTGAACCTGCCTGATGGCAGACGGGTGTAAATTACGCAAATTTTTATAAATAAAGCTTATTGTGAAACTTTTTCAATAAAAATTTTTAAGTCCATGCCAAAAATCTACATACAAATAACATACATAGAAATAGAATCTGCCTGCTACAGACAGGTCCTATTTTTTTGTGAAATACGACATTTCTTCTTTTCAAATACTTAAGTAAATGGAACAAATTAATGTACCATTTAGAAACATTAATTGAACCTGCCTGCTGCAGGCAGGCGCGATTTTCGCTGATTTATCGGAAAATGAAGGATAAACAAAGCGGATTTTTCTTGCCTTTGGCAAGATGATTAAGACGCAACTATCTGTAAATCATTTCGATTTATCGAAATTCAAATCCGTTTTTTCAAATCCACTCTATCAGTGAAAATCATCGTTCTATTCTTAAATATTTTCATGCAAAATACGACATTATATCCTCTCAAATACTTATTTGCCTTATTTCTTTTAGTGTGAATATAGACTAAAGATCAATTTGTTTTAAAGTCGTATTTCACTTTTGATAATTGTTCGTTGGCTTCTACAATTTTTATTTTTAGGTTTTCTTTGTATTTTGCCAACTTATTCTGAAGTTCAACATTGCCTACCGACATCATCTGTACTGCCAGTATAGCTGCATTTAATGCACCGTTAATACCCACTGTTGCAACAGGAATTCCCGGAGGCATTTGAACAATAGCGAGCAATGCATCCATCCCATCTAAAGAGGCATTAATAGGAACGCCAATTACGGGTAGAGTAGTCATTGATGCAATAACGCCGGGCAAATGAGCCGCCATACCTGCTGCTGCAATAATTACTTCTATGCCATTTTCACGTGCATTGCTTGCAAATGTTTCAACTTCTTTTGGTGTACGGTGAGCCGATAGAGCGTTTATTTCAAACGGAATTTCAAACTCATTTAATAAAGCCGCAGCTTTTTCCATTACTGGCAGATCGGAAGTGCTGCCCATGATAATACTTACTTTTGGTTTCATCTGTTGTAATAAAAATTAATATATCCTCTAACCGTTTAAAATTCAATACTATTTATTGACAAATACTCAAAGTTAAAAGACTCTCTGAAGTTTCTCTATCAAATAGAAATTTCAAATCACCGAAGTTTACATTTGAAACGAGCATATTCCGGGATTCACCTAAGACAGTGAAAATTTGATATGCAAGTTTCAGATGACCTTTAAGCCAATTATTTACGTATAAAAAATCCTACTTGGGCAATTTTAAGGAGCTTTACGCTCCTATCAATGCTTCGTATTCGGCAGCAGAAAGTAAATCAGCTGAATCGATTTCGGATGTTGCGATTTTAATAATCCATCCTTTACCATAAGGATCGTCGTTAACTAATTCGGGTGCATCTTCGAGTTCTGTATTGAATTCCAGAATGGTTCCACCTACAGGCAAATAAAGATCTGAGACCGTTTTTACCGCTTCGATAGTTCCAAAAACATCGCCGGTAGAAAGCGTTTCGTCAATAGTTTCAACTTCTACAAAAACAATTTCACCTAATTCTTCCTGTGCATAATCGGTAATCCCAATTGTTGCCTTAACTCCTTCGAAACGAATCCATTCGTGTTCCTTTGTGTACTTTAATTCTACTGGTACGTTCATAATTCTATATTTTATATATTAAACTTTGTATGTGCTATTAGTCGTTTTTATTTGTCAATGGAATTGAATCCAATCCGACATTGTATCGGATAATGATCGGAATATTTCACTTTGTCAGTATTGAAATCATATGGAATAAATGTATCGGAATCGTAAAGTATATAATCTATCCGAAAATGATAGAATTTATCTTCGAACGTAAATCCAAAGCCGATTCCGGTTTCTGAAAAAACATCTTTGAGATTCCCTTTTATTTTAGTGTAGGCATAGGAGGCAGGAACGTCGTTAAAATCACCACAAACCAATACTTTGTAAGGAGATGTTTCTATAACTTTTGCCACAGAGTCGGCCTGAGAAGCTCTTAATTTGTAGGCAACTCCCAGCTTACGTGAAAAATGTCGCGTAATATCCGTCAGATTTTCCGTGTCGAATTTATCTTTTAATTTAAGCGGCATGGCTTTGTCTTGCTCGGTTATCCTGTTCGATTCCAAATGATTGTTTACCAGTCTTATAGTGTCGCTTCCGATTTTAATATCAGTATAAATAGATGAATTAAAGGAGGATTCGTAATTTACAAATTGTTTGTTGATAATCGGAAATTTTGAAAAAGTAGCTATGCCGTTATGTCGTGTAAGGCTGGATGAATTTAAGTGGATGTATTTATAAGGATATTTTTTAAAAATCCGATAAATATCTTTTGTGGTCAGATATTCGTCAAGGTCGCTTATGGCATATTCCTGAATACAAACAATATCGGCATTCTGATTCAGAATGTATTGAATTACTTCATTCGGTCTTTTTTTAGTATGTTTTTCCAGTTTGCCACATCCCATAGTATTGTAGCTTAGCAACGAAAAAGATTTTGAAGGTTTTATGTCTTCCGTTTTTCCAAAATGAATAGGAAAAACATCTCCTATTTCTGTAGAAGCCAGCATCAGAATAACGAGTGATAACAGAAAATACCATTTACGTCCTAACACCCAAATCAAAACAAAAATGATATTGATAAATACAAAGGTAGGAAAAGCCAGTGCAAAATAGGCAGAGAAAAACAATTTGTCCGGATTTATAAAGGTCCCGACCAGAGTCATAAGTATAAAAAATGCTGCTACTATGTTCGAAGCAAGCATTATCCACTTTAAAATTGTTTTGCCAAACATGAATCTAATTATTCACAATTCATAACTCTAAAATTATGAATTACTTTTTATTACTCTGTTCAAATAATTGCTTTTTTTCTTCGGCAGAAAGACTTTGGTATCCAGATGTTTTAATTTTGTCGAGAATGCGATCAATTGCCACAATTTTACGAGCTTTGTTTGCATTATAATCTGCATCGCTCATAGGTCTGTTTGGTCGATTCGGGTTTTGTTTAACATGCAGTTTACGAGGCTTAAACAGATTTGAGATTGTATCTAAAATTCCGTTCAATCCTTTTGTAAAATCTTTACCCTGACGCAAAGATACAACAAATAAATAACCTGCCAAAGCACCGCCTAAATGTGCCAGCTCGCCACCTCCATTGCTCGAAGTAATACCTAAGAGGCTGGTTAATACGGCTACTATAGCAATATATTTTAACTTCACACTTCCCAGTAACATTAGTTGTATTTCCATGTTTGGGGATTGAAGGGAAGTTGCTACTATAATAGCCATTATTGATCCGGATGCACCTAATAAAATACTTACCGGAAGTTGTGGGGAAAAATAAGGAAAAATATTATATGCCACAACGTAAAATAAGGCTGCAATTAAACCACCTGAAATGTACAATCCCACCAATTGTTTTTCGGAGAAAAAAAGCAAAAATAATTTCCCAAACCAGAAGAGAGCTAACATATTAAACAAAATATGCATAACTCCCTCATGAAGGAACATATAGGTAAATGGCGTCCAAAAGCGAAATAACAGTTGAGTTAAATCTGCTGGTATTGCCAGGTAAGAAAGCAAATAGCTTCCTGAAATGTTAAATAGTCGAAGAATAACAAGCAACAGTTTTAATCCAACAAAGACGGAAATGTTTATATAAATCAGACGGATTAATGCATTTCCCTGTCTGAACGTTTGTTTTAAATTATCAAATACATTCATTTTTCAAAAAGAGATTAATAAAGCTTATGGTTTTTTTTCCAATACAATATAAGAAGTACGCCAAACAACATACCGCCAAGGTGAGCAAAATGAGCTACACTATCACCTGAAAATTGTGCTACTCCAAGGAATAATTCGGCAACACCGTACAATGCAACAAAAATACGGGCTTTAATGGGTACGGGGAAAAATATCAACATTAATTTTGCATCTGGGAATAACCAACCGAATGCCAACAGTAAACCGAATACAGAGCCTGAAGCACCAATTGTAACCGGCAAATCAAGAAACATATTTCTCATTTCCACAATGGAAGGCGCAGTAAAGGTTGACAAATCACTCATTCGGAAATATCTGCTTAATATATCCTGAAATGGGATAAGAGCTTCGCCGGAATTAGCGGAAATTGCTTCATTCATTGCATTGATAAGCGATTGATATTCAACTGTCCAAAAAAGTTGTTGAACGATTCCTGCACCAACTCCGGTAAGCAGATAGTAAAATAGAAATCGCTTCGTTCCCCATAGATTTTCAAGTACGCCTCCAAACATATACAGAGCAAACATATTGAAAAAAATATGATTGAAACTGCCATGCATAAAGATATATGTAATAAATTGAGCGGGATTAAACTTTGATGAAGCCCAGTAATGCATCCCAAGTATATCGGTTAAATCAATATCGAGACCCCAACGACGAAATATACCCGGTGCAACAAGTGTTGCCAGCCAAAGAATAATGTTTATGGCAATCAGGTTTTTTACAACAGGAGGTATCGAATTTAGAAAATTAGGTCTGTAATTATTCATTTTGTAAGTTTATTACTTTTTATGTGAGAGATAATTATTATCGATAGATTTCTTAATATATTGTCTACAGTAGTTTTAAATAGAAAAAT
Organism: Paludibacter sp.; assembly: GCA_028692715.1. Lineage (GTDB taxonomy): Bacteria > Bacteroidota > Bacteroidia > Bacteroidales > Paludibacteraceae > Paludibacter. The sequence continues at coordinate 57,726 of JAQUWU010000019.1, read as the reverse complement.
AAAGAACATGAATTCCCACTGTGAAGGGATTCTATTGTGATAAAACATTTCATTATATATTGAGAACTTCTTGTATCTTTTGCGAAAATAATCAAAAAACCTCCAAACTATTTACGATTTTGTGTTTAAAGGGGTAATTTCTGTTTTTTTAATTTATTTAATAAGTGAAATCTCCTCTAAGATGCCGACAAATTGTAGAATACGTAACACAAAAGTAGTGAATTTGCTATCAAAAACATGTTTTCTAACATATTTTTTGAAAATACGTAAAAAAAACTAATATTTTTTAATCTAAATGCTTGTATTTTAGAATCAATCTATTACATTTGCAATATCAAAAAAAATGTTTATTGTTTTAAATAAAAAAAATTAAATCTTATGAACAAAGCAGAATTAATTAATGCCATCGCTGCAGAAGCTGGTTTTAGCAAAGTTGATGCAAAAAAAGCTCTTGATGCAGTCGTAAAAAGTGTATCTGACGCCCTCGTTGCCGGCGACAAAGTAAGTCTAGTTGGTTTTGGAACTTTTTCAGTTGCCGATAGAGCAGCACGCCCAGGTATCAATCCAGCCACAAAACAACCTATTACTATTGCAGCTAAAAAAGTTGCTAAATTCAAAGCAGGTGCAGAATTAACCGCCTCTGTTAATTAAGATTAAGTGCATTGAGTTAAAAAAGAAGGAATGTTAATGTGTTCCTTCTTTTTCTATTTATAAAATTATTTAAAAGAACATGGGTGTCACGAAAATTTTTGTGACACCCATGTTTTTTTATCAATTAAAGCTAATTTATTTTTTTCAAAACAAAAGCAGTACGCGCCGGAATGTACAATTTTACCCATTCTTTACCGAACGGTTCCTTTGGGTCGGGTATAGTAATGTGTTTAATGCTTTCATCAATCAAATTGAACCCTCCAAAAATTACCTCATCTGTATTCAACACAATCTGATATTCTCCTTTTTCAACCAACATGCCGTAATCGGTAAATGATTTTGTGCCGTTAAAGTTAAATACAAAAATCAAATTGTTCCGTTGATAAGCTACTACCTGATCGTCTTCTTTGTCCCAAACTTGATGAATGTCAGTGGTATTAAATTTAGGAACAGAATTAATCAGCGAAATCATCGATTTGTCGAATTCACCCAATGCATTATACAAATATTTTTCATTATCAACCAGTTCCCATTGACGACGTGCATATTTATGCGACCAACCATTCCCTTCGCGTGGGAAATCAATCCACTCTGGATGTCCGAATTCATTTCCCATAAAATTCAAATAACCACCATTAATAGTCGTTGCAGTAATTAATCGAATCATTTTATGTAATGCAATTCCTCTGTCAACCACCAAAGTGCTGTCGCCTCGTTGCATGTGCCAGTACATTTCAGCATCTATCAGGCGGAAGATAATAGTTTTGTCTCCTACTAATGCCTGATCGTGGCTTTCTGCATACGAAATTGTTTTTTCCTCGGCCCTTCTGTTGGTTAATTCCCAGTAAATGCGACCGACATTCCAGTCTTCGTCTTTTACTTCTTTAATCAATTTTATCCAGAAGTCGGGAATTCCCATTGCCATTCGATAATCAAACCCAATGCCTCCGTCTACTACTTTTGTTGCAAGTCCAGGCATTCCACTCACTTCTTCTGCAACGGTAATGGCATTTGGATTCACTTCATGGATGAGTTTGTTGGCGAGGGTTAGATAACAAATAGCATCACCATCCTGATTCATATTGTAGTACGATTCGTAGCCGTTAAAATCTTCGCCCAGTCCATGACTGCGGTACAACATGGAGGTAACTCCATCAAATCTGTAACCATCAAATTTATATTCTTCGAGCCAGAATTTGCAATTTGAAAGCAAAAAATGTAAAACCGATGGTTTTGCATAATCGAAACAGAGTGAATCCCATGCCGGATGTTCTCTGCGTGAACCACCATGAAAATACTGATAAGGCGTTCCATCAAAACGTCCAAGCCCTTCCACTTCGTTTCTTACTGCATGAGAATGTACAATGTCCATAATAACAGAGATTCCCATTCCATGAGCTTCATCAATCAGATGTTTCAGCTCTTCGGGTGTTCCGAATCGTGAAGAAGCCGCAAAAAAACTGGAAACATGGTATCCAAACGAACCGTAATAAGGATGTTCCTGAATAGCCATAATCTGAATGCAATTATAACCATCCTTTTTTATTCGGGGTAAAATATTTATGCGAAATTCATCGTAGGTCGAAACTTTCTCTTCGGAGCTTGACATACCAATATGACATTCGTAAATAAGCAGAGGATCTGTTGTTGGTTTAAATTTTTTATTTTTAAAAGTATAAGCCTGAAACGGACTCCACACCTGAGCACTAAATATCTTTGTGACATCGTCCTGAACAACTCTACGAGCCCATGCCGGAACACGCTCGCCACTACCGCCTTCCCATTCCACTAATAGTTTATATAACTGGGAGTGAGTCATAGCATATTCAGGAAGTCGGATTTCCCAAATTCCGTTTTGCAATTTTTTCAATTGATAATCGGGATGACGTTGCCAATTGTTGAAATCGCCAATCAAAAAAATAGCTGTTGCGTTGGGTGCCCATTCTCTGAAAACCCAACCATCTGAGAGTCGCTGTAATCCGAAATACAAATATCCGGTGGCAAAACCAGCTAAATTGTTATTATCGCCAACTAATTTTTTCTCGATGGATTCAAAATATTCATATCGACCTATAATTGCATTTTCAAAGGGTTTTAACCAAGGGTCTGAATTGATGATAGCAAGGTCTCTCATATAAATTGTGGATTAAATATGTGTGCTGACAAAAAATACTTAACTTAGAAAAGACATTTAAACTAAAACTTTAATAATAACTTTTTTGATAGTGCCGTCCAATATTCCGGGCTGATGACCATCAGTAGGAAAGAATATCGCAAACTCTAACGGATTTAACCTTAAAAAGTTTGTTGCTTTGTCTGCAAAAAAGCTTATATCTTTATCCGGATTATAACTATCCGTCACTGTTTTAAGATTTTTCCCGGCAATCCAGCCCATGGTTTCCGATGTGCTCACAGGGATCTGAATATCAATATAGTTGTTGTGTGTTTCCATGCGGGCTTCAGTTGCAGTTTTTCCTGTAATTTCCACAACACTCACAAATAAATTTTTCCCATCCAGCTCAATTTTTCCTGTAGGTAATGCTACTAAATCGGTGCTACGTAAAAAATCAAAAGCCTGTTTAAATCTTGGATGTACCGATTCGTACAATCCGGCATTTTCTAATGAATCTAAAATCATAATTATAAATTTTGTAGTTGTATTAATTCTCTTTCTGCTAACTGCTAACTGCTAAGTGCTAACTGCTAACTGCTAACTGTTGATTTCATCCACTGTATAATTCAAAAACTTATTTAACGGATAAGCATTACCGGCAATATCGGCAACCTGTTGAACAAAATCTTCTTTTACATTAAATTCTTTTGGTAATTTGTATTCTGTAATATAATGTTTTAATTTGAGTAATTCTGCATCGGGAAAATCCTTTGGAAATCCTTTCGGAACCGTTTTCAATTTGTCTTCATCCAAGAAAGTGTTGAAATATCTAGCGTATGATTTTTTAGTTCTTATTTCATTAAATTCTTCGATATTATCGTACACACTTTGTCTTAATGCTTTTAATAAATTTGGCTGTGGACACCAAACGCCTACAGCCACAAAACATCCATCAGGATCGAGGTGTAAATAATACCCCCCTCGCTGACTTTTACGCCCACCATCGGCAGCTACAAATATACCGAAATGAGTTTTGTAAGGGGTTTTGTCGTGAGAGAAACGGATGTCTCTGTAGATTCTGAAAATACAATCTTTTACTTCAACATGCTTTATTTCTTCGTCAAATTTTGAAATTTCGAGGATGAATTCTTTGCTTATTGTTTCAAATTCAGTGCGAACTTGATCGTACCATTTTTTATTTTCAGCAAACCATTCACGATTGTTATTTATCTTTAGTTCGCTTAAAAAACGGAGTATATTCTCAATTGTCATACAAATTTAATGAATCTTTTATACAAATATAAGGTAAAATTCAGAGAAAATATGTTTTATAACTATATTTTTTTAAACAGCACTTATTTTTGCTGAAAATTGATTACTTTTGCAATCTTTAAGAGAAATGCAATTGCCTGCAAATGACTGTTTAAAGTTTTGAAAGACAGAACATTTTGTTGTTTTGGCAAAAAGAGAAAGAGAAAGAAAATGAAGAATAAAATTAATCAACTATTGGAAGAAGTCAACCAATTGGTGGCTGCCAATCAGGACGAACTGGAAGTGTTACGTATAAAATATCTGAGCAAAAAGGGTCAGATATCAGAACTATTTAATGATTTTAGAAATGTGGCTAATGAAGAAAAGCGCGAAGTGGGTCAACAACTAAACGAACTGAAAAATGCTGCTCAAAACAAACTAAATGAAATAAAAGATGCTTTCGAAAATTCCTCTGTAAGTGATAATAAAACAGATTTAACCCGTACTGCCGATCCCATAAAACTTGGAACGCGTCATCCCCTCTCGTTGGTAAAACATGAGATTATAGAAATTTTTTCGCGCATTGGTTTTACCATTGCCGAAGGACCTGAAATTGAAGACGATTGGCACGTGTTTGGTGCGTTAAATTTCCCACCGGAGCATCCTGCGCGCGATATGCAGGATACTTTCTTTATCGAACAAAATCCTGATGTATTGCTTCGAACTCATACTTCGTCGGTTCAGTCACGTGTGATGACCAATCAAAAACCGCCGATACGTATGATTTTCCCGGGACGTGTTTATCGCAATGAAGCCATTTCGTATAGGGCACATTGTTTTTTTCATCAGGTTGAAGGATTATATATTGACAAAGATGTTTCGTTTGCCGATTTAAAACAGGCATTGATATATTTTGCAAAGGAAATGTTTGGCGAAAATACCGATATTCGTTTACGTCCATCGTATTTCCCGTTTACCGAGCCAAGTGCCGAAATGGATATCTCTTGTAATATTTGTGGCGGAAAAGGTTGTCCTTTTTGTAAATATACAGGTTGGGTAGAGATTTTGGGTTGTGGAATGGTTGATCCGAACGTTTTGGAAAATTGCGGAATTGATTCGAAAGTTTATTCTGGTTATGCTTTCGGAATGGGTGTGGAACGTATCACCAACCTAAAATATCAGGTGAAAGATTTACGCATGTTCTCCGAGAACGATGTACGCTTTTTGGAACAATTTGAGTCGGCATATTAGAATTTAATAAAGTACACTCATAAAAAGAGCAGAAGAATTTATTTTCGTCTGCTCTTTTTTTTATCGCTAATATTTATTCGTTCCAGATTTTCCATGCTGCCAATGCTTGTCCTATCAACATAGCCTCGCCATTCAATCCTTTTGCACCTTTCTCTTTCCCTTTTTTTAGGAAAATTGTTTCGGCGGGATTGTATACTACATCAAATAAAAAATGTTTGTCCGTCAGAAAGTTATAAGGAATATTGGGGCATTCATCTGAATGTGGAAATGTTCCAACTGGCGAAGCGTTAATGATAAGCAAATTGTTCGAAAGAATTTTTTCGTTCAACTGTTGATATGTTAACATTCCCGGTTTTTCGTTTCTTGTAACGAAGGTGGTTTCAATGCCGAGTTTATTCAAGGTGTAATTTATTGCTTTTGAAGCACCACCGGTGCCAAGAATCAATGCTTTTTTATGGTAGGGTTGAAGAAAAGGTTGCAATGCATTTTCAAACCCAATGGCATCTGAATTATAGCCTCTTAACGTTAATTTGCCGTTATTTCGAATGAATTTAATCACATTTACAGCACCAATTTCGGCTGCAGTGTTATCTAGTTCAGTCATGTATTTAATCACTTGTTCCTTGTAAGGAATGGTGACATTTATTCCGCAGATTGAATTGTTTTTTAGTATCTCCTGAAAATTATCAATAGAGGGGATTTCATACAAATTGTATTGAGCATCGATGTTTTCATTCAAAAATTTATCACTGAAAAATTTTTTTGAAAATGAATGTATCAATGGGTTTCCTATCAAGCCAAATTGTTTCATACGTCGATTCTTATCCCTTTGATTAATGATGATAGTTTATTTTAATTACTATTTTTTTTTCTTTTTACGCAGAGATTTAAAAATCAGGTAAAAAACAATTAAAACGAATAGTCCAAAAATAATAATGCTTAGCTCGTGACTATATTCATTAATTAATTCAGATTGTCCTTGAGCCAAATACCCGATGAGTGCAAGTACTGAATTCCATATTGCGGCTCCTAAAAAAGTATATAAAATAAAACTAAACAGATTCATTCGGGCTAAGCCTGCCGGTATCGAAATTAATTGACGAATGCCGGGAATTAGACGACCCACAAATGTGGAAATCTTTCCGCGCTTATTGAAGTATTCCTCAGCCTTTATGATTTTTTCGCTGCTCAGAAGTAACATATTTCCTATTTTGCTGTCGGCAAATTTATAGATTATTGGTCGCCCTAACCAAAATGCAAGAATGTAGTTAATAATTGCTCCGAGAATTGCTCCAAGCGTACCGAAAATAACAACAAGTAAAATATTTAATTTGCTCTCAGGCTTGCTGGCTATATATGCTGCTGGCGGAATTACTATTTCGGATGGGAAAGGAATAAAGGAACTTTCAATAGTCATTAATGCTGTAATACTCATGTAATTCATATTACCATCGTACCATTTTTCAACTTTTTGAATAATAGAAAGAGAATCGGATGAAGTCTCCACTTGATTCTCGGGAGTTGCAGCTTGTAAATTTGAGACAAAGAAGACAAGGGTGAAGAGGAAAATTACTTTTTTTATCATAGATTACTTTTTGTCAGTTGTTTCATTATCCGAATTTTCTAGTGATTCGGGGCATAGTTCTAAAAATAAACTTGCGGCTGTTTCGTCAGCACGAATCGCTTTTTCTAAATAAATGGCTGAATCAGAGGGATTCCCTAATTTAAAATATGCAACGGCAATAAATAAATCGACGAATTCCAAACTAGCATCCATGCCACTTGCCATAAGGTAGTATTGTTTTGCCGTTTCATATTCCCCTTTTTCCAGACATATATTGGCTATTGCCATTAGTGTGTCGGGTTGTTCCGGGTCGAGTGTGATGGATTTGAGGTATGAAAGTAAAGCATCTTCGTTTTCATCCAACCCAACATAACTTTCAGCCAGATACACCCATGCGTCGGCTGCTTCGTCATTTAAAAGAAGTGCTTGTTTGATATAATCCTGACTTTCCAAAAATCTTTCCAGTTCGAGTAAACAGATACCAACACCTGTTAAAGCTTCGAAATTCTTAGGAAAAGCTTCAAGTGAATGGAGGTAATATTTAATGGACTCTTCGTAATTTTCGAGTTTTTCGTAACATTCGGCTATAAATAAATCGGACTGCCACTTGTCGGTCGTCATGTTTTGATATTCTCTGTAGGTCTCAATGGCATCTTCAAACTGATCCAATTGGAACTGTACATGTCCTTTTTGAAGGCAGGTTAATGAGTCTTTTTCGTTTATTGTCAGGGCAAAATCATAGGCTTCGAGGGCATGAGTAAAATCCTGCATAGCAAAATAAATTTGCCCCAGATTAAACCAAGCTTCGTCAACGTAAGGGTCAAGATCGATGATTCGGTTGTATGTTGTTATTGCGTTGTCGAAATCATCGCATTGTTCGTAGCAGAAAGCCAGTTCGAAAAGCAAATCGGAGTTTTTACGATTATGCTTGTCGCCCATTTTTAAAAAATCAAGAGCAATTGTAAAATCACCCAGACCTAAATAAATATATGCAATATCAAGATAAACATTATCTGAATCGTCGGTTTCTTCTTTTAAAACTTTGTCGGAAAGCAGGCGCGCTTCATGTGTTCTGTCTAATTTCAGAAGTACTTCAATTTTCAGAATCTGCACTTCGTAATCGGTCGTTTCGGTCAAGGATTCAAGAACTTTGAAGGCTTTTTTAGTGTCTCCTACTGCAAGGTATATTTTTGCGCGCTTTGTCCTCAATGCATTGTTGTTGGGGTGCAATTGTAAACCCAGTTCAAGCGCCTTGGTGCAATCTTTTGTACGTCCCTTGCGGAGATAATATTCCACAATCATCTCCAATTCTTCCACGTCGAAATAACCGGTAGCAGTTCCTTCCAGGAATTGCTCGTACCGTTTGACGATGTCATTGGATTCATCATCCACTGAAAAGGATAATTTTCGGTTCATTGACTGTAGTTTTTTGCAAAAATACTACTTTAAATACAATTATATGAATCGTTTAGCTAAAAGTTTTCAACAACAAAATTAATCGATTCGAAAATTCACTCACAAAATGTATTGTAATACGGTGTTTGCAGGCTTTAAGGAGATGAATTTTGCAGGAACAAGATGATGCTTTATATGAAATTGAATTTATATAAATACTGATTTTGAAACTTTACATAAAGTCCACGAAGCAATAAAAGCCCCCTTTATTCTATCTTGAAAAATCAATTTTTACAACATCTTTCTTCATTTCTCGTTTTAGGAATGATATTTGATAAGTTTCTACCCGTACTTTACAAACTTTATGAACATTACAAACTTTATAAACTTCACAAACTATATAGTATCTTTGCATTTATTCAAAACTAATTCTTAAGCGATGTATTTTTCTACTTTATTCAAGTATTGCCCGGTTTGCGGATCTTCAACATTTGTACTTAACAACGAGAAGTCGAAACGCTGCGAATCGTGCGGATTTGTTTATTATATAAATCCTTCAGCTGCTGTTGCAGCCTTTATTTTGAATGATAAAGGCGAATTGTTGGTTTGTAAACGAGCCAAAGAACCGGCAATGGGAACCTGGGATTTGCCCGGAGGATTTGTGGATGCAGCCGAAACTGCCGAAGAGGCAATAAGGCGTGAAGTGAAGGAAGAAATTAATGCCGATGTTACAACAGCACAATACTTGTTTTCGTTGCCAAACGAGTACGAATACAGTGGGATGACTATTCCTACCCTGGATATGTTTTTTTTCTGTAAATTAAATAGCATTGAAGGGCTTATGGCAGCCGACGATGTGGAAAGTTACTTTTTTGTTTCCTTGAACGAACTTAGTCCTGACAATTTCGGTTTAAAATCAATAAAAAAAGGAATTTCATTGTTTCTAGAATTTAAAGGTTAAAAATTAATGCTTATATTTGCAATTGATTTACAAAATTTCACCATTTTACATTAACACAACTACACAAAATATACTGCGCGATGAGAAAAATAATCGTATTAAGTTTACTGATTAGTTTGCTGTCAGGAAATGTTTTTTCCCAGCACACCCTTATTTATACCAATCCGGATGTCCTTTTCAATCAGGGAAAAGAATTATTTAACCAACGAAAATATGCAGCTTCATACCGGAATTTCGAGGATTTTCTAAAATCAACAGTTTCTACCAAAGCCGGACAAATTCAGGAAGCTGAATATTATATGGCTGCTAATGCCTATGAGTTGAAGCAGGATGATGCCGGTTTAATGTTGAAGGAGTATTTATTTAAACATCCATATACGCCATTTTTCGATAAAACCAATTTAATGTTGGGGATGATGGATTATGAAAAGAAAAGTTACCAACCTGCTTTGACCTATTTTAATGTGGTGAACGACTCACATCTTAACAAGCGGGAGCGGATTGATTTCATGTTCTGCAAAGGTTATGCTTGTCTGCAAACAAAAAATTATGCTCAGGCTTTACCTATTTTCGAGGAACTGAAAGGAATAAAATCACGCTACACGCTTTCGGCCACGTATTATTATGCCTATACTCAATATGCGCTGGGTAATTATGCGGCTGCTTTGCCTGAATTTTTGAAAATTGAAAATAATCCTGAGTACAAAAATATTGTACCCTATTATATTGTTCAAATTTATTATGCTCAAAAAGATTACGCTCAACTTACCGAACGTGGCGATGCATTGCTAAAAAATAATCCTGATAACCCGAACAATGCTGAAATATATAGGATAATAGGTGAAATAGCTTATCGCAATAAAAATTATACAAAAGCAATCGAGAATCTAAAGAATTACGAACGTGTTTTTCCCCAGGTATTACGGAACGATATGTATTTGCTGGGTTTATCGTATTACGAAACAAAAGATTATGTCAATGCAATTCAATACTTATCAAAAGTGACTACAGCTTCCGACGAAATGACCGAAAATGCGTATATGCATTTAGGAAATTCCTATGTGAAATTGAACGATAAAAATAATGCACGATTGGCGTATGAAGCTTCGCTCAAAACAAATTTCAACAAAACTGTTCGTGAAGAAGCCTTGTACAATTATGCGCTGACAACATACGACACCACAACTGCCTTTGGTGAATCAATTGGTGCATTCGAACAATTGTTAACTGAATTTCCTAATTCGAAATACCGCGATAAAGCATACGATTATCTTGCTTCGGTTTATATGACAACTAAAAACTACGATGCAGCTTATCAATCGATTCAGAAAATTGCACAACCCAATGCTAAATTGCTGGAAACAAAACAATATTTATTGTATCAAATAGGAACTGAGGCATTTACTCTAAATAACCTGGATAAAGCTATTGAATACTTTGGCTTGTCATTGAAAAGTTCATCTACAGGAAAGTATTCCGCCGAAAGTTTGTACTGGCGTTCCGAAAGTTATTTCCGCAATAACGAGCCTACAAAGAGTATCGCTGATCTAAAAGCATTTTTCAACAATTCCTATTCATCAAAAAGTGTCAATAGGGTTACTGCTCAGTACGCATTGGCTTACGCATATTTTTCACAAAAAAATTACAACGATGCTTTGACATGGTACCTGAAATATGTGGCTGCAGAAACCAATCAAAAAGGGAACACTTATCCTGATGCCTTGAATCGTATTGGCGACTGTTATTTTAATGCACGTAATTTCTCAAAAGCTGAAAGTTATTATACAAAAGCTGCTGCATTAAGTCCGAATACAGCCGATTATGCTATGTTCCAGTCGGCTTATGTGGCTGGCTTACAAAAGAACTACAGTACTAAAATTGCAAAACTTGAAAATTTGATTTCCAATTATCCGTCATCCGAATATGCCGACGATGCCTTATATGAAATGGGTAGATCTTATTTAATGATGGAAAACGGAGGAAATGCAATTTCAACGTACGAACGATTACTAAGTGCCTATCCAAATAGCGATCAGGCAAGAAAAGCTGCGGTTGAAATTGGTATGATTCATTTCAATAATAAAGAATATGAACAGGCTATTACAGCATACAAAAATGTTATTTCAAAATATCCCGGCACCGAAGAATCGTACACAGCATTGGAAAGTCTTGAAACGGTGTACATCGAAATTAATGACGTTGCAAGTTATTTGGCTTACACCAAAACACTTGGTTTAACCATTAGTTCGCAAACGATCAGTCGCGAAGATTCAATATCCTATATTGCAGCTGAAAAGCAATATATGAATGGAAATTATGCACAAGCCATAAGTGGAATGCGTTCCTATCTGAATAAATTCTGTCCCGGAAGTCGTTATTGTACAATTGCACAATATTATCTTGCTGACAGTTATTATCGGAACAATGATAAAAATAGTGCATTGACGGCTTATCAAACTTTGTTGAAAAATGGAGCGAATCAGTACACCGAAGAAGCTACAATTCGTTGTGGCGAAATAACTTATGACAACAAAGATTATTCATCGGCACTCAAATATTTTAAAAGTCTGGAAACGGTAGCTCAAACTACCGAAAATAAAAACGTTGGGCGGTTGGGTGTTTTACGATGCAGTTATTTCCTTAACGACCATCAAACGACCATTTCTATTGCAAATGAGATTATTGCAGATGCCCGATCGACAACCGAATTGAAAGACGAAGCCCGTTACAATCGAGCAAAAGCCTATCTGGCAACAGGTCAAGCTTCTCAAGCTACGTCGGATCTGAAATTGCTATCTGCCGATACTCGTACAGTAAATGGAGCAGAATCTAAATATCTGTTGTCAAAACAATATTTTGATCAGGGAAAATCGTCCGAAGCAGAAAGCGAAGTGTTGGATTTTGCTAAAAAGAATACACCGCATCAATACTGGTTAGCACGAAGTTTTGTGTTGTTGGCTGATATTTATATTAAGAAAGGCGATGATTTTCAGGCGAAACAGTATCTGTTGAGTTTACAAAAAAACTATACTACTGCCGATGATATTCAGCCGATGATAACCGAAAGACTGAATGCTATCAGTCAGCGTGAAGGTCAAAAAGTAATTAATTAATAAGTTCCTGAATCAACTTTGAAGATGTATAACACTGAAATTAAAAGTATGAAAACATTAAAATATATAGTATCGGTTACGATTTTGTCGGTTTGTTGTACCATTACACTTTCGGCTCAGGATACGATTATGGATCGTAATGTCACCGTTGAACGTGAGTATAAACCCATCATTCAGGATGCCGGGAAAATAAATTCAGTGCCTGAAGTGTTGGAACCCACTGTTGTGAAAACAGTTCCTGTTTATTCTGAATTTAATTTGCCATTAAATGCCGATTTTAATATTCACACCTTAGCGGCTGCTGAATTGCAACGTGAAAAACGTCGCGAACCCTCTGTTGGCTTTAGTAGAATAGGTTTTGGTAACAACCTCAACACCTTAGCCGATTTTGCTTTTCCGTTGATAAACAAACCTGATTTGAAACTCGATTTTTTGTTGAATCATTACGGAACATTTGCCTCAAAAGCACATTCTGTAACAAAATCATCATTGTCATTCGATAAATACTTTAGAACCTTTGATTTTTATGCCGGTGTTGGTGGTGGTCATGAATATTTAAAATATTACGGTAATAATTTTGATGTAAATGGGAGTCCCCTTAATTCCGATAGTTTAGGTTCTTTATCGACTAATTTTCCCCTTGCAAATTATTATGAGCAAAATTTAGTGATTATAAATCGCAATCCTCAAACTGTTAGTTTGACCAATTTGGCTAACGATTCTACTTCAGAAACATTCTGGCGTTTCAATGCTTTTACCGGTATTCGCTCTTTACCATTATCTACCGGTTTACGTTATATGGCCGAAGTGAAATACAATGTTTTCGATTCCCGTAATGGACTAAGGGAACACATGATTCAGACCCGTGGTGGTTTTGATACAGAACAAGAACAAAACAGACTTGGAATAGATTTGGAGATGGACAATCTGATGTATCGCTCAGATAATCCGGCTTTGCTTAATTTCTGGAACTCGTATACCGTTTTTGCCATGAACCCTTTTTATAGCATCGAACGTGATACATGGAACATTCGACTAGGCGTAAAGTCAGCTTTTTCATTTATTCATGGTCGTCCATTTAATCCTTCGGCCGATATTAATGCCGAATGGAAAGCCATTCCGAAATATTTTTCAGTTTATGGTGGTATTACAGGAGGTTACGATGTAAATACGATGGATAAAATGTTTGCCGAAAACCGTTATTTATTTTCGGATGTTCGTGTAAAAGACACTTATTCGCCTTACGAATTTTATGGTGGCGTAAAAATCAAGCCAATCTATAATTTATTGCTTGATGCCTATGTGGATTTTCGTCGCATCGACAATCAATACTTTTTTGTCAACAAAGAATATTCAAGAGTTGCTTCAGTAATACCGTTCCCGAATTATATTTCAACTTTGTACAGCAACCGATTTAATGTGATTTATAGTGGTGCCGATCATTTGAAAATTGGTGTTCGTGCTAATTATAATCTCCGGAATATAATTAATGTTCAGTTGAAAGGAGCCTATAATAAATGGGATGTAAGTTCTGAAGCTTATGCATGGAACAAACCAAAATGGGAAGGAGACTTAAGTACTAATGTTCGTATAACCCGTAACTTTAGCGTTGATGCAAATGTATTTGTAGAAGGTGAAAGGTATGCAAAATTAGGTGATATGTCAGTCCGGATGCGACCAAAAGTAGATATTAATTTAGGCGCTTCATACTCTTATTCTAATTGGTTTACTTTCTTTGCCAAAGTAAATAATCTCATCAACAATCCGTATCAAAATTTTTACGGATATGATGTTCAGGGATTTAACGTGTTAGCAGGAGTCGCATTTTCATTCTGAAGATAAAACATTTATAATTTTAAATCAGGGAAGTTCAGCAATGAGCTTCCCTGTTTAATTTCTGTTCTTCAATGGAACATTCCAGAAATGGAATGACAAGAAATCAGCGCTACGCGCCTCTCGAGAATTGAGGTTGGCATTTATGCTACAAAGAAATCAGCGCTACGCGCCTCCAACGAATAGAGGATGGCTTTTCTATTAAAAAGAAATCAGTACTCCTAACAAAATGTGATGTACCCTATGCGCCTCAATATCTTTTTTGTGTTTCGATCTTTATATCATCGTAATGGTGATATTTTTGTAGCGCCGTAGGTGCGATTTTATTGTAGAGATTGAGATTGAATACGTCTTTGAGCCGCATAGCGGTGATTTCTTTGTAGAAAATGAGATTGAATTGGTTGTTGAGTAGGGATGATGTGATATATTTGTATTGCGGTGCGATATTATTGTAGAAAAAAAAACGGGATTGAATACGTCTTTGAGCCGCATAGCGGTGATTCCTTTGTAGAAAATGAGATTGAATTGGTTGTTGAGTAGGGATGATGTGATATATTTGTATTGCGGTGCGATATTATTGTAGAAAAAAAACGGGATTGAATACGTCTTTGAGCCGCATAGCGGTGATTTCTTTGTAGAAAATGAGATTGAATTGGTTGTTGAGTAGGGATGATGTGATATATTTGTATTGCGGTGCGATATTTTTGTAGAAAAAAAAACGGGATTGAATACGTCTTTGAGCCGCATAGCGGTGATTTCTTTGTAGAAAATGAGATTGAATTGGTTGTTGAGTAGGGATGATGTGATATATTTGTATTGCGGTGCGATATTTTTGTAGAAAAAAAAACGGGATTGAATACTTCTTTGAGCCGCATAGCGGTGATTTCTTTGTAGAAAATGAAATAGAATAGGTCTTTGAGCACCGTAGGTGTGATTTCTGTGATTAAATCCAAAGTTTATGAAACACAATTAAAAAACGGCACAATAGCTCACCGTGAAGGCTCGCCATTGAATTTGTCTGATTTATTTATTCCAATTCTTCTCTCAATTTCTTTGGTAATCCTGCAACCACCAAATTGTACGAATGTTCTATTAATTCACAAAGTAAAGAATGTGAGATAGAAGGATCAATTTTTACCGAATTCCAGTGCTTTTTATTAAAATGCCAGGCAGGTACAATTGCAGAATAATCTTCGCGTAAAGCAATGGCACGTTCAGGGTCACATTTCAGGGTAATCTGTGTTTCCGGATTATCCAATGGAATAAGTGCAAACATTTTTTCCTGTACTTTTATGACCAACGTTACTTCATCAAAAGGGAAATGCTCAGTAGTCCCTTTTAGACTTAAACAGTATTCTCGAAGTTCTTCTACATTCATGATGATTTTGTGTCAAATATATGCACATTATTTTAATAATTCATTCTTCCTGAAATCGTAAAACGTTTTCCGCATAATGTCGGCAAGCAAAAGTTGATACTTAATATAGGCACTCAGGTGAGAAGTGTATGCGGTGTTCAAACGGTTACGTTCAAGTGCTAACGACTGACTGTCAATATCACCATCGGCATATCGTTGACGGGTAATATCGAAACTCTTTTCGGCAATTACCACACTTTTTTCTAACAATTGCAAGCGTTTCAAACTACTGTTCAGGTCGGCAACTAAATTTCTTACTTCCCGTTCAATATTTCGTTGAATCTGATCTTTTTCAAGTACGTTCTTTTCCAATCTGGCTTCAGCAGATTGTACTTTTGCTCTGTTTTCACCAAAGTCCAATATCGGTACACTTACTGTAAACCCAATGCTGTAATCAGGATCCCGATTTATAAAGTCGGTATAACTATTATCAATCGAACTTTGTAAGGTCGTATTTATCGATTGTGTGCTGGTTCCATATTTCCCTAAAGATAAATTAAGAGAACTTTGAACCATTCCAACTGATTTTTGTTTTTTTACATTCATCTTCGATTGCTCAATGGCTATCTCCTGTTCACGTATTTCCAATCTATTTTCCAGTGCAAGTTGAACTGCTTTTTCAGGATCAACAATCACTATATCATAGTTGAATTCAGTACTGAGTGATACACTGTCGTTCAAATTTATACCAATAAGTTGTTTAAATTCATTCAAATCACTACTTTGATTTATTAAGGATAATTCGTAATTGTTCTGTGCTTCGGCTAAATCAACTTCCATTTGCAGGGCATCCACTTCTTTAATAAGACCTGATTTGTATTTGTTTTGCGAAATGTCATTTGCTTCTGTCTGGCGTTCCAAATCTAAACGGGCAATTTCGGTTTTCTTTTGTGAAGATAGTAAACTGTAAAATGAATTACTAACTAAATAAACAATGTTTAGTTCTTCTCTTTTCAACCCTTTTTTCGAACTTTCGTAGTTTAATTTTGCTATTTTTAAATCAGATTTTACCTCGTTGTATCCATACAGAGCTGTCAATGGTTGTTCGAAGCCTAATGTAGTATAAAGCGATGGAGTCCGTTTGCTAATAGAATAGTAATCTGTATTCGAGATACCAGATTTGATATAAATATTCCCATCGGTAGGTAGCGGTTGATTAATTACTACGTTCCCTCCATAATTCAGTCGCTGACTTGAATAATAAGTGATGGAGGTATCAGTACTGAAATCTTCTACACTTTTTTTGTAATCTGGTGCTATAAAATTTAGGCTAATATGTGTTTTTAGGTTGCTTGTGGCTGATTTTAAATTGTTTTCAGCAATTTTAAAGTCTTGAACAAGGTTCAACATATTATAACTTTTTTCTTTTGCAATTTCTATACTCTTTTCTAAATCAAGGACATAAGTTTCTGATGTAGCAAAAGTAAAAGGGATAAATAGAAGTATGCTAAATAAAATTATTTTTCTCATAATGGCAAGATCCTTAGTTGATTTTAGTTGACTGATATACCTTTTTCTCGTTTTGTCTGTCCCAATGAATTTCTCCATCTTTTATATGAATGGTTCTGTGAGCATGGTCGGCTATTTCCTGTTCGTGTGTAATCAGGATGATGGTGTTTCCCTCCTGATGCAAATCGTAAAATAGTTTCATAATTTCTTCGCCTGTTTTAGAATCCAACGCGCCAGTTGGTTCGTCGGCAAGTAGAATTCCCGGTTTCGAAACCAATGCTCGAGCAATGGCTACCCTTTGTTTTTGTCCTCCACTTAATTCGCTTGGTTTATGATGTGCCCGTTTAGTTAATCCAACTCTCGCCAAAGCCTCTATAGCACGCTCTTTTCGTTCCTGTTTTTTTACACCAGCATAAATCAAAGGCATTTCTACATTTTGTAAAGCATCTAGTCGGGGTAATAAATTAAAATTCTGAAAGATAAACCCGATTTCCTTGTTGCGCATTGCCGACAATTCATCATCGTTTAATGTGCTAACATCTTTATTGTTAAAAATATAATTTCCCTGAGTTGGAGTGTCAAGGCAACCCAGAATATTCATCAATGTTGATTTTCCGGAACCCGATGGTCCCATAATGGCGACATATTCATTCTTCTGAATTTGCAGATTGATGTCAATAAGTGCGGGAACTTCCAAGTCACCCATTATATAGTTTTTATGCAGATGGTTAATTTGTATTAGCATGTTGAAGTGTTTTGTATTTTTAAACTAACCCCCAATCCCCTAAAGGGGGCTTATGGAAGTAAATAATAAACTTATTTTTTATAAAGCTAAAAGTCCTCCTATCTTACTCCCTCTCTTTTGGAGAGGGTTGGGGTGAAGTTTGTATTTAGGGGTCTTATTCGTACCTCAATGAATCAATCGGTTTTAGATTTGCAGCATTTTTGGCTGGCAAATAACCAAAACTAATTCCGACAATTACTGAAAAAGCAAACGCAATGAACACCGAATACATTTTAATTTCGATATTCACATCGGTAAACACCGAAACGAAATACGACAGTCCAACACCAAGAAAAACGCCTATTAATCCACCGGTAATGCTTATGGCTACTGCTTCACTTACAAACTGACTCATAATATCTGCTTTACGTGCTCCAATGGAACGTCGGATGCCAATTTCACGCGTTCGCTCCATAACCGTTGCCAACATAATATTCATAATCCCGATACCACCCACCAACAACGAAATGGCAGCAATGGCACCAAGCAGAAAATTATAAATTTGTTTTTCTTTTTCTTCCTGACGCAATAATTCGTAGGGAATGACAATATTAAAATCGGCATTATTATAGTGATGACGGTTTAAAATACTTTCAATGAGCGTTGAGGTTTCCTGTAATATATCGGAGTTTTTTACCTGTACAGTAATTTGCTGTATCTCACTTGACAATATATTTTCTCGGGTAAATCGACTAAGAAAAGTGCTAAGCGGAACATATACATCCGTATTTAAATCTCTTGCAGCTAATTCGCCCACTGTTTCGGTAAAAAGTGTTTTCGACTTCAGCACGCCAATTACTTCGAGCCATTGATCTTCAATTTTCACCATTTTACCAACAGGATTTTCGTTCCGGAATAATGAAGTGGCAATTCCAGCACCCAACACACAAACTTTCAATTGTTTGTTGTAATGATCTTTGTTTATAAATTCCCCTTTATCAGCGTTGTAATTTAGCATTTCAACAAATTCTGGTGTTATTCCAATTACGGTCGATTTTCCTGATTTGTCGGCGTATTTTACATCTGTATTAATTTCTGATTGCGATGCTGTTCGTACAACGCCCGGAACAATCTCTTCTATCACTTTGGCGTCCTGAAGCGACAGGCCTTCGGAGAATTTCGCACGAACCTCTTCCAACTCATTGTTAGATAGCTTTTTTTCTCTGATAATTATATTGTTAACGCCTAAGTCCTGGTATTTTGCGATGGCTGCTTTTTTTGCCCCTTCGCCAATTGACAACATAGTTATAACTGATGCTACCCCGAAAATAATACCAAGCATGGTGAGGAACGACCGGAATTTATGGTCAATCAAGCCTCTGAGGGCTAATCGTATGTTTTCTTCAAATTGCATAGTTACTTAGTTTTTCTCAATATATTCACAACTTACAGTCATCCCGGGTTTTAGTCTTTCGTCCGGTTTAAGAATATTCACTTCAACATCGAACACTTTTTTGCGGGATTTATCATCTATGGTATGACAAAGTTTTCCGATATAACTGATTTTTCCATTAAAGGCAACTTTAGGTAACGCATCTAAGCGAACGATTACTTTTTGCCCCACTTTTAATCTAAGAAAATCGTTTTCGCTCACGGTGCTATTCACTTTCATCCATTTTAAATCCGGCACATTTCCTAATAAATTCCCCTGATATATTTCGTCGCCTATTTTCACCATTTCTCTCGTTCTTCTGTTAGTGCCTACCTGAAAAATACCTGAAATAGGAGTCCGGATGGTTAGTGCCGGTAAAATTTCATACGCTTTTTTTATTTCATTCTGTAATTGTTTCGTTTGTATTCTTTCAATTTTACGCTCATTTTCAGCAATAACCTCATACAGTGTCACTTCCTTTTTTACTTTGCCCAAGCTTATTTTGGCTTGCTCAAATTCTAATTGTTTAATTCTTTTGGCCTTTTCCGACTCAAATTTTGCCGATTCTAATTCTAATTTTTTAAGATCGAATGATGCTTCTTCGTTTTTCACATTCGATTCCAGATCATTCTTTTTATTACTTTGATTTACAAGTAATTTCTGATAAACAGCCAATTGCGTTTCCAGTTGACTTTCACGATCTATAATGTATTTCTTTATTTCCGTATCGTCCAGTTGAAAAATAGAATCTCCAACATTTACTTCGGTGCCATGCTTCAAGATGCCAACAATTTTCATTCGATACCAGTTTCTACCGTAACGTGGCATCACAAACGATCTCGAATTTACAGCCGCTAATTCGCCCGTTTCAACTATTTTTTGTCCCTGCAATACCTTGTCGGAGTTACTGTTTCCTTCATTGTTCTTACAGCCAATTATAAATAGCAGAAGTGTAAAAACAAGAATTTTGAATCTTAATTTCTTATTTCTCATAATTGGTTATCTTCTGAGGTTGTTTCATTTTGCGATTCCGATTTCGTTTCATTTGGTTTCACTTTTTCATCTTTTACAAATGGATTGGCTAAAGCAACTTTATCGTTTTCGGTAAGGCCTTTAGTGATGACAATAAAATCGGAATTACTATCGCTTGTTTCAACAACCGTTTTTTCGAATCCTCCGGCTGTTTTCTTGTAAACAAAAAAAGTACTGCCTTCAGATTGTACAGCTTCTAAGGGAACAAAAATGGCATTTTCAATTCTTCCTAATATGATCCTGCAACTAACATTAAGTCCTGGAAGCAGTTTTTCGTTTATTTCGTTTATTTTTATTTCAACAGGGAATACTTTTATTTTAGACTTATTGTCTTTGTCTACTGCAAGATTTGCTACCGATGTGACTTCACCGGAAAATAAACTATCGGAGAATGCATCCGGTTTTATCTCCACTTTTAATCCTTTTATAATTTTCGAAATGTCCACTTCATTTATTTTTACATTCGCTCTCAATGCCGTTAAGTCAGGAAGCAAAATTAGTGGAAATCCGGCCCAGCATTGATCCCCTATTTGAAACTTATTGCCGGTACTCCAGTTGCTATTGATAATGGCAATGCCGGAAGTAGGGGAGATTAAAAACATCTTTTTTATCGTTTCGTTTGCCTCTTTAAGGCGGTCTACATCTTGTTGTATCGAAAGATTTTTTTGTTTTATTTCTTCTTTCTGAATTTTAATTTTATTTTCAATTTGCTCTTTTGAACGTGCTAAAGCTATATTTGCTTTTTCCAGGTTTAATTTTATTTCTTTCTTTTTAATTTCAGCTTCGTAACCAGCTGATTCGAAACGTATTTTTGATATTTCCTGAGAAAGACGGGTTATTTCATAATCGGACTGTAGTCCGTCTAAATCGGATTGTTGCTGCGCTTGCAGTTTCTCCAGCTCAGCGTAGCTCATTTGTAACCTCGACTCAGCTTCTATAACTCCTTTTTTTACATCTGACTGATCAAAAACAATAAGTGTATCGCCTTTTTTCACTTCTTCGCCATCTTTCACCATTTGTGTTATCTTCAAATTGCCAAATCGCCACGAAATGGATGGAGCAGTAATATTTGTTGAGTTTATTGCTTCAATTTCGCCCTCTTCGTACAAATCGAGATAAAATGTGCCTTTTTGAACTTTTGCAGTAGGCACATCCTTTTTTTCTTCTTCTGATTTTTTGCAGGAATTTAATAAGCCAATGCTCAGCATTAGTATTAGTAGAGGATAAATTGTTTTGGGATTAAATCTTTTCATTTGATTTAAATTATATTGTTTCATTGCATTATTATGATTAAGCTGAAATATTTATCAATTAAAAACGTTTTGAATATTTCTTTACG
The DNA here is from genome assembly GCA_028692715.1 of Paludibacter sp. Lineage (GTDB taxonomy): Bacteria > Bacteroidota > Bacteroidia > Bacteroidales > Paludibacteraceae > Paludibacter. The sequence goes on along the minus strand of JAQUWU010000019.1, from coordinate 36,201 downwards.
ATAGAATCTGGTAATAAAATTTTACTTTTTATAAATCCGGCTGTAGGTTCTATTAACGAAATGATTTCATCCCTTTTTAAACCTTTTGTAATAATGGTTTTTTCAGGCGAGGATTTTCCGGTAATTACCTGCCTCAACTCATATCCTTCTTTTTTTTGAACATAAACTGCTTTTATTGAGTCTATTTCAAACACCGCAATTTGAGGAACGACAATCGTATCGGGGACTCTATCCAGTACAATTCTACAATTAGCCGAAAATCCGGGTTCTGTTTGAATCAATGAGCTGTCGATGGATGCTTCAACTTCAAAGAATTTTACTGTCGAATTTTTTTTGAAGGGTTGACCCACCGGAGATTTGATTTTTATTTGTCCCCATGCCTTGTTTTCCGGTTGAGCATCAAAACTAAATATTACAGAATCATTTATAGAAATTCGTTTGAAATTTCCTTCAGAAGCCATAATTTTTACTTTCATTTTTTTACTTTCAGGAATGCTAATTATCAGCACATTGTCCCAAACCATATCGCCCAAGGTCATTTTATTCCCGGTAATCATATTGTTAGCAACCATTACAATTCCACTTATGGGGGCGATTAAGACTAGTGATCCCAATTTTTTCTTCGAATTCTCGACTCTGTTTGTGAATTGATTAATTTGAAGTTCAAGTTTTCTTACTTCTGATTTGTTTATCCGGTCAAGTGCCTTTAAACGCTTTTGTAATTTTTTTTTCTCAAGGGCCGTTTTTTCCAACTCGAGTTTTTTAATACGTTGTTGATTCGGACTTAGATATTGAATCTGCTCAGCATCAAGATTTGAAATTTCACTTTCGGCCTGGTTTATTTTTACCTGAGCTTCCATTAAAGAATATTGCATTTCCAAATTTGCTTTACTTTCAGTGAGTTGAGAGATGGCTTTTTCAAGGTTGGTTAAATCATCGTTATATCGGGTAAGTAGATCTTTGTCTTCAATTTCAGCAATTTTGTCGCCTTCGTTTACAAATGTTCCATCCTTGACAATGCTTACGATAGTTCCGTTTACATTGCCGGGACAAACCACAGAAATAGATTGAGTTGGATCAACATAGCCTTCGATTGCAAGAATGTCTTCGAAATCAGTCCGAACGACGGTGTAGTTGGATGTTGGGAATTTCTCCTTTTTATTGCAGGAGTTCAATCCTAATAAAAGCAGAAATAATAGGAAGTGATGGAAGGAGTTGTGTTTTTTCAAAAAGCTAGAGTTTTGGCTAAATAGATGTGTAAATTAACGAAAAATTCCTCTATATATTGCTTTGTTGTTTGTGATATTTAGCGTATAATTTGTTTTATTAACATTGGGGGATGATGAAGAAATATAATTAAGGTAAGTATAAAGATTAAAAAACCAGTGTTAAAAACATTATGATACTATTTTAAATAACTAATAAACATTTGTACAGATTAGATATCTGTTGTTGAATATCTAATGTTATATGACGAACTGTTTGCACTATTCTCCTCGTTTTTGACGTTATTTTGCTCATCTATTAGCAATTAGATTTCTAATTTTGTATGTTGAGTTTATTCTTACAATACATTTGTAAGTGTTTTCTGATTATCAACAAACGTAATTGAAATATACATAAATTTTGTTTGTCATAACCATCCAATTTATACAATAATGAATAAAAAACTACTTCGCTGTTCGCTCATTTTTACACTTGCTTTTTTCTGTCTATTTGTTGATGCAGCCAATCAAGTGGGTGATACTATTACCATTAATAGTAAAAGATTCAAACTGTTAAGTACGAATTTGATTATAAATTCGGGTTTTGAGTACGGTCTTACGAGTTGGACTGATGCGACCACATCTGTTGCTAATCTTACATCTGAAAAATTTTCAATAGCAACAAGTCGTGGAGTCGACAACTCTAAATACCTTGTTGGTTTAAATAATGAAAACTCAAGTTCCTCCGGATCTATTGGTACAAGTTGGCCTGTTACTTCGGGAAAGACTTATCTTTTTGCGTTTCAGGTGAAGTATTTGACTGCCACAACAGCTGCCGGCTCTGAACTTTATCTGAAAACTTCATTAACCAACGATAAAACTTCATCCGCCGAACCTAAGATTTTGATAAACAGTACAGATGTAAATGGCGATGGTGTATGGACTCAAAACTATGTGTATTTCACAAATACAAGTCCTGTTTATAACTACCTTAAAATAAATTTTCGATGGTTAGGGAATCGACTTGGTTTTGATGATTTTATGCTTTACGAAGCTGTGGAAGTTGCAAATAACGATGCCTTGCAAATAGTTATCAATGAGGCCACAGCACTTTACAATACATCCGCTAATGGTGCCGCAGAACTTCAAACATCCATTCAAATAGCGCAAGGTTTTTTATCAAGCAATATATCCTCTGAAGTAACAAAAGCTATTTCGGATTTACAAATGGCCATTCTGACATTTAAATATGCTAATGCATCTTCGGAAAATCCACTCGACATGACTGAATATATTGTCAATCAGGGTTTTGATGCAAATTCTACTACAGGTTGGGAAGGTGGCGGAACAGCAAATTACCATGAAGTAGAATTTTATCAGATAACATTTGATATGTACCAGACTATCACCGGACTTCCGGCGGGTAAATACAGATTGAAAGCGCAAGGATTTGAACGTCCGAAATCGAATGATGGCGGTGCAGCTTATAGAGCAGGTGCTGAGACTATTTATGCCAGTTTGTATGCAACAACTCCTGATTATTCTGAAGTAAGTATTCCTTTTAATTCAATTTATAAACATAGTTATACTGGGGCTGGTAATTCGAATGGTTTTGTGAACAATATGTCGGGTGCCGAAAGTATGTTTACAAATGCTGCTGATTATTACGAAATGAGTTTGTCGAACATCATCCTAAATGAAGGTAAAACGCTAACAATTGGAGCAAAATCAAATTTTCAACAATCCGGCTATTGGGCATTGTTTGATAATTTCCGTCTTGAATATTTAGGTGCAACTGATATTAATGACCTTGTCATTGCATTGAACAATCGTATTGCAGAAGCACAAAGTCTATTGACTCAACATATCCAAAGTTCAGCCATAGAAAGTCTTAATACAACCATTACGCAAGCTCAGGCTGCAACGGGTGCAAGTGATTTGGTGGAGGTAGATGTTGAAGCTGCAAAAATAAACATTGATGTTGTTATCAGTTCTGCAAACGTGTCATTAAATGCTTATGCCGTATTACAAAAAGCAATAGATGATGCCAATCAGATATTGACTTTTCTCGAAAAAACAGATGAAGTTAGCAAACTACAAAATGCCATTGATGCGGCTGTGCTAAGTTATGAAAATATTGACCTCACGCTGATAGAAATAGACAGTGCCACAACTACTCTGAAGACTGTAACTAGTAGTGTAGGAAAACAAATTTATGTGCCTACCTGGATGATGGGGGATGTGTACAATTCAACAAATAATTGGTCGATAGATCGTAGTAAGCAATCGAAAAACTGGATTTTGTTTTGGGAGCCCGGCTTTGGTGATAATCCTGGAGCTACTGTAGACGACTGTCTAGCGTTGGCTGAAAAATGCTTCGACTTTTATGCCGATTCTTTAAAATTTATTACCAAAGGAGCATCCAGAACAGACACTTATAAAATGATTATTCGTTTACGCTTTAGCACAGACTGGGAAGCAAGTGGTTCAGGTGTAGATAATATTATTGGCTTGTTGACTCTTACTTCATCTGCACTTACTTCACGAGACGGTCAAACCATTGCACACGAAGTAGGACATTGTTTTCAATACCAAACACATTGTGACAACAACAATTTGAATGGTTGGATGTACGGTTTCGGAGCAAATGCTTCGGGTGGTAATGGTTGGTGGGAACAATGTGCTCAATGGCAGTCTTACAAAGTTTTCCCCTCTATGCAATTTAACAATGAATGGTTTACGGGTTATTTAGCTAATGTTCATAAAAATGTATTAAACGAAACCTATCGTTATAACGATTTTTTTATTCAGGATTATTGGTGCGACCTGCGTGGTATGGATATCATTGGTCGCTTATGGAACAAATCCTACAGTCCGGAAGACCCGGTTGAAACCTATAAACGACTGAATGTCATCATGCAAAGTCAATTTAATGATGAAATGTGGACTTGCGGAGCAAAATTTGCTACTTGGGATATTCCTTCGTTAAAAGGGTATGGCGCAAGTACTATTGCAAGCCGTCCACAACCAAAGTTGAATAATATGGGAAGTTATGTTTGGCGTGTTGATTCCACTGTCTGTCTTGAAAATTATGGACATAACATTATCAAATTAAATGCTCCAACGGTTGCAAAAACAGTAACAGTCTATTTCGAAGGATTAGCTGGAATTGATGGTTATCGTAAAAATTACATAAACTATGCCGGATGGCGATATGGATTTATTGCATTATTGAAAGATGGTACACGTGTTTACGGTGATATGAAATCAGCTAGTATGCAAGAAAATGCAGGGAAAGGCAGCATTAATTTTGACTGTCCTGCTAATTGCGATAAATTATGGTTGGTCGTTACGGGAGCTCCGAGCATACATTGGCGTCATGCTTGGGATGATGACGATGCGAATGATGAACAATGGCCTTATCAGGTAAGTTTCAACAATACTAATGTATACGGATATGCTAATATTTATAGTGCAGTAAGTGTTTTGAATGCAGATGCTATTTCGATAATTACAAAGGGTACTTTGCTTCTTGTTAATGATGTCCCAGCTGGTTCAGGTATAAAAATCTATAATGTACTGGGAAGTTGTTTGTTGGACGAGAAAGTTGAAGGTGCAAACTTTACAACCAATTTGAAATCAGGAATATATATTGTAAGTGTTCGAACAAATAATGGGTTAATGAACCGAAAAATTTTAATTCAATAAAAAAAGTTGAACTTTAGCAGATAAAAAAACATCCCCTTGTAATTGGTTTTACAAGGGGATGTTTTTTTTTAATTTTAAGTTAGAATCAAGTTTGTAATATTTTTTGTCTTTATTTCACTTCCACACCATTTGTTACTACATCATTTGGGCGAATCAAAACTAATTTGCCATCAGCATCTTCGGCTGAAAGTATCATACCTTCGCTCATTACACCACGTAGTTTGCGGGGTTCGAAATTGGCAATAAAGCAAACCTGCGTTCCGATCAGTTCTTCCGGATTTGGATAGTATTGTGCAATCCCGGATAGAATAGTGCGTTCTTCCATGCCATCGGCCAATCTGAACTGAAGAAGTTTGTCTGCTTTTGGCACTTTATGGCAATCTAATACGGTGCCCACACGGATATCCATTTTCATGAAATCCTCGAAAGCAACATTTTCTTTAACTGGAGCTGGTTTGTAAGCAGCAGCTTCGTTGGCCACTTTTGTGTCTTGTAATTTTTGAACTTGTGCGGCTATGGTTTCGTCTTCAATTTTCTCGAAAAGCAATTCGGGCGTCCCAAGTTGAGCTCCCGTTGATAATAAATCAATTTTACCTAAATCGGCCCAATTACATGCTTTCATACCCAACATGGTGCGCAATTTTTCTGAAGTAAAAGGTAAAAATGGTTCAAAAGCAATGGCTAGATTAGCGGCAATTTGCAAGCTTAAATGCATGATGGTTGCTACACGATCCATATCTGTTTTTGCCACTTTCCATGGTTCTGTATCTGCCAAATATTTATTACCAATACGTGCCAATGTCATGGCTTCTTTTTGTGCGTCGCGGAAGCGGAAATTGTTGAGTAGTTTTTCCACATCGGCTTTTACGTTGACAAATTCTTCAAGCGTATGTTTGTCATAGTCGGTCAGTTCGCCTAATACAGGCACTACGCCGTCGTAATATTTTTGAGTTAGCACCAAAGCACGGTTAATGAAATTACCAAAGATGGCTACCAATTCGCTGTTGTTTCTTTGTTGGAAGTCTTTCCAAGTAAAATCATTATCTTTTGTTTCGGGTGCATTGGCAGTCAATACATAACGCAACACATCTTGTTTACCCGGAAATTCTTCGAGATATTCGTGCAACCAAACTGCCCAATTGCGAGATGTTGAGATTTTATCACCTTCTAGATTCAAAAACTCATTAGCCGGAACATTATCTGGTAAAATGTACGAGCCTTCCGCTTTCAACATGGCAGGGAAAACGATACAATGGAACACGATATTGTCTTTCCCAATAAAATGTAGTAGACGGGTTTCAGGATCTTTCCACCATTTTTCCCATGTATCGGGCAATAATTCTTTGGTGTTTGAAATGTAGCCAATTGGGGCGTCGAACCAAACGTATAGAACCTTTCCTTCGGCACCTGCTACGGGTACAGGAATTCCCCAATCCAAATCGCGACTAACCGCACGAGGTTGCAAACCCATATCAAGCCAACTTTTGCACTGACCGTAAACGTTTGGTTTCCATTCTTTGTGGTCTTCTAAAATCCACTTACGCAACCACGCTTCGTGCTGATCCAAAGGTAAATACCAATGTTTAGTTTCGCGCATTACAGGGGCAGCACCACTGATGGCTGATTTGGGATTGATTAGGTCAGTAGCATTTAACGATGTTCCGCAGGATTCACACTGATCTCCGTATGCATTTTCGTTACCGCAATGCGGACATTTACCGGTAATATAGCGGTCTGCAAGAAATTGTTGAGCTGTTTCATCGTAATACTGTTCGTTGGTTTTTTCAATAAACCCACCTTTGTCGTTTATCGTTTTGAATATTTCTGAAGCAAGTTCTTTGTGTGTTTTAGAAGTAGTACGTGAATAAATATCAAACGAAATACCAAAATCGTCGAACGATTTTTTGATAATTCCGTGATAACGATCTACAATATCTTGTGGGGTAACACCTTCTTTTTTTGCTTTAATCGTGATGGGTACACCATGTTCATCTGATCCACCCACAAAAAGTACTTCTTCTCCTTTCAGGCGAAGGTAACGTACATAAATATCAGCAGGAACATATACACCTGCCAAATGTCCGATATGTACAGGCCCATTGGCATAAGGTAAAGCGGAAGTTACGGTGGTACGTTTGAAATTTGTCATATTGTTCATTAGTTATTCGTTCATTTGTTCAACGGCGAATTGATTTTTATAAAGCTGATTAATCAAACAACAGTTTTAACCAATTATCCATTTTACTAAGGAGGGACAAAGATACTGAAAATGAATGAAAATTTTGATAAATAAAAATAGTAAATTTTTTCAATAGGCTTAATGAATGTCTTAATTTTAAGTATAAATAGCTCCTTGCACTTTTAAATAAAATGACAATCCAAAATGAAGAGTTTTTTAGGATAGCTAAATTTTAAACAATTACAGAATTAAGCAGCTTATAGTATTAAATGATATTTTTTTTTTTTGAAATATAAACATAGAGGATATTATGAAAAGAACTATAGAGAGTCTTACGAAACTATTGTACACTGCTGAAATACTCTTTGTATTCGGGATAATGCTATATATCTGTCCCGACTGAGGCTGGATATTTATTTTCACTCTTCATATCAAAGCTGCTATGAATTATGTGTTGGAAAACATATCAGAAATTATTTACAATTATTTCTATGTTCTGATATCGATGATGGAAAATTTCAACTTGAGTAAATTGACAGGATTATATTCAGGGTTGATTAAATTTGATATTATAATGATTTTTTTTTGAATTTTCATTTTGTGAAAAATGTGTTTTGCTCTTAGTGTAAAAAATAGATTATGAATAAAAATCAAGTACTTATCCAAATTAAATCGTTACATTTGTATTTACATATAAAATAATAAACTTAAAAATTATACTATGTTAGCATTATTAGTTGTCGGAATTGTCATCCTGATTATTGGTTTCAATGCAAAGAAATCGAATTCACCACTAAGTCCCTACGGTGCCAGCCTAAAAATTGTAGGGATTCTTTTAATAGTTGTTGGAACAGTTATTTCGGCCGTTGTACAGATTGAACCCGGTCAAATTGGTGTACAAAAATTGTTTGGAAAAGTAAATCCGAATACACTCGAAAGCGGATTGAATGTTGTTAATCCTTTGGTAGAAGTAGTTACTTTTGATATTCGTACACAGAACTATACTATGTCCGGTGTACAGGATGAAGGTGCTCAAACAGGTGATGATGCAATACGTGTTTTGTCGGCAGATGGGTTGGAAGTAATTATTGATTTGACTGTTTTATATAAGCTGATTCCAGCCGAAGCACCCCGTATTTTACAGGAAATCGGAACTGATTACCGAAATACCATTGTTCGTCCGATTTGTCGCACGAAAATACGTGATAATGCTGTTTATTACGATGCTGTGGCTTTGTATTCTACTAAACGCGATGAATTTCAGGCACGTATTTTTAAAACGATTGAATCAAACTTTAAAGACAGAGGGTTAATGCTTGAACAATTGTTAATTCGAAATATCACCTTGCCTGCTTCTGTAAAAACAACTATTGAATCGAAAATTAATGCTGAACAGGAAGCACAGAAAATGACCTTTGTTTTACAAAAGGAAAAACAAGAAGCAGAGCGTAAACGCGTTGAAGCTCAAGGTATTGCTGATTATCAAAAAATTCTGAGTACTGGTTTAAGTGACAAACAGTTACAGTATGAAATGATTAAGGCCATTGCAACGTCACCTAATGCCAAGTTGATAATAATGAATGGAAAAAACAGTACTCCGGTGATTTTGGATACAAAATAAAAATCAATTGACTAAAAAACTGGATTCAAGCTTATAATGGCCTGAATCCTTTTTTTTGTTAGAAAATTGATAAGCAATTAATATTTTAGATAAAAAAATAGCACAAAAATTTTTTTTGTGCTATTTATATGTTTTGAATGAGAACTATAGCTATTTAATGCTTTTCATTTTAGGTGGGGAACAAGTCTTAGACTCTAAATTTGAACGATTAAATATTTACTAACGCTCCAAAAATTTGCTGTGTTAGTAATTTTGATTGTAATTAAATTATCTTCACCTTTAACAAGTTCATAGCTATTTGCGGGATGAATTGTAAAGATTTTTATTTTTTTACTATTTGTTGATATTGATAAAGTAGTCCTTTTATCAACTTTAGTAAAAGCATGATTATCAAAGTCACTTTCAAGCACTTTTTTAGGTTGAAATAACCCTGCATTAGTAATGATTTTGGCTGATTTCAATTCTTTGGAAGTTGCAACAACATACCACACAGAATTAATATTTGAATCTTGCATCTTAATGGTAGACTTTTGTTCTTCCATTACATTTTGTTGATTCGAAATGTTTTTACTCTGATCGGCTACTGTATTGGTTAATTCGTCAATTTTGATGTTCTTTTGGTTGAGCTCGTTTTGTAATGATTCAATAAGTGCATTTTTTTCTTTCATTTCTTTGTTGAGTCGATTGATTGTTTCGGTCAACATTACATTTGATTTCCCGGTTTTAGCATTTAATCGTTGTAATTCTGCAATTTTAGATCTGTTTTGCTCCATGGTCTCCTTAATTGCAGTCATTTGAGCAGCAATCATTTGTCGTTTGTCCATTGATTTTCCTTCTACTCCTTTGAGGTTCAGCTGCATTTGACTTTCGTTCTGATTAATGACAGCAAATCCTGCCTCAATGTCATTCATAAGTGCAAGAGTTTGTGTGTAATTTGAATCTAAAGCTTGTTTAGCAATGGCAATTGAATCACGTTCGGCAACCATGGATTTGAATTTGTTTGAATTCTCAACACAGGATACACTTAAAAATGCAATAGTAGCAATTAATGCAAAAAATTTAATTGTTTTCATTTTAATGAGTTTAATTGTTTGTAATTTTTTTTTAGAATAACGAAAAAATCAAAATAGGGATTGTTATTATTAAATACCTTTTTGCTCAATTAAGTAAGTCGTTTAAGGGGAAACAGTTTCAATTTAAATAAAAACGTAAAAGTACTTGTTTTGTTCTGAATACTAAGTGTTTTACTTCTAATATTTGATAGAATTGGTTTGATTATTTTTTAAGACACCTAATTTCTCTAATAACCACTCTTAAATATTAATAATTTACTCTACCCATTCAACTTTAAACTCTTTTAAGGAGGCGTATTTTTGAAGTAATTCTTTGAAGTGGTCTACAGCTTCGGTCAATCCGTTTTTTTCACTGTATCCATTTATAATCATTAGCAGTTTTTCAGTGTTATCTGAAATTTTGGTGCGCTCATGGTCGCTTGTTGGCGTTCCAATTCCACCAATTTCGTCACGGTAAAGTGGTAAACCTTCCACGTTCAATACGCCACGTCCAATGGCTTCAAATTCATCATCGGCTGTGCCAACACCTAATTCAATATTTCCCTGAATTTTGTCGATATCAAATCCGCCGATTGAAAATCCGCTGTGGATAGAAACCAGATTAATAATATCCACAAGCGTACTCACTTTGTAAACCGGAATTTCACGCAGAATTCTTCTGCACAAAGCCTCAGCGGATGGTCGATAGCGGTTTGGGTCTTTACCAAAGGTTTTATAGGCTTTTCTGGTGGCGGCAATTTCGGGACGTTTGTTGATTTCTTCAATGGAATACTTTTCTTTGATTTTTGAAATTTCTTTTTCCATTTCAACCCAGAAATCAGTTGAAGTTGGAGAATTACATACTTCACATTTTATAATAGCCAATGACAAATCAGGGCAGGCATCACGAACGATTTTTGATACAGTAATTTCCATAAAATTAATTAAAATATAGGTAGTTAATATAATTAGACCTAAAACGTGACTACTCAGCACTTCAAGAAGTACTTCATTTGACGTTTTTAGGGAAAATTGCAGAGTAGAAAAAATGTAATTTTAACAAAAAACAGCCAAATTAAAGCGCATAAATGATGAATGTCGCTCCAGAACTTCCCCCTTTAGGTGTTTACCTCCTGACGTAGGAGGGAGGGGTTGGGGGGCTGAGTAGTTACCCTAAAACGTTCAAAAGCCTTACAGTCGTTTTGAAGTTTTATTTAATCATTCGCTCAACCATTCAACGACTCAACCAATTAACTAATCAACTAATCAACCAACATAATTCCACTCATCATTCTACCTGATTTGATTCCCAGTCGACGTGCAGAGAAGAATCTTTCGTGTTCGGTGAAAGTACAGATTCCTGCTAATTCGATATTTTCAGGAAGAATTCCTGCTTTTTTTAGCGAAAGTTGATTTGCCTTCCAGAGATCAAGAAATATAGCCCCATCGCGATATTGAAATATCTTATCCGTTTCGAAACCTGCATTCTGAAAGTCCTCAACTAACTCTTCACCTACATTATAAACTTCTGCTGAAATAGAAGGTCCAATAGAAACTATAATGTCTTGAGCCCGACAGTTGTGTTTTTCATGCATTTCAGAAATTACTTTTTCTGCTATTCGGGCACAAGTTCCACGCCAGCCGGCATGAGCAGCAGCAATAATTTTTTTTTCAGGGTCGAAAAACAAAAGGGGCACACAATCGGCCGTTGTAATCCCGATACAAACGTGTGGAAGATTCGTAATTAAGGCATCAACACCATGCAGATAGGCTGTTTTTTCTTCAGGTGAAAGATTGAAGAATGTATCGTTAATTTCACGAATTTCAGTGCCATGGGTTTGAAACGGAATAATCAATTTTTCAACTTCAATGCCAAGCCTGTTGCACAAAATCTGTTTGTTTTGAGCATAATGTGCAGGTTGATCACCTGTAAATGGGTTCAGATTATTGGATGCAAAATTGCCCACACTTACACCGCCTTGGCGGCTCGTGCAAAAATGGGCAATCTCTGTATGTGTTTCAAACGATTTGTAGCTAATCATTTGTCTCTCTGAAGCCCCTTTAGGGGTTTGGGGTTAAAGTTCATCCCAACCAATTCCCTTGTACTTACTTAAATCATCCTCCTCTTCCTCTTCTTCCCACTCTTCTTCCACTTCCTCTTCTTCCGGAGCTTGGTAGGTAATTTCCATTGGACGGTGAGTGATTTCCACAATTTTATTGGATTCTTTGTTGATTTCAGTCCAGATTAAATCTTTCAATTCCTGAATTCCCAATCCACTTACCGATGAAATAAATACAGTTTGAATATCGGCAGGAATCAATTTTCTCATTTCCTCTATCAACTCGTCATCAAGCATGTCACATTTTGTAATAGCCAGAATACGTTGTTTGTCAACTAGTTCAGGATTGTATTGTTTTAATTCATTCAATAGGATATTGTATTCGGCAATAATATCATTGGTATCTGCCGGAATCATAAACAATAGAATTGAATTGCGTTCGATATGACGCAAAAAACGTAATCCTAAGCCTTTTCCTTCAGAAGCTCCTTCAATAATTCCCGGAATATCTGCCATGACGAACGACGTATTATCGCGATGTGCAACAATTCCTAAATTCGGAACAAGCGTAGTAAAGGGATAATTAGCAATTTCAGGTTTTGCCGCCGAAACAACTGACAAGAGCGTTGATTTTCCGGCATTAGGAAATCCTACCAAACCCACATCGGCCAGCACTTTTAATTGTAAAATGACCGAACGTTCAATGCGAGGTTCGCCCGGTTGAGCAAAATGTGGTGCCTGATTGGTGGCAGTACGAAAATGCCAGTTTCCCTGACCACCACGACCGCCCTGAACCAAGTTGTATTCTTCGCCATCTTCGGTTATATCACAAATATAATCACCTGTTTCGGCATCGAAAACCACTGTGCCACAAGGTACATCTACTATTACATCCTGACCATCTTTACCAAAACTCCGACTCTGGCTTCCGCCTTCGCCATCGGTGGCATAAATGTGTCGGGAATATTTCAGGTGAATCAATGTCCAGTGGTTTTTGTTTCCACGTAAAATAACATGACCTCCACGTCCGCCATCACCGCCATCTGGTCCACCTTTGGCAGTGAGTTTATCGCGGTAAAAGTGCAATGAACCAGCTCCACCTTTGCCTGAACGGCAAAATATCTTTACGTAATCTACAAAGTTAGAACCTGCCATTTTATTTTTTTATGTTTATGAGATAACAAACTGCATCGAATTAAGTTCCCGATGAAGTTACTTCAAGAAAGGTGTTTATTTATATCGTTATGATTCCAGTTTCGAATCGATAACTGCTGAAATACGTTCAAAGATCTCGTTTACGGATCCCATACCATCAATGGCTGCGTATTTACCAAGTTTTTTGTAAAAATTGTTTACTGGTTTTGTTTTCTCCTGATATATTTCTAAACGTTTTTTTATTGTTTCCAGATTGTCATCGCTACGACCTGAAGTCTCTCCACGTTTAAGCAGACGATTGATTAATTCCTGTTCATCTACTTGTAAATCAACTAAAATGGTCGTTTTTTTATTTCGTTTCTCCAATAAATCCTCCAAAGCTTCGGCTTGGGATACTGTGCGTGGAAAACCATCTAAAATGATCCCATTAATGTTTGATGATTGACTATCAATCTTTTTCATTAATATGTCGATAATCATTTCGTCAGGAACAAAGTTTCCTTTTGAAATATAATTATCAGCAATAAGACCCAACTCAGATTTTTCTTCAATTTCTTTTCTAAGTAAATCACCTGTTGAAAGATGATTAAGAGAGTATTTCTCCACAATTAAATCACTTTGAGTGCCTTTTCCACATCCGGGGGCACCACAAATAATAATATTCAACATACTTATAACCTTATTTTATTAACTATAATAAAACAAAATGTACCTACTCATTTTGTTTTATGAAAACTTCTTATAAAAAACTAATCTATTACGGTGTAAATATCTTTCAAGTTTCGTCCGTAACCATCATAATCTAGTCCGTAACCCACAATGAAATCATTTGGAATTTTCATTGCTATATAGTCCACTTTGATGTCGCGTTGTAAGGCATCGGGTTTTTGCAGAAAGGTTGCCACATGAATCTCACTTGCACCTTTTGCCTGTAGTGAATTTAATATTCGTTCCATGGTAATTCCTGTATCAACAATGTCTTCAACCACTACTACTGTTCGTCCTACTACGCTTTCATTTAGTCCGATTATTTCCTTTACAACACCAGAAGTATATAGACCTTCGTAGGAAGATAATTTGATAAATGTAATTTCGCAAGGTACGCTTACTGTTTTCATTAAATCGCCGGCAAACATAAAAGCACCGTTGAGCACACAAATGAAAAGTGGATTCTTATCAGCCAAATCACGATTTATTTCTTCTCCTACTTTGCGAACTGCCTTCAAAATTTCTGATTCAGGAATGGAAAGGGCGAATTTTTTGTCTTTAATTTGAATGGTATTCATTGAAATTTCGTTATTTGGCTGTTCGTTTAACATTGTGGATAAATAATCCGACAAAAGTACAAAAAAACATTCGTTTTTGAAAAAGTAGGAACGTCTATTGTATTTTAATTAAGATGGTTCAATTTGTTATTGAGAATGTTTAAAATTGTTTTTAAAACATATCTCAAATAAATCATATCTGATTTTTGAAACAAAATGTGTTACTTTGTAATTGTAATAAATGATTGATTGAAATGAATTAAAATGCCAAAGACCAAGAAAATAGTCAGTTCTTTCGCCATCGATTTTTATTCGGCTAATACTACAACCGAATTGTCATTGCCTATGGTAGATGGTGGAATAGCAGCCGGTTTCCCCAGTCCGGCGCAGGATTATATCGATCTGAAAATCGATCTGAACAAAGAGCCGATTGCCAATCCATCAAGCACGTTTTATGGACGGGTAAAAGGTCCTTCGATGAAGGATGCCGGTATCGAAGATGGCGATATTTTGGTCATCGACAAAAGTCTGGAACCACGCGATGGCGACACCGCAGTTTGCTTTATTGATGGAGAATTTACGTTGAAATATATACGTATTGAACCCGATGCCGTTTATCTTATTCCTGCCAATGCCAATTTTAAACCGATAAAAGTAACCGAAGATAATAACTTTTGTATTTGGGGCGTAGTGACCTATTCTATTAAATGTCATAAGAACCCCCGACCCCTAAAGGAACGAAAAAAATAATACAAGAACTTGTATTATAATTGATTATAAATAATATTGACTATATAGAAAAAGATACAAACTTCGATCCCCCTTCAGATGTTAGATGTTTTTTACTTATGTATGGCTTAATTGATTGCAATAATTTTTATGCTTCGTGCGAACGGGTTTTTAATCCTTCGCTCATCGGCAAACCCATCGTAGTGCTCTCGAACAACGATGGTTGCGTTATTGCACGTTCTGCCGAGGCAAAAAAGCTCGGAATACCAATGGGCGAACCGGCTTACAAACTCAAAGATCTTATTGAATCAAATCAGGTGTATGTGTTTTCGTCGAACTATGTTTTGTATGGCGATATGTCGCATCGGGTAATGAATACTATTGCTGAACATGTGCCAAATATGGAAATTTATTCCATCGATGAAGCTTTTCTTTTGTTAGAAGGATTTGAAAATATTGATTTAAAATCTTATGGGGAAAAATTGGTGAAAACGGTTGGCAAAAATACCGGTATTCCTGTGAGTTTAGGTGTTGCACCCACTAAAACATTAGCTAAAGTTGCCAACAAATTTGCAAAAAAGTACAAAGCCTACAATGGTGCAACAATTATTGACACGGAAGAAAAGCGGGAAAAAGCATTAAAACTTACCGAAATTGGCGATGTATGGGGAATCGGTCGAAAATATTCCAAAAAATTACAATATCACAGCGTAAATACGGCATGGGATTTTGCACAAAGACCTAAAAAATGGGTGCGACAATTGATGGGAGTGGTGGGCGAGAGAACCTGGATGGAATTGAACGGAACTCCTTGTTTCGAAATGGAAACTCCCTCAGCAAAAAAATCGATATGTACATCGCGCAGCTTTGGAGAACGTCTTACTGAGTTAGCACCCATTTCCGAAGCAGTGGCAAATTTTGCAGCATCCTGCGCCGAAAAATTACGTAAACAACACTCTTATGGTTGTGTACTTACGGTTTTTATTCATACCAACCCGCATGCTACTAACCAACCTCAATATTACAATCATTCGGTGATGCAACTTTCAGTCCCTACCAATGACTCTACCGAAATGATATACGTTGCTTTGCGTGGTTTGAAATCGATATTCAAAGAAGGGTATCGTTACAAAAAAGCAGGCGTTATTGTGAGCGAAATTGTTCCGGAACGACCGTTGCAAGGTGATTTGTTCGATACACGTGACCGTGATAAATTCAATAAAATAATGACGGTAATGGACAGTTTGAACGGTTCGTATGGGAAACAAAAAGTAAAAATTGCAGCTCAGGGCTTTGACCGAAAATGGAAATTGAAAAATGAGAAACTATCGCCCTGTTTTACTACAAATTTAAAGGATGTGTTGGAAATAAAAGCGGAGGATGAACTTCCTCTTTAGTAACCAACGGTTTGAACTAAAATAAATTTATATCCTGTGTCCAATTTCAATACTTTCAATAATTCGGTTTCCTGAGCTCCTGCACGAACTACACATCGTAATCCTTCTGTAGCACAGTACAAATAAACATTTTGTCCTTAATAACCCGAGTCGAGTATGGCTGTATTATAATTGTCGTTTTTGTCTCTTGCTTTTGCAATAAAAAGCAAATTGAGTGGAGTTGTTTCATTACTTATAAGTGCTTTTATAGTATTTGGTCAATAAATTTACAACAATTTCGTGTAACTTTGTGTTTTAAGTTTTAATTCAAATAATATAAATAGTAATGACATATATTCCACCAAAACCAACGACACTCGGACTTGTTCAATTAACAGATATTGATTTGCGCGAAATTGTACCCTTTATCGATTGGACATTTTTCTTTATGGCATGGCGATTATCGGGGAAGTTCAAAGGAATTGAAACGGTACATGATTGTCCTTCGTGTAAAATGGGTTGGTTACAGCAATTTCCCGAAGCTGACCATCCAAAAGCGGAAGAGGCATTGAAATTATTCAAAGATGCACAGGAAATGTTGCGTCAAATGCTGGACGAAAAAGTAGTGAGTATCAATGCCAGTTTTGGGATTTTTAATGGATATGCCGATGATGATGTTGTTTTTATTGTTGATAAAGAACAAACTATAAAAGTTCCCATGCTCCGTCAGCAACATGCTGCAACGGATGGTTTTTGCTATTCGTTGGCCGATTTCGTAGCTCCTGAGAATGATTTTGTTGGGGCTTTTGCAACAACCGTTATTGGCGTGGAAGCCTATGCAGAAACATTTGAAAAAGAGGATGATGTTTTTCGTTCCATTTTGGCTAAAACTTTGTCCGATCGACTTGCCGAAGCCGCAGCAGAATGGCTTCACTGGAAAGTGCGCAAAGAATATTGGGGTTATGCTTCCGACGAAAAACTAACCATAAAAGAAATGCTGAAAACGCAATATTCCGGCATTCGTCCCGCAGTTGGTTATCCATCATTGCCCGATCAATCCATAATTTTCAATCTAGATCCGCTGTTGAAATTCAATGAAATAGGTATTCAATTGACCGAAAATGGTGCTATGTTCCCCAATGCATCGGTCTGTGGATTGTTTTTTGCACATCCAAAATCGAAATACTTTATGATTGGCAAAATTGATGAAAATCAATTTATGGATTATGCCAAACGAAGTGGCAAATCGCCCGAAGTGCTCAAAAAATGGATGGCAGCAAATCTTTAACCTCACCCCAACCCTCTCCCACAGGAGAGGCAGAAACTGACACAGAGTTATGTTGAAATGAGGTTTATGTATCTATTGAAATTTAGTATCTTTGCAGTGATTTATTGAATTGCAATAGTAAATCGTAAATGAAAATTGTAAATATAAAGATGCGCATCGATATTATTTCCGCAGTACCTGAATTACTCGAAAGTCCGCTAAATTATTCCATCGTAAAACGTGCCAGAGATAAAGGTTTGGTGGAGATTTACGTGCATAATCTTCGCGAATATACCACCAATAAACATCGTCGGGTGGACGATTACGCTTTTGGTTTTAGTGCCGGTATGGTGTTGCAAATTGAACCCATAGATCGTATTATTACACAATTGAAAAGTGAACGCAACTACGATGAAGTGATATATACCTCGCCCGATGGTGAAAAGTTTGATCAGAAAATGGCAAACAGTTATTCTATGTCTGAAAATCTGATTATTCTTTGCGGACATTACAAAGGCATCGATCATCGTATCCGTGAACATTTGATTACTCGCGAAATAACTATTGGTGATTATGTATTGACAGGTGGCGAACTTCCGGCAGCTATCATGACCGATGCTATAGTACGACTTATTCCAGGTGCCATTGGCGATGAACAATCGGCTTTATCCGATTCGTTTCAGGATAACTTGCTGGCACCGCCTGTTTATACGCGTCCGGCAGACTACAAAGGCTGGAAAGTTCCGGATATTTTGCTCTCGGGTCATCAGGCAAAAGTGGACGAATGGAATTATCAACAATCGGTGGAACGTACAAAATTGTTGAGGCCGGATTTGCTGGATGAATAATACTTGTATTTACCATTTTACAATGTACTATTTACAATTTAATGAAAAAAGAGATAACTACTCAGCCCCCCAACCCCCTAAAGGGGGAGTTCTGGAGCGACATTCATCATTTATGCGCTTTAATTTGGCTGCTTTTTTGTGAAAATTATATTTTTTTTTATTCAGCAATTTCTCTAAAAACGTCAAATGTAGTACTTCTTGAAGTGCTGAGTAGTCACAAAAAGAGATATATAGTGCATTATATGTGTTTTAAAGCGATTATTATATTATTCACATAATTTACAACCTAAAATCTTTTGAAAGATGAGCAGCATCAAACTTTTTGAAAGTAAACAAATACGTTCCGTTTGGAATGAAAGTGAAGAGAAATGGTATTTCTCTGTTCAGGATGTAATTGAAGTTTTGACAGATACAGTTAATGTAAAGGATTACATCAAAAAAATGAAGAAGAGAGATCTTCTGTTAAATTTCAACTGGGGGACAATTTGTCCTCTGGTTGAAATGAAAGCTGCAGATGGTAAAAAACGAAAAATTCAAGCAGCCGATGCTCAAAATTTACTTCGAATCATTTAATCTATTCCGTCTCCAAAAGCTGAGCCATTTAAACTCTGGTTGGCTAAAGTTGGTGCTGAACGTTTGGCAGAAATTGAGAATCTGGAGTTAGCTACACAGCGCACAAGGGAACTTTATAAACTAAAAGGATATCCCGACGATTGGATTGAAAAGCGAATGCGCAGTATTGCTATTCGTGAAGAACTGACTGATGAATGGGAAAATCGGGGTGTAAAAGAAAAAATTGAATATGCTATATTGACTGCTGAAATTTCAAAAGCAACTTTTGGTTTAACACCTAAAGAATACAAAGAAGTTAAGGGGCTGAAAAGTCAGAACTTGCGAGATTATATGACCGATTTGGAATTGATATTTTCGATGCTTGGAGAAGCATCAACCAAATAAATTGCTGTAAATACGAACACGAAAGGATTTATTGAAAATCAAAATGCAGCACGTGCCGGAGGAAAAATTGCGGGAGATGCACGTAAGCAACTCGAATTAAAATCAGGTAAAAGTGTTATAAGTAGCGATAACTATTTGCCTGAAAATAAGAATCAAAAATTATCAGGGAAAAAGAAAAATGAGCTTACTGACTAAAATATTTCTTGTTTATTTGACGGTTATTTCGTTGCTAAGTGCGATTTTTTTTGCTTACGATAAGTTTGCAGCCATAAAAAACAAACGCCGAATTCCTGAGCAAACCTTGCATTTGTGGGAAGTGTTGGGAGGAGTTTTTGCCAATCTGCTTTTAATGTATGTATTAAGGCATAAAAACCGAAAGTTTAGTTACTGGATTTGGACATGGTTGGTGATGATAGTGTGGGTGACTCTTTTTTTTTATTTTAAAATGAATTAATAAATTTACATATGACAAAAATTAAAGTAGGCGTTATTGGTGGCGCGGGATATACAGCAGGAGAATTACTTCGAATTTTGATTAACCATCCAAATGTGGAAATTGTGTTTGTGAATAGCAGTAGTAATGCAGGAAATTCAATTACTGATGTTCACAGCGGACTGATAGGTGAAACGGATTTGGTATTTACCTCCGAACTTCCTTTCGAAAAAGTGGATGCACTTTTCCTTTGCTCGGCACATGGCGACAGTAAAAAGTTTGTAGACAGCAATGAAATTCCTTCGAACATAAAAATAATCGATCTTTCGACCGATTACCGGGCAAAAAGTTCAAATCACGATTTTGTGTACGGCTTACCCGAACTAAATCGGGATGAAATTAAAGAAGCAAATCGAGTTGCTAATCCCGGCTGTTTTGCTACGGCAATACAATTGGCTTTAATTCCATTGGCATCAGCCGGTTTGTTGTCCGACGAAATTCATGTAAATGCTATTACCGGCTCCACTGGAGCAGGTGTGAAACCTTCGGCCACGTCTCATTTTAGCTGGCGAAACAATAATATTTCCATTTACAAACCTTTTGGACATCAACATTTGGAAGAAATTGGACAATCATTACGTCAGTTACAGCCAGATTTTAACAAAGCAATAAATTTCATTCCTGTTCGCGGAAATTTTGCCCGTGGTATTTATGTTACAGCTTATACAAACTGTACTTTGAATTTAGACGAAGCAAAGAATCTCTACAATGATTTTTACAAGGATGCCGTTTTTACATTTGTAGTGGATAAAAATCCAGATATGAAACAAATAGTAAACACCAACAAAGGACTTGTTTATCTAGAAAAACACGGTGACAAATTATTGATTATTTCAATGATTGATAATCTGCTGAAAGGTGCTTCGGGGCAAGCCGTTCAAAATATGAATCTGATGTTTGGATTGGATGAAAAAACGGGTTTGGGATTAAAATCAATAGGATTTTAAAGACAGAGATATAGAATTAAAGAGGCTTTCAGATCATTTTTCTGAAAGCCTCTTTTTTGATATGTTAGGTCAAGCGATTTTTAATTGCTTTATCTAGAAGTAAATGAAAAAAATTCACTTATATACTTTAATCTGTGAGTTGTTAACGTTTAGATAACTATGGGCTTCCGCCCATAACCCCGACCTACTTTTTGCCTTGACGCAAAAAGTAGGCAAAAATAACTCACCCGTCCTACGGACACCCTCTCCAAAAAGAGAGGGGAACATGTAAAAGTGTTTGACTACGCCCACTTCGCTCGAAAAACTTACGCTCAATTGGCTAAAACCGTCCAAACTCACTCCTTCGTCGCTTAAACAGGACGATTTTTCACGCCAACTTCACTTGTTTTTCGGCTCACCGGATGAGGTTGATCCTCACTACGAGGTTCAATAAGGACTTAAAATCAAATACTAAATCTATATTTTGTATTATTTGTTATATAATTAATTGCTTTATTGAACTGTCTTTTTTTTAATCTCTATCGCTCAAATGTATGAGTTCCAGATCCAATATTTTCAAAGCGAAGATATTCTCCTTCTTCAATTCCATTGCAGTAAACATTGTCGATTTTTACAGCTAATCCGGATTTCCCAGCTTTAGGAATGTAAACCTTAGTCGTGACATTGTCCGGAATAGTCAGGTTTAAAACATATTTGTCGTTATTTTTCCAATCAACGATGATATCTCCTTTATCGGTTGGGTATGTTCCTTTTGCAAAGCTAAGTTTATCGCCAAAATACAAGGGTTTTATTTGTACTAATTCGTGTTGAGCTTTTAAAGGTTCAACACCTAAAATATAGTTTTGCATGGTCAGTAAACCGGCAGCTCCCCAGGGATGAGACATGCTTTCGTTTGTAAGGTTTGCATTCCACGATTCCCAGGTTACTGTTCCTCCCAAGTCAATTGTTTTGGCCCAACCATCCCATTCTTTATTGGTATATAAATCAATTAAATGTTCGCCTTCGTCTGCTTTCCCTAACGATTCGGGCAGCCAACGCAGGCAAACCATACCGACACTCATTTTTTGTTTTTTGATTTCGTTCACGACAGTTTTAATATTTTCCTGAGGCACAATTCCCATTGCTAATGGGAAAATATTGGCATGTTGTGAGACGTGCGAACTGGCAGAATTATCTTCGTATAATCCATCAATATAAACGCCTTCTTTGGTCAATAATTGAGAGTTCATAGCATCTTTTATCCGATTTGCTTTAGCTCTGTAAATTTCCCGGTCATTTTTATTCCCTGTAACTTCAGCAATTTTCGAAATGATATCAAAATCGGCATAAGCATAAGCGTCAACAACAGTTCTTGAGTCAACTGTCATGTCGTACCCATAGCGCATATTTGCCGGCCAATCAATAATCCCGAACTCATACGGTCCTTTACCTCCTTTTAGTTTGTTAATCAGTCCGGTTGTTTTATTTGTGTAGGTATCCACATAGTCAGCTACTTTTTTCAGGCGATTATAATTCTTTTTCAGGAATTCGACATTCCCGGTTTGCATATAATAATCCCAAATCCAAACTAAATAAGATTGCGTATAATCAGGAATATCACGTCCACCGTCGACATTCGGATAAACAGCATTTAAGCGACCATCGGGCCAGTATTGATCTTGAGAATCAAGAAATTCATTCAAAACACGCAGGTTCATGGTTCTGTCGTACATGGTACTCATGGCCGGTACTGCCTGCGACCATCCATCGCCTAAAAACGAACCTTTTTCGCGGGTGGGAGTATCAACAAAGCCTTCCTGAGCTCCAACTAATATTGAATGTATCATCAAGTCCCAAACACTATTTAACATTGTATTTGAAGACTCAAATGAAGAATGTGAGTCATCGAGTTCAAAATGTCTGAAAACAAAACTTACATTCTCTGTTGTCAATTCGTTAGGCGATTTGTCGACCTCTAAATATCTCATTCCCAGATAAACATAAGGATAGAATTCGGATTTTTTTCCGTTGTGAATAAAATAAAAATTCATATTGGTTTGCTGATCTAATTTTGTGGAAACTGTTCCGTCATCATTGAGAACAAAACCACCGAGCATCTGAATAGAATCTCCGGCATTTCCTCCTTCAAATTCAATTTTAAAACTACCGGAATAGATTTTTCCAAGATCAATTATGAATTTGCCATTTTCCAGTTTTTGAACTGAGACGGGTTTTATTTCTTTTTCAATAATCCTTGTTAAATCTGCTCGTAAAATGCCTGTCCATGGAGTAACAGGTTGCTGACCAATTTCGGTCGCATTTTTCCAGCATTTATCATTAAAGTTTGTTGCATTCCAATTTTTAATGACATTTCGGCTGTCAAATTTTTCAATTCTTCCAATGCCTTCACCGTTTCGTTGTGGTTGCCCCGTAATCCATTGTTTTGCTTGTATTTGTTTCCATGATTTATCAGTGCCAATAATAGTTTGTGTGTTATCGGTATATTCAATAATTGTTTTCATTAGTAATCCGCGAGAGCCGGTTGCACGTCCTTGTCCGCCACCATACCAATGCGTTAAGCAGGCAATTACATTTGACGAATTTGTTTTCAAATCAGAGGTTACATCCCAGGCATTGTAATAACTGTATTGAGGGTAATGATTATCAAATCCTTTACCAATAAACTTTCCGTTGATATAAAATTCATAACTATGACAAGCCGCAACAAAAACTACAGCTTTTTTAATCTCTTTTTTCTTCAATTTAAACTTTTTGCGGAAGTAAGTATAATCATCGGCATCTTTGGTGTTCCTTTTTATCCATTTTGCTCCTTCCCAATCGGTGTTTGCAAACATCCCTGTTTCAAAAGTGGCTGTTTCAGAATAAGGGCTTGCATTTCCATCTTTATCCCAGGTTCGAACTTTCCAGTAATAAAGAGTGGCTGGTAACAGTTTTTTTCCTGTAGCGTAAATATAATTTTGATTTCGGGAGTTTGTTTTTCCGCTATCCCAACTATCGCCCTTATTGTTGTTTAGCTCAGATAATGAAGCAGATACGATAATTTGATAAGCGGATTGAATCTCATTATTATCCGCATCGTTTACGAACCAACCAAAATAAGGTTTTTCGCCAATGCCAACCGGATTGTTTTTGTCAAAACATCTTAAATTAGTAGGAACATTAGGCGCAGTAGCATTGATAGCTAAAGATATAAAAATGAGTGATATTGCAATCAAGAGATGTTTTCTTAAGACCATTTTGAGAGAATTAATGAATTTAATGCAAAGATAACACATGAAGAGGCGGTAGAAAATGAAAAATTGTTCAAAAACATTGATAATCGTTTCCGAATCAATAATCAAACGCTCCTAAATCGGGACTTTTTCCTGAAAATTCAAATCCGATATCAACACCTTTATCAATAAGTTTGCTGTTCTTTTTCAATTTCATGAATTTGATATCGGGCAAACTTCCATCCGGTTTACGGGGTGATATTAATTGTGATTGATCCAGACTTTGGAAATCAGCTTTAGTTACTTTAATCGGGACAGAAAAAGTATTGTTCTCAAGGATACATTTTGTAGAATCAATCCACTGTGTATCGTATGTTCGGGAAGCATACGAAAGGTTGTTTTTCAGCACATGATCATAACCGGGAACATCGGCAGTAAGGTCTTTTGTTCTGTTTAGCATATTGAAATTGGTGCCATTAAGAGAGGCTGTGTTATTATACCAATAACTTCCACCGGGTTGATGATTGGAGTAAAAGCCATTGGCTCTGTTTTTTACAGCAAGGCAAAATTGAATGGTGTGCATTGGAATTGTATCAGGAAATCGGTTGTCTATTTGAAGTCCCCAACCTCCGGCTTTAAAACCGTTACCATCTCCAAGTTCAATGAAATTTGGTGAATAACCGTTGTAAAACGACCAACAATGATCGAAAGTGACGGATTCCGATGCACGAATACAATCATAGCCATCGTCACTGTTAAACCATGCACGACAATCCCGAAAGATATTATTTATTCCACCGGGTTGAGGATGACAACCAAAACCGTCGGCATTTCCACCTCTTCCACCTTCAGAAGTGTAGTCCCAGTTACGATACGCATCACAGTTAAGTATCAAATTGTCTGATCCTTTTAATAGGTAAAATCCAATTGCCTGCCCGTCGTGCATCGAAAGTTGCTCGTAAATATTATGGTTCCCTTCGTTGTGAAAACATTCTGATTGAGTGTGAGTTGAGATGGTTACCTGAGTTCCAATAACTTCAATGCCCTTTAAGTGAATCCAAGAGGCGGTGATATAAAAAACCATTACCCGGAGATTTTCCGGTTTGATTTTACACAGATCGAAAATGGGAGTTTCGTTTGGGAAAGCCCAGTAATTAATGCGTTTATCAGGTTCTCCACTTTTGTTAAGTACGTTTACTTCGGCCCATATTCTATGATTTCGGGTGATTTGATTTTCGGTCATGATATATTTCCCTCCACGAATATAAACTGTGTCACCTGCTTCCACCGATTTTTGAGCACGCATAATAGTAGCAAATGGGTCAACCAACGATCCTGAAGCAGAGTCGTTTCCGGTAGTTGCAACGTAAAAAGTTTTTGGAAAAAGCGAAAGGCAATTCAACAATAGGATTGGAACTAATAAAAAAGACTTTTTCATTATTTTACAGATTTTTACACTTCAAATATATGCTAATCAATTCAATAATTAATTTACAAATTGATAAAATACCCCATTAAAATGATAATTTAGGATTTATTATGAATTAGTTGATAGAATTAAATTTGATTTATTTTTTTTATTTGAATTTAATATAGGAATGAATTTTTCATAAAAAAGTACGGTTGAGATAAACTAATCTCAACCGTACTAACATCGTTTGGCTTTTTATTGTTTAATTAATTTCAGCACATTTGAGAATTCCTGTTCGGAATTTACTTTTAGCAAGTAAATTCCGGAAGGTTGATATGTTAAATCTATTTCGAATAATCCGGCATTTTTAAGTACATTCTCATGAAAAACAATTTTACCTTCCAAATTACACACTATTACATCAAGGTTTGAGGTAGGTGTGTTGGTATAAATTCTAAAGATTCCGGTCGAAGGATTTTTTATTACACCTGATATTATTTGAGGTGTTTGTATTCCTGTCCTTTGAACCAGTTTGATTTTTCCGGCAGTATACAATTCCGATAAATCCCATTCAATTCCTTGTCCGGGATCGGGTAGATTTACTGTGTTGAATGTTCCTGTGATTGATCCTGCATCAATTATCTGATAAGTATCCCCAATGACAAATGATCCTGAATAAATTGTAACATCCAAAGTTCCATTACAAGTTAGTGAGCCTGAAACAACTAGTTTGTCGGAAGTTGTTGAGTTACCTGTAACTTGTACAAATATACTTGCCGAAGGAGTCATTGAAACATTCCCTCCAAAGGTCAGAGTTCCAATTCTATTAGCACCCGGAATGGTTGATGAATTATTTGAAAGAGATGAATTCCCATTTATAGTTCCAGTCCCTTCTATAGTGCCACTATTTGCCACCAACCCGTTAATTGTTCCGGCTATATTTAATGTGCCACCATTAGATATAAGAGCTGAACCACCAACTGTTCCATCGAGGTCTAATTCTCCTCCGTTTGAAATTGTAACCGTTCCAGTGCCCAAACTGCCTTTTACATTCATTGTCCCCTCGCTAACAGTGGTCGTGCCGGTGTAAGTATTTGCTCCGGTTAATACCCACAGCCCGGTACCAACTTTAACTACATTACTGGAGCCTGTAATGACACCTGCATAAATGCCATTAGCGTTAGATGCTCCGACTTCGAGAGCTGCGTTGTAAAATACAGATCCAGCTACTCCGGATAGCATACCAATTTTTATTTTGCTGGTACCATTATTTGATGTACCATTTTTGTAACACATAGTAATTCCACTGTTCAGATTTATTGTTGCATTTGGGAAACCATTACTATTGTTAACGATGAACACATCATCTAAAGTACTATTTGCACTGTTGGCAAAGATATTTAATCTTCCGCTGAATGCCGACCAGTTTCCATTTATATTCGCTCTTACGTAATCGCATTTCCAATTCAAATTTCCTTCACCTGTTAATGTTCCATTATATTCACACCGTGCTCCCGCAACAACAGTTGCGGTATAACCTTTAGGTACTTCGAAATTATTATAACTGCTGAGGTAAGAATAAGTGCTGTTGTAAGTTTCAAGAGTTCCACCCAATAGGGTGATTTTCTTGCCAACTCCATACTTAACTGCATCGTCTGTGTTGAGTAATATCGTCCCTGAATTTAACACTGTTTCGTTTAAGGTTGAATTTGAATTTCCAATGTACAAAGTTCCGGTATTCATTTTTGTAAGTTTTGTTCCGGTAATTATACCGTTCCAATACAAATTAGATGTGACATTTAATACACCACCACTCGTGCCTTCAAGAGTTAATCCTCTGTCTGTTTGTTCGTTGGCGGTAAGTATCTGAATCATAGCACTGTCCTTTACTATAAAATTTGCCGGGTTTGTATCGTTTAATCCGATACCACCATTGTTTGTCTGTGAAGGTGCATAATTCATGATAAGACTTCCACCATCAACCACTGTTTTTCCCGTATAACTGTTTCTATTATTTATTGAAAGTGTTCCGGAATTTGTTTTATACAATTCCATTGCGCCAGTTAACTCTCCGGTTCCGTTTATTGAGTAATTCAAATTGCTATTTACTTCAACATTGGATACAGGTAATAGATCAACTAAATTTACTGTACGGTTTGTCGATGTGGAATTAAACAAAACACTATCGTTTGCTACAAAAATGTCATCAAAATCATTATTGCTCCAGTTTGCAGTCTTTGCTAAATCCCAGTAAGTACTTATTTTTCCTGTCCAAACAATGGTTGTTGCATCACGGACACCGGTTACTACTAAATATAATGATTTAGTATCGCTATCGTACGAAAGATTAGTCGCCACACCTAAAGCCCCCTCAATTTTCATTTTTGAAATGTCTCCCGATACTGAAGTTATTTTTCCAAGTAAATATGACCCCGGAGATAATACACCTGCAGTTTGATATAGAACAACAATAGCATCATCTTCAATTTTTAGCGTTCCGTTAAGTACCAATAAATCATTATTTTCACCATCTGGATTTCCCGAAAGGTCAAAACATAATTTAGCCCCTTCTACCAAATTAATATCGCCATTAACGGTCGTTGTATCAGCAATGTCTTTTCCCCCGACATAAATTCCTGCGTTGTATTCTGTTGAAATACCATTGCCATAAATACCTTTACCCCCGAAATTTGCATGGCGACGAACCATTACCGGGGAAGCCGACAATGTACCATTCATCCAAAAATCACCTTCCCAAACATCGGTTGTTCCGGTATAACTATGTGTTCCGGTCAGAACCAATGTACTGTCGCCCATTTTGTCTAATTTCATAGCTCCCGTTAACGAACCTGTTCCTCCAATTTTATAATTGGCTATTCCGCTTACGGTTAAGGCTTCGGGACTTAAGGCTCCGGTAATATCTACGGTCCTGTTTGTAGCATGAGTATCGAATAATACACTTTTTCCATTAGCAAAAGGTATAGATGAACTTGTTCCTGCATACAATCCTGCGGCATCATCTCCATCCATAAAATTAGCTGTTGAAGCATCCCATGTCGAAGAAGTCCCTGTCCAAACTATTTTTCCGTTTGTCGATTGAGCCGGAATTGGTGTTGGGAAATCGCTACCTAAATAAAAACTGGTGTGTGGAGGTTGATTGTAACCACACATTTGCCAGCATATTGCCTGACGGTATTCAGCATCTTGCATTAATGTATAAATACGGTTTGTTGTTTGAATCGGAGTAGTATAAATACGAAGTGCTAAACTATCCGTACGCCACCAAATGGCTTCCTCACGCCAGTCACCTATGATATCGGCCTGTAAACAGGGTGTTCCTTTCGTGTAATTACATGAATATGCACTGGCATTTAATAAAGAAGATACATTTCCATATCCGTTAAACTTTGTGATTTGTCCGTACCCAACTCCGGTAGAAGTTGAAAACCCCGTATGGTCACACATTTCCTGTAAAAGATCACCATCCCAATAGATACAGTTACTTTCAGCAACACCAAATGATTGACCCTCAACTCTGTCGGTTGCTGATAAACCTACACCCGCACCCCAAATTTCAGAGCCTTTTGAAGTATCAGATATATTCCCTGCGCCACAACGTCCTACATCAGAAGTTGATATGTGACGATAAAGTATTTGTCCTGTTTTAGCATCACGCATATTTGTACCGGGGTTATCTTCATTGCAGGCAAACATTTCCAATCCTTTTCGATAGGGATCAAAATCGCCATAATGCTGAGCATCACCATGTCCAAGCTCTGTGGAATAAAGTGGTTTGCCATCATTGTCAATGGTCATTGAGCCCCAGTTAATCTCATCACAGCCATCACCATCCACATCGGCAATAGCGTAATTGTGATATCCTTGTCCAAAATAATTTTTTGGAACATCATCATATTTTCCTTGCTGTAATTGATTAGCAGCTAATACTTCCCAACTCCAGCGTGGAACGAATTTCTTATTTACAATATCATAGGTTTGCATTTTTGTCCTGGTGTAAATCCCGCGTCCGATAAACAGACTGGGTTTTTTGCCATCTAAATAGGGGGCTCCGAAAAAGAATTTATTTGCACGGTGTCCATAACTATCACCCCAATCGCTTGATTGCCCACGAGGTATAAAATTCACCCAATCGAGTTCCTTTCCAGTCATTCCATCAATTAGAGAAAGATATTCAGGTCCAGCATTCATAAAACCGTCACCACCAATTCCATTAAATGGAGCTTTGCGATAATTTGTGTACCCATCTCCATCTCTATCGCCAACAGATGTTCCGCCTTGATTATTTATGTCCAAACCGAAAACAGTATCATCAGATGTCCGCATAAAAACTTCTGCTTTACCGTCACCATCAAAGTCAAAAGCGGCAATATTGATTTCTACATCCATTGTTATATTTGGACCCACATCGATTGCCCACATAAACGTACCATCTAATTTGTATGCTTCAAAATAGGTAAAATCAACACATTCTGCTGTCCAGTCACGTCTCATTCGTTTGATAATGATTTCATATTGACCGTCACCATCTAAATCGGCAACTGTTGCATCGTTTAAATAATATAATGTCTTTCCAAGTTTCTTGATGTCTCGCATTGGTATTTCAAGATAACTCTGAGTTAATACAGATGCTTGAGTCGACTGATCTGATTCAATGCTATTTTTTACTTTAGAAACAGTATATTTTGAAGATATAGTTCCTGATGGGTCCAAATAATTGGAAGCACCTGAAGTGGTAGTTGTGAAAATTAATGAGCCGTCACGATACAGTTTATAATAGGTATTGTACCATTCGTCAGAAGTGATACGCCAATTGACGTATACGCCGTTCGATACTTTTTGAGCGACAACACTTCTGTCTAGTTTATCCATCGGGCGTTGAGCCGACAAATTAAATGAAAGCAATAAAATTGTCAGAACGAACAATTTAGTTAAAGAAGTAGAATGTTTCATGAATAATTGATTAGATTTTATAATTTGCAAAAGAACTTTAAATTATGTGAATTTTAAATGGTGTTATGTACGATATAATGGAAAATTATACTGTAGTGCTTTTTTTGAGTTTTATATCTGTGAAAAATATTGTATAAAATTTAATGCAAGTGTACATTTGTCTATTTCTATTTTGGCTTGTTTTGTCGAATTTTGTATGGTAGAAAAATGTCGACATTAAATTATTTACTGACTCAAATATAATAGATTTACAATGAAAAAAATCAAATTAATAACTCTCGCTGTTTTTACAATTATCTTTTATTCTGCATCATTTGCACAAGAAGTTATAAAACAAAAACTAGAAAATGATACTAAAAGTTCAATAACAGGCGATGATTTGCTGGGAATAAAATCCGGTGCAGACCCAAAGAAAGCCGATGGGCGAAAAGCCGGTAATTCGCGAGAAAAAGGGAAACCGGTACTTTTTATTATTGGGGACTCCACTATGAAAAATGGGAAAGACAATGGAAGCAACGGTCAATGGGGATGGGGACATTTTTTTTGGGAGAATTTTGATACGACTAAAATATCAATAGAAAATCACGCATTAGGTGGTAGAAGCAGTCGTACATTTATAACCGAAGGACTTTGGGATAAGGTGTTAGCAGCCGTTCAACCGGGTGATTTTGTAATAGTTCAGTTCGGACATAACGACAATGGATCGTACAATATTGGAAGAGCACGT
Source organism: Paludibacter sp. (assembly GCA_028692715.1). Lineage (GTDB taxonomy): Bacteria > Bacteroidota > Bacteroidia > Bacteroidales > Paludibacteraceae > Paludibacter. The sequence goes on along the minus strand of JAQUWU010000019.1, from coordinate 5,018 downwards.
GCATCCATCCATAGCAACAGCGATAAAGATACAACTGTGATAATGGAATCAACAGGGAAACCCGAAACAGTACATTCATTTGGCTGGTATATGCGCAAATATGCTAAAGATACAAAAGCAAAAAAGGCTACACCTATTTTATTGTCGCATATTCCCAGAAATATGTTTACGACAATTGATAGTGTGGCCGTTATCAGAAATACAAATGACTTTGGCGCATGGACAAAAGAGGCTGCAGAAATGGCTAAAGTTCCATATATTGATGTAAATAAGCTTATTGCTGATAAACTTGATAAGTTAGGGAAAGATACTATTCAGCTGTTGTACTATGGCGATCATACTCATACATCGAAAAAAGGTGCACTTTTAAATAGCCAAACGGTAGCTGAGGGAATACGTGATTTGAAGAAATGTAAATTAAAAAAGTATTTACTTAAACAAAAAAAATAATCCAGATTTGGTGATAAAACTTCTGATTTAGTATAGCATAATTGCATCCATTTGTAATTAACCCTTTTGTCATGAGCTTTACGATATTTTTGTTGATATAACATTTTAAAGAAAAAATAAACTCTTTGTTGAAATGAAAAATCTCCTTAAAACCTGTTTCTTAGTTGTGCTATTGGTCTCATTTATGAATCCTTTATTGGCTCAGAATCCGACAGAGAAAGAAAAAATTAACGATTCCAATACCCCGCTACACTTAATGAAGCCTGAATATAAGATGCCTTATGGTGTTCCCAAGACTGAAGAGGTAAAAGCTGTCATCGATTGTGTATTGGTATTTCTTGAAAAGGCTACACCATTTAAAGTTATCAATAAAGATACTAAAACCGAAATAACAGATTTCAGCAAAATAGATAAAAACGATGTATTAGAACGTGGTCAATTCCGTTTGGCTAGTTACGAATGGGGTGTAACTTATGCAGCCATGTTGTTGGCAGCTGAAACTACAGGCGATATTCGCTACGCTAAATACGTTGCCGATCGGTTCTTGTTTTTATCGAAAGTTGCGCCTTATTTCAGAACCATGGAAAAAGAAGGAATTGTTGATCCGCAAATGCGTCAGATTCTTCATCCCGGAGCGTTAGACGATGCTGGTGCAGTGTGCTCAGCCATGATAAAAGCGCAACTTATTGGAATAAAATTCGACGGTCGTCCGCTGATTGATAATTACATGGATTATATCATGAACAAAGAATACCGATTGGCTGATGGTATTTTTGCCCGCAATCGTCCACAACACAACACCGTTTGGCTCGACGATATGTTTATGGCTATTCCAGCCATTGCAAATATGGGCAAACTTACTGGAGACAAAAAGTATTTCGATGAAGCAGTTAAACAAATTTTGCTTTTTAAACAACGTATGTGGGTGCCTGAAAAGAAACTGTTTCGACATGGTTGGGTGGAAGGAATGACCGATCATCCGGCATTTCATTGGGGTCGTGCCAATGGTTGGGCAATTCTCACTTTGTCTGAAGTGCTTGATGTTTTACCGGTCAATTATCAGGGGCGTGAAAAAGTATTGGAATTGTTTCAGGAGCATGTACGTGGATTAGCCGCATTGCAATCGGGCGAAGGCTTTTGGCATCAGTTGTTAGACAAAAATGATTCCTATCTTGAAACTTCAGCCACAGCCATTTATACTTATTGTATTGCTCATGGCATAAACAACGGATGGATTGATGCACTGGCATATGGTCCGGTGGCGATGTATGGTTGGAATGCGATTACCACCAAAGTCAACGCTATTGGAGAAGTGGAAGGCACCTGTGTAGGAACGGGAATGGGATTCGATCCTGCATTCTACTATTATCGCCCAACTCATAAATATGCTGCACACGGTTATGGACCTGTGATTTTTGCCGGTGGCGAAATTATTCGCCTTCTGAAAAACACACATCCAAAAATGAACGATAGCGCAGTGCAGTTTTATGATAAGGAGCAAAAAACGAATGAACCGATATTTACCCTCAACCAAACTTATTGACCATTTTTTAATTGACTATTTACCATTTAATAGTCTTGAATTGAACAAATAGATCACAACTAAAATAGTAAATTGTAAATCTTTAAATTGTAAATAATATTATGACTCGTTCAGCTTTTAAAATGTTTCTGAAACCCGGATTTGAAGCCGAGTACGAAAAACGTCATAACGAAATATGGTCCGAATTAAAAAAACTGTTGAAAGATGCAGGTGTCTACGATTATTCGATTTTTTGGGACAAAGAAACCAATGTGCTTTTTGCTGTTCAGAAAAATAGTGAAGATGGTGGTTCTCAAGACTTAGGTTCTACTGAAATTGTTCAGAAGTGGTGGGCTTATATGGCAGATATTATGGAAACAAATCCTGATAATTCGCCGGTTTCAATTCCATTGCCCGAATTGTTTTATATGGAGTAAATATGATTCGTAGTTGTTAAACTCCATGATTTTAGCTCACTATGTTCGATCTGTTTAGCTATGTTTATATTTCTAATTTTAATATGAAAAAAATAATATTCTTTTTACTGTCAGTTACTATAATCTCAACTTCGCTTTTTGCTGAAGTTTTACCTTCAACTCTTTTTAATGAGCACATGGTATTGCAGCGTGAGGTGGAAATTCCGGTCTGGGGAACTTCATGGCCCAAAGAAGGTATTACAGTCTCGATAAATAATCAGGTTGTTAGCACAAAAGCAGATGAATCCGGCAACTGGATGGTTCGATTGCCAAAACAAAAAGCCGGAGGACCCTATGTATTGGAAATTGCCGGAGATAATATTATTGAAATAAAAGATGTTTATATTGGAGATGTGTGGTTGTGTAGTGGACAGTCGAACATGGATATGACCGTTGCCAAAGAAGATCGTTATTGGTGCGGTGTGACCAATGAAGCTGAAGAAGTAGCCAATGCTAATTATTCTATGATTCGTAATTTTGATGTAGATTTTACTCCTTCAAATGAACTTAAAGTAAATCCGGTTGGCAAATGGGAAATTTGTACGCCCCAAACAGTTGGCCATTGGTCGGCAGTGGCTTACTTTTTTGCACGCGAAATTTATCAAAAACAACATATCCCTATTGGTTTGCTGACTTCGGCTTATGGAGCGAGTACTGCCGAAACATGGATAAGTAAAGAGGCTTTGGAATCTCATCCTAATTTAAAACCATTATTAAATACTTATGCGGCTAAATGGGAAAAATTTACTGCCGATAGTGTAACGACAATGACCGAATATCGAGAGAAACAAAAAGAATTTCAAGATGATAAGGCTGCTGCAGGAGATGTAACAGCAAAAAAAACAAGAGCACCACGCAATCCCGATCCGCAACTTGACCAACACAATCCTTATGTTTGTTATAATGGGATGATTGTGCCCTTGATTCCATTTGCCATTAAAGGAGCACTTTGGTATCAGGGAGAATCGAATGGACCAAGTGCAAACCAATATCGTGAAATAATGGAAACGCTGGTTGCCGATTGGCGAACACGTTGGGGACTTGAGGACTTTCCGTTTTTTTATGTGCAACTTGCAAACTATGGCAAAGAAATGACAAAGCCAGTTCAGGATGATAAAATGATGATTATACGGGAAGCACAGGTTCAAAATTTATCAATACCTAACACCGGAATGGCCGTTGCTATAGAAAATGCAGGCGATCAACCTACAAACATACACCCTAAAAACAAACAGGAAATTGGTAGGCGTTTGGGTTTAATTGCCCGTGCAAAAGTGTATGGCGAGAAAGTGGAATATTCAGGTCCAATGTATAAAAATTATAAGGTCAAGGGGAATTCTGTGCAATTATTTTTTGATCATGTAGGAAAAGGTTTAGTTGCAAAAGATGGCAAATTGACAGGATTTGCCATTTGTGGAGAAGATAAAAAATGGGTTTGGGCCGATGCAAAGATTAAAGGGAAAACAGTAATCGTTTCCAGCACAGAAATTTCAAAACCTGTTGCAGTTCGCTATTGTTGGGGAACAAATCCTCCTGCAAGTTTATCGAATAAAAATGGATTGTGGACGCCAAATTTCAGAACTGATAATTTTTAATTCTGAACAATATTTAAATAGAATACTCTGATTGATGAATTATAAAGCCGGAATTTTAATTTTATTTGTATTAATAACAACAAGTATTTCTGCTAAAAGTAAAATGTCTCCAACTTCTGAAAAGAATATGGCTGCTTACCTTATGGTTTACTTCAAGGATGATACGCATGGATTGTATTTTGCTTTAAGTAAAGATGGTTATAGTTTTACAGATATCAATAACGGAAAACCTGTAGTTGCAGGCGATACAATTGCAGAGCAAAACGGAATTCGAGATCCCTACATAATGCGTGGCCCGGATGGAATGTTTTATATGGCACTTACCGATTTGCATATCTATGCTCAGAAGTTAGGTTTCAGGGATAGTCTTTGGGAACGTAATGCTAAAGAATTTGGCTGGGGTAACAACCGCGGTTTGGTGTTGATGAAGTCACCGGACTTAACAAATTGGACTCATACTGTTCTTAGAGTTGATAAAGCTTTTCCGGAATTGGTTAACATTGGCTGTGCCTGGGCACCTGAAATGATATACGACAAAGCAAAAGGCAAAATAATGTTGTATTTTACAATGCGTTTTGGAAATGACAAAGCCAAAGTATATTATACTTATTTGAACAAGGATTTCACTCAAATGGAAACTTCACCTAAATGTATTTTCGAATATCCGGATGGGAAAGAATATATAGATGCTGACATTACAAAGGTGGACAACAAATATCATATGTTTATTTGCACACACGATGGAAGTTCGCATATTGAACAAGCGGTCTCAGACTCAATAAATACTGGTTATCAGTTAATTCCAAAGCGGATTGATGGTGAAAAGGTTGGTTGCGAAGCTCCAACGAGTTATAAACGAATAGGTGAAAATAAATGGGTACTTATCTATGATATTTACCGTATAAATCCTCATAATTTTGGATTTAGCGAAACTTCTGATTTCGAAAGATTTAACTATTTGGGACATTTTAATGA
>JAQUWU010000018.1 GCA_028692715.1 Paludibacter sp. | reverse complement strand
CTTGTTTGAGTTTCGACGTATTTCGTCGGAATGAGTTTGGACGATTTGAGCTTACCGAGCGTAAGTTTTCGAGTGAAGCAGCCGTAGTCTTGACTTTTTTGCCTACTTTTTGCGTCAAGGCAAAAAGTAGGTCGGGGCTAGGGGTGGAAACCCTTATATGAGAACTTGCGAAAGTTAAGTATATAACTATTTTTAAATAATTAATTCACAAATGAAATTTAAAATCACCCTGCTGCTTGCAGCAACGCAACTCATCGCTTTTTCGCAATCGACCGAATGGCTAAATCCGAAAGTAAATGAAGTGAATCGCATGCCCATACACACGCATTATTTTGCATACGAATCGGAAAATGCCGCTTTAAAAGCCTGTCAACAAAGTTCATCTAACTTTTTGTCGCTCAACGGAACCTGGAAATTTAACTGGGTAAAAGACGCTAACCTCCGCCCTACCGATTTCTATAATACCACTTTCGAGGACAAAAGTTGGGACAATATAGCCGTTCCAGGAAATTGGGAAGTAAATGGTTATGGCGATCCATTGTATGTAAATGCCGGCTACCCATGGCGTAATCAGGCGGCTATAAATCCTCCAATAGTTCCGGAAGAAAATAACCATGTAGGTTCCTATCGTAAAATTATCGAAATTCCTGCCGACTGGAAAGGAAAAGAAATTATTGCACATTTCGGCTCAGTCACTTCCAATATGTACCTTTGGGTAAATGGTAAATATGTGGGTTACAGCGAAGATAGCAAGCTCGAAGCAGAATTTGATCTCACAAAATTCGTAAAACCGGGGAAAAATCTGATTGCTTTTCAGGCATTCCGTTGGTGTGATGGATCATATATTGAAGATCAGGATTTTTGGCGTTTATCGGGCGTAGGACGTGATTGCTATTTGTATGCACGCAATAATACAGGCATACGTGATTTTCGCATTACTCCCGATTTGGACGAAAATTACAAAAATGGAAAGCTAAGTATTGCCATTACTACAAAAGGAAAACTAACAGTGGATTTACAGTTGAAAAATGCGGATGGTAAATCTGTAGCAACAAAAAGTCTGACTGCTTCGGGTGAAACAGATATAGATATTAATGTTGAAAATCCTTTGAAATGGACGTCCGAAACGCCAAATTTATACACACTTTTGGCAACCGTAAAATCAGGAAATAAAGTAATGGAAGTTATTCCGTTAAAAGTTGGTTTCCGCAAAATTGAAATGAAAAACGCACAAATTCTAGTAAATGGTCAACCCATTTTAATTAAAGGAGCTAATCGTCATGAACTGGATCCGGATGCGGGTTATTATGTAAGTCATGAGCGAATGATTCAGGACATTAAAACGATGAAGGAACTGAATATTAATGCGGTGCGCACCTGTCATTATCCGGATGATAATTTTTGGTACGATCTCTGCGATCAATACGGAATTTATATGGTTGCCGAGGCGAATCTCGAAAGTCATGGAATGGGTTACGGAAAAAATACGCTGGCTAAAAACCCCGATTATGCACTCGCCCATCTACAACGAAATATGCGCAATGTGCAACGAAACTTTAATCATCCTGCCATTATTTTCTGGTCAATGGGTAACGAAGCAGGTTTCGGACCCAATTTCGAAGCTTGTTACAAATGGATAAAAGCGGAAGATAAAAGTCGTCCGGTACAATACGAACAAGGACATGGCAACGAATTCACCGACATTTATTGCCCTATGTATCTGGGCTACGAAGGTTGTGAAAAATTCAGCCAAGACGATTCTAAAAAAAAGCCACTTATTCAGTGTGAATACGCTCATGCCATGGGAAATTCTGAAGGTGGCTTCAAAGAATATTGGGAGTTGATACGTAAATATCCAAAATATCAAGGCGGTTTTATCTGGGATTTTGTAGATCAATCCCTACACAAAAAAGGGAAAAATGGTGTGGATATTTATGCCTACGGTGGCGATTACAATAAATACGATGCTTCCGATAATAATTTTCTAGATAATGGTTTAATAAACCCTGATCGTGAATTCAATCCTCATGCCTACGAAGTTCAGTATTATTATCAATCTATTTGGGCAGAAGCAGTAGATTTGAAAACAGGAAAAATCAGTATTCACAATGAAAATTTCTTCCGAGATCTCTCTAATTATTATGCGGAATGGCAGATATTAGAAAATGGTGTTTCCATACAAATGGGAGTTATAAACGAGGTGAAAGTTGAGCCACAAAAAAACAAAGAGTTTCAACTGAACTATAGTACTGAAAAACTAAATTTTGACAAGGAATTATTGTTGAACGTTTCGTTTAAACTGAAGAATGCGGAACAACTGTTGCCTGCCGGATTCTGCGTTGCTAAACGACAACTGGCTATTGATAATTATTCGTTTGACTCATTGAACCTATCTGATTCATTTGGAGTTAACGCAGATAATTTTATACAGATTAAGACGAATGATGTGAATTTTCTGAAAATTAATGGTGATAAATTCAGCATAGAATTTAATAGACATAGTGGTTGGCTTAATAGTTTTAACTATAATGGCACTCAAATGTTGAACGCTGAAGGAATGCTTCAACCGAATTTCTGGCGAGCTCCTACCGATAATGATATGGGTGCAAAATTACAACACAAATACGAAGTTTGGAGAAACCCTCAAATGAAACTTGATTCATTGACAAATAAAGTTGAAAAGAATATTGCTACTATAACAGGATATTACAGTATTCCAACTTTATCTGCTAAGTTAAAAATGAGTTATCAAATTGATAATAAAGGTAATATAATCGTAAAAGAAGATTTACTGACAGATGAATCGGCAAAAGTATCTGAGATGTTCCGCTTTGGTATGCAAATGCAAATGACTTCTGACTTCCAAAAAGTGGAGTATTACGGACGAGGACCGTATGAAAACTACTCGGATAGAAATAATTCATCTGAATTGGGTATATACAATCAATCAGTTGACGAACAATTCTATCCATATATCCGTCCACAGGAAAATGGAACAAAAACGGGAATTCGTTATTGGAAAATGAAAAATATTGCCGGAAAAGGATTGTGTTTCAGTTCAAACATAGAGTTTTCAGCTTCTGCATTAAATTACTCAATCGAATCACTTGACGAAGGGCTCGAAAAAGAACAACGTCATTCACCTGAAATTGAGAAAGCTCCTTACGTAAACTTCTGCATTGATAAAATGCAAATGGGTCTAGGTTGTGTAACCAGCTGGGGAGCAATCCCATTGGAAAAATACAGAATACCTTATAAAAATTACGAATTTAGTTTTAAAATTTCGCCTATAAAGTAATAAATTGAAAGGGTGACAATTAAAATTGTCACCCTTTTTTGTAATACTACACATTCTTTCTCACCTTGGCTTTAAATGTCCTTACAATTTTATAACTTTGCAGCCCAAAACATTAGTTGCAAGGTTGGTGTTATTATGGTTCGGTTTACGCCATCGTAAATCGTAAATTTCTATATTGTAAATAAAAAAAAATGGATTTTAAATACGACGTAATAGTAATTGGTGCAGGACATGCCGGTAACGAAGCTGCTGCTGCTGCAGCAAATATGGGTTCAAAAACGCTGCTCATTACCATGGACATGAATAAAATTGGTCAGATGAGCTGCAACCCCGCAGTGGGTGGCATTGCAAAAGGACAAATTGTGCGTGAAATTGATGCTCTTGGCGGTCAAATGGGAATTGTAACTGATAGATCTGCCATTCAATTTCGCATGCTCAACCGATCAAAAGGACCTGCCATGTGGAGTCCACGTTCTCAAAGTGACCGACAGGAATTTATCAAACAATGGATTCATACGCTATCCAATACGCCAAATCTTTATATTTGGCAGGACACGGTTAATCAACTAATCATTGAAAATGGTACCGTTACAGGAGTTATTACGGCTCTTGGAGTAGAAATGAAAGCAAAATGTGTCATTCTCACCGCAGGAACTTTCCTGGGCGGTTTAATGCATTTTGGTAATAAACAATTGAAAGGCGGTAGGGTTTCAGAACCGGCATCTTTAGGAATTACAGAACAATTAAAATCTATCGGTTTCATCACCGATAGAATGAAAACGGGTACTCCCTGCAGAATTGATGGAAGGACAATTGATTTCAATAAAATGTCCGAACAAATCGGGGAAGATGACTTTCATAAATTTTCTTTTCTCGAAGAATCTAAACGCGAGTTAGAACAGAAAAGTTGTTGGATTACTTTTACCAACGAAATCACACATGATGAATTACGGAAGGGATTGAAATTTTCTCCTCTTTTCAACGGACAGATTCAAAGTATAGGACCACGATACTGTCCAAGTATTGAGACTAAAATTATAACTTTCGCCGATAAGATTTCACACCAATTATTCCTCGAACCAGAAGGAGTCAATTCTCAGGAATACTATTTAAATGGTTTTTCATCCTCTCTCCCACTTCAAGTTCAGATTGATGCAATTCATACCATAATCGGATTAGAAAAAGCACAACTTTATCGTCCTGGTTATGCTATTGAGTATGACTTTTTTGATCCAACACAATTAAAACATACGCTCGAAACGAAACGAATTAAAAATCTTTTCTTTGCAGGGCAGGTAAATGGAACTACCGGATATGAAGAAGCTGGAGGACAAGGATTGGTTGCGGGTGTAAATGCGCATATAAATTGTCACGGCGGCGAAGCTTTTACTCTGGCGCGCAATGAAGCATATATTGGCGTTCTTATCGACGATTTAGTTACTAAGGGAGTAGACGAGCCTTACCGAATGTTTACTTCTCGTGCAGAATACAGATTACTGCTTCGACAAGATGATGCTGATTTACGTTTGACTGAAAAAGGATATAATCTTGGTTTAGCAACCAAAAACCGATACAATCAACTCAATAGGAAAAAAGACAATCAGGCTATTCTTACTGATTTCATCAAAAGTTATTCCATTAAACCCGCAAACATAAATGACTTTTTAGCTTCAAAAGATTCTTCCGAATTAAAACAAGGCAGCAAATTAAGTGATTTAATTCTTCGTCCACAAATTGGCATTTCTGATTTAGCCGAAGTTGTCCCTGCTCTAAAACAGAAAATAGAAGCTATTTCCAGTCGAAAAGAAGAAATTATTGAAGCTTCAGAAGTACTTTTAAAATACGAAGGGTACATTGAACGGGAGAAATTAATTGCAGAAAAACTGCTTCGGTTGGAACATATTCCAATCAATAAGCATATAGATTACAATTCGATGCATTCACTTTCGACTGAAGCTCGTCAAAAACTAACTCGGATTGCTCCCGAAACAATTGGACAGGCAAGCCGTATACCGGGTATTTCTCCCAGTGATGTAAACATCTTATTGGTAATGATGGGGAGGTAAAATACCTCTATCGCATAAATGGAAATAAGAATGTTCCATGTGGAACATTACCGTTTTAGATTACGCACTTTCAAGACAAGAGACCAATTGTTCCACGTGAAACAATCTATATTAGTTATCAAACAAAAGCTACACGTTCCACTTGGAACAAAAGAGAATAAACCCACAAACTAATTACTACAGGAGGGTTAGCAGACACTATGAAAACTTCAAGTACATTAAAAGATCAAGTGGATTCACTTCCGGACAAGCCAGGGGTTTATCAGTACTATAATGTAAATGATGAAATCATTTATGTAGGTAAAGCTAAAAATTTAAAAAAAAGAGTTGCCTCCTATTTTAATAAAACACACGAGCAAACTAAAACAAATGTTCTTGTAAAAAACATTGCTTCCTTGAAATATATTGTTGTAGAAACTGAAGAAGATGCACTTCTTTTAGAAAACAATCTAATTAAACAATATCAACCTCGTTACAATGTATTATTAAAGGATGGAAAAACCTATCCGAGTATCTGTATTACTAATGAACCATTTCCACGTATTTTCAAAACTAGAAATATTTATAAAAATGGTGGAACATATTTTGGACCCTATAGTTCAAATTATACGATTAATTCTTTACTGGAAATTATTCACGATCTATTCCCTATTCGAACTTGTCGGTTACCTTTGACAAAAGAGAATATTAATACAGGAAAATTCAAAGTTTGTTTGCAATATCATATTCATAAGTGTTATGGACCTTGTGAAAACAAGCAAAGTGAAGAAGAATATAAAATGATTATTGAACAAGTTCGCCAAATAATTCAAGGAGATGCGAACGAAATAAGCAAAGTTTTGCTTCAGCAAATGCAACAATTAGCTACTGAATATAAATTTGAAGAAGCGCATCAAATAAAAATAAAATATGATTTAATAGAAAATTACAAATCAAAATCAATAGTTGCTAACACCGTTGTTGCAAACACTGATGTATTTGCTTATGATGAAAACGATAATGCAGCATTTGTAAATATTTTACGCATTTCAAAGGGATCGATAATTCAGGGTTACACCATTGAATATAAAAAACGATTAGAGGAAGAAAAGTCTGACATTCTGGCTTTAGCTATTGTTGAACTCCGTGAAAAGTTGAAAAGTAATTCGAAAGAAATAGTAGTTCCTTTTGAAATTAATTACACTTTTAAAGATGCTACTATTGTCATTCCTCAGCGGGGTGATCGAAAGAAATTACTTGATTTAGCCCTGCAAAATGTCAGACAATATAAACTAGACAAACTAAAACAAGCAGAAAAACTTAATCCGGATCAACGTGCTATACAATTATTAAAAAGTATTCAGGAGGCTTTACACATGGAAAAACCACCCATGAATATCGAATGCTTTGATAATTCGAATATCTCAGGCACCGATGCAGTAGCTGCATGTGTCGTTTTCAAAAAAGCCAAACCATCGAAGAAAGACTATAGAAAATACAATATTAAAACTGTGGTTGGTCCTGACGATTATGCATCCATGAAAGAAGTAGTTCGCAGGAGATATTCAAGAATGTTATCAGAAGAAACAGTTTTGCCTGATTTAATTATTGCCGACGGTGGAATCGGACAAATGGAAGTTATTCGTCAGGTAATAGAGGATGAATTACAAATTAACATTCCAATTGCAGGATTAGCAAAAGATAGCAAGCATCATACACGCGAATTACTCTTTGGTTTTCCTCCTAAAGAAATTGGTTTGAAAATTAACGATCCATTATTTAGACTTTTGGCATCTATGCAGGATGAAGTTCATCGTTTTGCCATCACCTTCCATCGCGACAAAAGAAGTAAGACGCAAGTAGCATCGGAACTCGATGCAATCCCAGGAATTGGTGAAAAAACGAAAAAGGACTTAATTATGCATTTTAAGAGCGTAAAACGTATTCGAAATGCTCAATTAGATGAACTAGTTGATATTGCTGGAAGTAACAGAGGATCAATAATTTACAAGCATTTTAATGTGGATTTGAAGCCCTGAGAATTGAATATTTAAAAATAACTGTATCTTTGCAGGTAAATAGAGAACCCCTAAATCCCCTAAAGGGGACTTAAAATAAAATCTTAGAGATAAAAACAAATTAACTAATTCAATTCCCCTTTAGGGGATAGGGGTAAATATTATGATTTTAGAAATTAAATCAATAAAAACTATTCAGGAGGCTGCCCAACAATTTATCGACCAAATTAGCGATCGAACAGTTTTTGCCTTTAACGGAAAAATGGGTGCCGGCAAAACTACTTTTATAAAAGCTATTTGTGAAACAATGGGTGTACAGGAAACTGTTAACTCACCCACTTTCTCAATAGTTAATGAATACGAGGCTGCGGATGGCAGGATCATATATCATTTCGATTGTTACAGAATTAATAAAATTCAAGAAGCGCTGGATTTAGGAGCAGAAGAATATTTATACAGCGGTAATCTTTGTTTTATCGAATGGTCAGAAAATATAGCTTCTATCCTACCCGATTCAATCGTAAATGTGGATATTGAAGAAATGGAGAATGGGAAAAGAAAGGTGATGATGTGTTGATGTGTTGATGTGTTGATGTGTTGATGTGTTGATGTGTTGATGTGATGATGTGATGATGTGATGATGTGTTGATGTGATGATGTGATGATGTGATGATGTGTTGATGTGATGATGTGATGATGTGGTAATGTGATGATGTGATAATTAAAAATCTTGATTCTAATATCTTAGTTCTAAAACAAATGAAACAAAAAAAGAAAAACTCCGTTGTGGAGCAGGTAAAAGCAGCTCGAAAGCAAAGCCGGGAAGAAGAAATTCAAACACATGGGAAATCGATTAACTATCGAAAGGTTATGGAAAGCAAAAAGCAATATAACCGCAAAAAAAATAAGGCAGACGATGAGGTTCTGCCTTTTTTGTTTATATTTGCATTCATTAGCATTATTAGTTATTATATTAGATTTAATTATCATAGAATAATTTTGATTACTGTATCCACTCAATGATATGTAATGCATCAATATTAAAATATATAGCAATAATAATGGGATGCTTAAAGAGAGTCTGTAGTTACAAAACAACTACCCGTTTTCATATTAAATTCATAAACAAACTATCATAATGAATTGTGTTACGATATAAACCTATAAATTAATTTCAACAATGAAAAAAAATCTATGGGTTATTCATCTAAAGCGAGTATGGATTTTAGCTTTACTTCTAATAGCCTTAACGAATGTGAAAATACAAGCTCCTTAATTACATCTGTTGTACCCAGGGATCATTCCCAACCGGAAATTAATCCTTTTATATATATCAATAAGTTGGACAATGCCAAAAAAAAAACAGAATAATAAATTCATTAAAAATAAGCATGATGAAAAATAATAAACTTCTTAAAATAATGTTTGCCCTGACTTTGCTTTTTTTAATACCAAACACCACAAAAGCACAAGAGGGTTATATTGGTGAAATACGCCTTTTTGCAGGTAATTTTGCACCTAGAGACTGGGCGTTTTGCGAAGGTCAGCTAATGCCCATTCAACAATACCAATCGCTTTTCTCAATCCTAGGCACGACTTACGGTGGAGATGGAAGAACTACCTTTGCTCTACCCGATTTAAGAGGTCGTGCAGTAGTACAACCGGGCACCGCACCCGGTTTATCAACTTATCAACTGGGACAAAAAGCAGGGAGTGAAAATATTGTTCTCTCAACAACTCAATTGCCGGTGCACACCCATACAGCAACTTTAGACAACGCAACAGCAACTCTTAAAGCCAGTTCTACAGTTGGCACTTCATCTGTAGCCGGACAAGGTGGCGCCACCACACTCGCTGCAACAGGCACTGGCCGTAGTGGCGGACCAGTATTATACAATAACGCCACACCAGATATCACCCTTAAAACGGGCGAAACAGAAACCAATGTAAGTGGCCAAATAGTAGTGGGTAATACCGGTGGAAATCAACCAATAAATATTGTACAGCCAGTTATAGGTATCAATTACATCATTTGTCTTAATGGCATCTATCCATCTCGGAACTAAAATAAAAGGTTGGTAAATGATGTACTTATACATTACTAGTATCTTGCAACCTTGTATAGAAGGCGAAAATTTATACGTATCATTGCATTTAACATACTAAATTGAATCATGAAACATATATTTAATAAGAATTGGAGTTACATCGGTATTTTATTGCTGTTTGTAACTTATACGAGTACCGCCACAGCTTCTGATTTGCATGTGGCTGGAATTACCTACCCCATTACCGCCAATGGCACATACATTGAGCAAACTGATTTATACAGCTACAAATCGTGGAAGCTTATTAATGGCGGAAATATTTACTATATCTATAACGATGATTATAATGGTGAGCGCTATTGGAATATTGATGATGACACAGATGACATGAATGATGCATTTTTTATCTGTTCTGTACCAACAGCCGCAGCATCTCCGGTTGGAATAACCGACTGGTTCGTTTTTAATGGAGGTATAGGTACACCTGTTATTACAGAGGCCGCTGCACCCCTTGTGAACGAAATTGTACTAAAAGGTAATGGTTTAGAAATTGTAAGTGGTGACATTACCCCTACTTTTACAGACCATACTAAATTTGGCTCTGTTAATGTTAGCTCAGGTACCACCTCACGCACTTATACCATTCAAAATCTTGGTGGTGCACCTTTATCTATTAGTAACGTAAGTCTTAGTGGTGTTAATGCTGCTGATTTTAGCATCAGTACTTCGCCAAGTGCAACCGTAGCTAGTGCAGGAAGTACCGTGTTTACCATCGATTTTAATCCCTCTGCCATAGGCGAACGCAAGGCTATAGTAACTATTACCAATAATGATTTGGATGAGGGCAGTACAACGTTTTGGATTCATGGTTATGGATTTACGCCTAGCAATTTAACGGTTTCAGGCATTAGCACTCCGGCAGCAGCCAATGGCTTATACATCCACCAAGGTGTATTAAATAATTTTGAATATTGGAAACACGAAACTCAAAACTATTACCTTTTCAATCAAAACCAGATACCTGGAGGTAGATTTTGGAACATTGATGCTAACCTTATTGATACAGATAATGATTTTCAATTTTATATCAGCTCCGAAAATTTCACTCCAATTAGTTTAACCGGGTGGACAAATAACTCAAACATTGGCAATGTGTCGACTGGTACGCCATTTATAACTGCCGGTGCCCCTATTCCTGAGATAGATATTAAAGCTAATACAGCATCAATTGCTGATGAAAGTGCTACAGCCACATTTGATAATTATACCAACTTTGGTGCTATCGATGTGCAAACAACAGGTAATAGAACTCGTACTTTCACCATAGAAAACTCAGGAAATGCTAATTTGACATTGTCGGGCAGTCCCCTTGTTACAATTAGTGGTGTAGATGCAGCTGATTTTTACGTGAGTGCGCAGCCAGGTAGTACTACAATTTCATCAAACAATACTACAACATTCGAAATTAGCTTTGACCCAACAACCATTGGTACAAAGACAGCCATTGTTACACTTAATACTAACGATAGAGATGAAGCCGTTTACAATTTTAAAATACAGGGAGATGCCGTTTCGCCCAAAGATATAAACGTAACAGGTATCACAACTCCCTCTGAGGCTAATGGCACTTATGTGTATCAAGGTTTAATCTATGAAATGCCATATTGGAAACATGCCACAATAAACTACTATATCTACAACGACCAATACAGAACAGTAGGACGATTTTGGAATATAGATACTGATTTATTAGACAACGACGATGCTTATTTTCAGTCCAAATCTGAAAAAACATTTCCTAGCTCAATTGAGTGGACCATAGAAACCACTGGTGCTGGAAATCCAATTATTACAGTTAGTGAACCTGAGATACGTGTTGAGGGCAATGCGGTAGAGATAGTAAATGGAGATAATACACCTAGTATTTCTGACAAAACAAATTTTGGCGAGCAAGTTGTAAGTTCCAGCTTTGTTGATATAACATTTACCATAAAAAACACTGGTTCTGGTAGCTTATATCTAACAGGAAATCCATTGGTGAGTATAAGTGGAACCCACGCAAGTGACTTTACGATTACAAGCCAACCAAGCTCTAGTACCTTAACACCTGCTGGTAACACACAATTTGTAGTGAGGTTCGCCCCTACCACCACTGGTGTGCGAAATGCAATTGTATCTATAGCTAATACCGATGCCGATGAAAGCAGTTACAACTTTAGCATTCAAGGTAATGGTGTTGTAAAGGCAGCGGTAACCACCCAAACAGTTTCTAACATTACAACAACCACCGCAACAGGAAACGGAAATGTAACTTATTTGGGAGTACCAAATCCAACACAATTTGGAATGGTTTGGAATACATCAACAAATCCAACAGTGGCATTAAGTACAAAAACAACGCAAGGAGCAAAATCTACAACCGGTGCTTTTACAAGTTCAATAACCGGTTTGTCGGCTAATACTACTTATTATGTACGTGCTTATGCAACGAATAGTGTCGGTACAAACTATGGAGCTGAAGTTAGTTTTAAAACAAACCTGGAGACAAATCTAAGTTACACAACGTTAAATACTTTGTCAATTTATCCAAATCCTACTGTCAGTGGATTTACAATCGATTTGAGAGAAAATACAACTACTGTTTCTATCTACGATTTAAGTGGTGCTTTAGTGCTTACACAACAAGCTATGGGAAAAACAGAGATTAATATTAGTTCTTTACAACAAGGTGTTTATATTGTAAAAGTAAATGGATTAGTTGCTAAACTGCTGAAGAAATAAAAAAAAGAGGCTTTCAGAGGTTAACTGCACCTTAAAGCAACGGCAATTAATTGTATTTGCCGTTGCTTTTTTCTTATACAATAAAACATTAGTATCTACAACTTGCTCTAGCGCGATTTTATCGCGTGGGGTAAACAAGTAAATCAGTTAGTAATGCCACACGATAAAATCGTGCGGCAGCTTGGATTGGTGGTATTAGATTTAAGTGGAGCTGCGATAACAGCAAATACAGGAGTTGCTACTGATGGTTCAAAAACTTATCCGGCTAATTGTAAAGCTTCATAACGTAATATATTGGGACAGAACTTTCTCTAATTTAAATGAAGAAACAAGAAATTTTACTGCTTTTTGACTTCGGTGACGACATGAATGGAACAATTCAACGCTCCGCTTCTTCTTTTCCATAAAAACGTTTAAGGCTTTTGTAACTACTAAAACCCACCAACTCAGCCAGCTCTTTGCGGCTTGTTTCCTTATAGGCCGGGTCATTCATTAATAGGTTAAACTCGGCTATTCTGCACTTATTTATGTAATTACTAAAATTCATCTGATATTCAGCATTGATAAACCCTGATATATAAGTGCGATTTACACCCAGCTCAGTTACCAAATCAGTAATCTTCAAGTCCGGGTTTAAGTAAGGTTTATTAGTAAGTATATATTCTTCAAAATTCTCACGGTTCAACAAACTCTTCTTTATAACTTTATTGTCAACTTCATTCACAGTCAAGACAGGCTTAAGCTCTTCGTGCTCGTGAAGCACTGTGTATTTTCCCTTCACTATATAATAGCACAAATAAACAGATTGAATAATAGTCAAGAAATTATATCCTAACATTAATGATGAGGAAATCAGAAAAGAACGGTCTGCATAAAAAAACGCTGCAATTGATAATGGAGTTAGCCCCACAGCCAGAAACAGATATACTTGCAACCATCCAAGTCGATTTTTTTCGTCATTACCCGAATAATTGACAATAAATTTCCGATGACGGTTCAGCCGATAAAAAGCTAACAGGAGATAAACAGTACTAAATCCAGTACGGATCGGTATTTTATTGTTAGATACCATGAAAAACAATTTGTATGCATCGTTTGTACAGATGCCCCGGGCTTTTATAATTTGTAACTGACCATCAAAAGGGGTTATCAATGATACGGAGAGAAGTACCAAAGAGAGGAATGCCGGGAGAACATAATGATAATGCGAAAAATGTTCGTTAAAATCGATACGGGTTATATAGAATAGAAAACTATAAAAAAAAACCGGCACCAGCATAAAAGTGAAGAAAATAAACCAATTAAGATAAACAAATACGGTCGGATAAAAGTAATAAAAGAGCAGCGAAATTAAATTTACCAAAGAGCAGGCGAAATACATAATGACTTTTGACTTAACCTGCCATTCGATTCGGGATGATTTCAATGAATCGAGGCTTAAAATAAGGATGATTACAAGATAGGTAAAAACAAGTGACAGAAGGATTCCTATGGAATACAATAAAGATAAAGTAATCATATAAAGCCAGAATATTTTTGAGCAACAAAATTACAATTAATTTTATTTAAAATACGCCTGTTTTTTATCTAATTTAGCACAGATTGTAAATCTATTTTTACGATTTGCACCCACAATCTAGCCTATTTCCAGTTCCTTTGTGCTCAAATTTTTAAAAAATGAAAAAATGAAAAAAAACTTATGCTTTTTTATTGTATTTATGCTATTTGTCCAGTGGACAAACGCGCAAAACCTGCTTACCAATCCGGGAGCAGAAAGTGATTACGATAGTTGGACCAAAACCGATGGTGGAAGCGGTTGGGGATTTGGTGGAGGAGAGGGTTTGGCATTTACAACAATTCCACATACTGGATCACAGTGTTGGGCTTCCTCTTATTCAAGCTGTGCTTTGACACAGACCATAGATCTTTTAACGAAGGGTTATACAGTTGCCCAACTCGACCTTGCCCCTGTTATTTCGGCAGGCTTATATGTACAGACCAATTGTTTTAATGGAGGAACAATTAGTATTACAGTGGAATTGTTAAACAGCTCTGACGATGTAATTTATACAGAAAATATAGCCAATAACGCCACTCTTGAAATAAATTTACCATGGACATTGAAAAATGCCTGCATAAATGGTTATGGCTCTGGTGTCAGAAAAATACGTTTTTCTTTCTCGGGTAATGGTACGCTCAGTTGGGGTGGAGATTACGGTCCGGATTTCGATGATGCTTATGTTTACTTAGTAAGCTCTGAAGCATCATTTTTTGAAATAATTACCAATAACGCAACAGATATACTAAGCTCTTCGGCAAACCTAAATGGCTTCTTATATACCCAAGAAGCAGGCAACAAACCTGTTACATTCGAATATGGAACAAGTGCTTCATTAGGTACAATCATAAACGCAGATCAAAGTCCCGTAACAACATCGGGTTCAACACAGGTTTCGGCTACTTTAAGTGACTTAATTCCAAGTACAACTTATTATTATAGGACATCTGTTGCCGATGGTTCTACTACTCAAACCGGTGATATTTATAGTTTTACTACTGCTTCTGATCCCTTGGCAGGTCTAGATAATCCGAAATCAATGTTTGCCCTGTATCCAAATCCCACCACTGATGGCTTTACAATTGCTGCAGGCGAACAAACAGCCACTGTTGCCATCTATGATTTAAGTGGAGCTTTGATGCTTACACAACAGGCTAAGGGGGAAACTTATATCAACATGAACTCTTTACAGCAAGGAGTGTATATGGTAAAAGTAAATGGATTGGTTGCTAAACTAATGAAGAAATAAGAAAAAAAACATTTTGTTAAATTTCAACTTAAAGCAACGGCAATTGATTAAATTTGCCGTTGCTTTTTTGTTATAAAAAAGCATTAGTATATGTTATACCATCTGTACATATAAAATAGCCCAAAGCTATTTTATATGTCTACTGTGGTTAATGCCGATGTATACAAACAAATAGGGCAATGAGACAAAGTCGAAATTGGACTGTATTGTTTGTACTATCGGTATTAGAAATTGTATCCTGTCCCCTTCCCATTGCTCTTTCGCGATTGTATCGCCTGTGGAAACAAGTAAATCAGTTAGTAATGCCACACGATAAAATCGTGCGGCAGCGTTAGGTAATAGCTGAATGTTAGTGCCCTGATTTTTTTCATTTATTAAATTATTTATAGTACAATATTGAAAATAAATGTAAATAGATTCGATAAACAGGGATATATATACATTGTGTTATTTCTCCTATAATAAATGGATTTATCATTAAGTAATAAAATAAGTATAGCCATTAAATAAATGTTTCGTTAATAAATCAATAATGAGTAGTATTAATATTAGCTACACCAAATCAATGAGTATATGTGAGTATAATTTCAGATGGTTGAACAGAAAAATATGATTTATTTTGCAAAGTTTTAAATCTGGAGTTAAAAAAATATTTATGCTATTTAATAAATACAATAACGAACTAAATAATATAAAGAATCGACAATATAATATATACATTCTATCAATAATAATCTTATCTATATTAAGTATTATCAGAGATAGTATTTTTAAAGAATATCAAACACTCATAATATATATTTTATTATTTAATATATACTTGATTTATTATTTACTACCCAAAAAAAATATTGTAATTCTCCTATTTATAATACTTTTCACCACATTTTCTCTATGTTATTTAGCTTCGTTTTATCATTTGAATTCCATCTATCTATTTTTAATAGGTATGGAAATTTTATTGGGAGTAGTTTATAATAAAACTAAAAATAAAATTTTTGTTTTTGTCATTGTTTTTGTCATTATTGTTGTCCCTTTATTAAATCACATTTCAGATAATAAAATTTTTGGTGGAAATATATGTCCAATTCTTCGGAAATTAATAAATAATTTCAATAGTATAATTGCTGCATTTTTAATTATAACACAACTGTATTTCTCTGCAAAGAAAAACGATTTATTAATAAAGTATTCTCAAAAGGTTGAAGAAAAAAAAGAAATTGATGAGCAAAAAATTGATGAGCAAAAATTGCAGGAATTAGTGACACTAGCATATAAAAATCATTTAAATTTTGTTGTATTATTTGAAGAATACTATCCATTATTTACAAATAAAATTAAGGATTTAATTCCATGTATTGTAATTTCGGAATTTGAAGTGATTGCTCTATTAAAACTTAATTTTTCTACAAAAGAAATTGCTTGTATAACAAACTCCTCCGTCAGAGCAATAGAATCTAAAAAATACAGAATCAGAAAAAAAATCAATATACCTTCTGATACGGATATGAATCTATTTTTCTCTGAATTATAATTACTCTTTGCATTAACTTCGTTGCAATTACTAATATATAAATTTTAGATACTCACTTATACACATGCGTACATATACGTGTGTGTTTTTAATTTTAGGTGATAGTTTAAATATATTTTTGCTGCTTAATTATTAGATATATTTAAAACTGATAGACCAGGCTTTAAGTCAGTTCTATCCTAAATGATTAATACGACATTATATTTTGACTACTAAAATAAGGTTTTCACGGTTAATAAATTACTTAGTATGGAGTATACATTTGAATTAATTAATGATTTTAAAATTATTGAAGTGAAGGTTTTTAGCATTTTTGAAGAAAATGATGCTGTTATAATGGGAAAAATGATTCGAAAAAAAGCGATTGAGCTGAATTATAAAATACTATATGATTTTTCTCAGTCAATAAACCGTATTTCATATACTAAAGCATATTATTGGTTTCGGGAACATTACGATAATATAGATATTAAATATAGATATATTCCTACAGCACATATCACAAATGAAGAAGATTTTGTCTTTTTCAATTTTTTTGAAACCACCTGTATAAATAGTGGTATCAGAATAAAATTATTCAGAAAAAGAGATGATGCACTTGAATGGTTATATACAAATTGATTTACTTTTCAATCAAAAATTTATAATCAGTATTCCAATTTATGGAATACGGTAAAAATAAGATTTGGTGATTTAACTTTGTCGGACTTGGGTAGGAAGTAATACCGATAGCACAAACAATACAGTCCAATTTCGACTTTGTCTCATTGCCCTATTTGTTTGTTCCGAAAAAACGGAATCTCGAAATACTCGATATGCATCGGCATTAACCACAGTAGACGTATAAAAGAGCTTTAGGCTATTTTATACGTACAGATGGTAGTATATTGTACAGATGGTATAATTAGAAAGAAAAAGAATACATTTTTTACTAAATAAAAACAGGCTGCTACAATTGAGTAACAGCCTGTTTTTATACAATACGATAAACTATTACCAAATACTTACTCTTTTTTCAGGTGCCACAAACATGGGATCTGATTTTTTAATTCCAAAAGCATCATACCATGCATCTACTTGAGGTAATGCACCATCTACTCGCCATTTTCCCAACGAATGAGGATCAGATTTAGTACGCTGTAAAATTTCTTCGGGACGAATATTGCCTGCCCAAACATTAGAATAGGCAAGGAAGAAACGTTGTTCTGGCGTAAAACCATCTTTTGTTTCAAGTGGCGAAGCTTCTGTCGCTTTTTTGAATGCCTGAAATGAAACATGTAAGCCACCCTGATCGGCGATATTTTCTCCCAAGGTGAATTTACCATTTCCATAAACTCCGGGAGCTACTTCTATCGAATCGAAAAAGGTTGCTAATCCTGCTGTTCTTTCATCAAAATGTTTTTTATCGTCAGCAGTCCACCAGTTTTTTAAATTACCTTCTTTATCATATTGACAACCCTGATCATCAAATCCATGGGTCATTTCATGTCCAATTACCACACCAATAGCACCATAATTGAAGGCATCATCAGCATTCATATCGAAGAATGGATATTGCAAAATTCCAGCAGGGAAACAGATTTCGTTGGTAGATGGATCGTAATATGCATTTACCGTTTGAGGTGTCATTTGCCATTCGGTTTTATCTACCTTTTTTCCGGCTTTAGCAAAAAGATAATCTGTTTCAAACTTGTTGGCGCGTTTAATATTTCCATAATATGATTTTTTATCAATTTCCAATGAAGAATAATCTCTCCATTTATCAGGATAACCAATTTTCACAATAAATGCTTTGAGTTTTTCATTTGCTTTTATTTTGGTTGAATCACCCATCCAGGTCAATGCATTGATTCTGTCTCCTAAAGAAGTTTGAAGATTTGTCACCAGTTTCAACATACGTTCTTTCGCTGCAGGAGGAAAATATTTTTTTACATACATTTGTCCAACTGCTTCACCTAACACACCATCAACATTGCTTACCGCACGTTTCCAGCGTGGTGACTGTTCTTTTTTACCGGAAAGTGTTTTCCCGTAAAAATCGAAGTTTTGAGCGTAAATCTCGTCACTTAAATATTCGGCAGCACTATCAATCAATTTCCATTGCAAATAGGCAATTTGGTCAGCTATTGGCTCCGTAGCAATAATTTTTCCTACTTCAACCAAAGATTCCTTTTGAGAAACACTAATTTGTTTAATATCTTTCAATCCTAATGAAACCAAATAATCATTCCAATTAATTTCAGGAACCAGTTTTTGCAAGTCAGCTACTGTCATTAAATTGTAGTTGGCATGAGGATCACGTAATTTCACCTTATCATATGCCGCTTTTGCCAAACGGGTTTCTATTTTCATAACCGATGCCATGTCCTTTTGAGCAATCTCCTCTGAAAATCCAACCAATTTAAACATTTTCAGCACATGTTCTTTGTATTTTTCGCGGATCATTTTTGTGTGTTCATCGTTATCTAAATAATAATCGCGTTGACCAAGACTAATCCCACTTTGGTAAGTTTGAACTATATTCATAGTACTATTCATTGGATCGGCAGCCACATAAACTGCAAAGTAAGTATCCAATCCTTCAACCGATAGTGTAGGTATTATTTTTAGAATATCTGAAACATTTTTGATATTACCAATGTTTTGCAAATCAACTTTAATGGGTTCGATACCATCAGCATTTAATTTTACACTGTCCATTGCCAAATTATACATATCGGCAATTTTCTGAGCTACCGTACCTTTATCTGCCGGTTTTGAAGCAATTTCTTCAATTAAGCCTTTCAATTGTTCACGGTTGTTTTCTGCTAGTTTGTCGAAACTACCGAAACGGGAATACTCACCCGTAAGCGGATTGTTTTTCATCCAACCACCACAGGCATATTGGTAAAAATCTGTTCCAGGAAGAGCGGTAGTGTCGAGATTTGCTAAGTCGATACCAGATGTCACTGCAGCATCTTTAGTATTGCAAGCTGTTGTCATAAGCATAAATGAAATTAAGAGCCCCCAAACAACCATTAATGGAGTAAAGAAGCGGGTTTTAGAATTTTGTTTCATTGTTTAATTTTTTTAGAGAACTGTATTATATAACAATTTTTTATAATTAATGTTTTAAGAAATATACTATTTTGAATTTTAAGGGACTTCTACTGAATCAATTATTCTAAAAAGTTCATTTAAAGTCTCGGCTCTTAACATGGCAATTCGCGTCTCTTTAAAATTTGGAATGCCTTTAAAAACGGGAGTTGCTGCTAAATGACGGCGACTGTGAATAATTCCTTTTAAACGCTGGTTCGAAACACTTTCGATATCGGTTGTATCATCAATATCCAGCCATTTTACAGAAGAAATTATGTGTTCTTTTAAAATGGATTTTTGTTCATCAAAAGAAAGCAAGTTGAGCGATTCGCCTGTTTTAAAATATTCTTTCATTTCCCCAAAAATCCAAGGGCGACCAATAGCAGCACGACCAACCATAACAGCATCCACACCATATTTATCAAAACATTCGGCAGCACGTTCAGGCGTAGTAACATCGCCATTTCCAATAATGGGAATGTGCATTCGCTGATTATTTTTTACCTCACCAATCAACGTCCAGTCAGCTTCCCCTTTATACATTTGCGATCGCGTGCGACCATGAATGGCCAAGGCTGCAATTCCACAATCCTGTAGTTGTTCGGCTAAATCGACTATGATTTTATTGTCTTCGTCCCAACCTAATCGTGTTTTTACGGTCACAGGAAGATTTACAGCTTTAACAACGGCTGAAGTGATTTCAAGCATTTTTGGAATATCCCTTAACAGCCCCGCTCCTGCTCCTTTTCCTGCAACTTTCTTTACAGGACATCCAAAATTCAAGTCAATAATCTCTGGATTTGCTTCGGCAGCAATTATCGCTGCTTCGGCCATCGCATCAGCTTCACGACCGTACAGTTGAATAGCTACCGGACGTTCCTCATCGTAAATAGTCAGTTTCTGGGTAGTTCGGTTGACATTTCGTATCAAGGCATCCGCCGAAATAAATTCAGTGTAAACCATATCCACTCCGAAACGTTTACACAACAAGCGAAATGCAGGATCAGTAACATCCTCCATAGGAGCAAGAAATAATGGCTTATCAGGAAATTCTATGTTTGAAATCTTCATATTTATACAAAATTGGAGTGCAAAGGTAAATATTTAATTGATACAGAACAAAAAACAAGTTTCAATTATCATTTGAAACAACTGTTATCAACTATATTCATTATTTTTGTAAAAATTTAAAAATAATTTTTCATGAAACATACTGCAAAACAAGTTAAAAATCAAGCTATAAAGAATGTTTATACTTTAAAACAATTTATCCGTTTTTTACAAAATTGGTTTATTATAGGTTTAGGGATTGTATCGGCTGGATTTGGGTTAAGAGGGTTTTTATTACCAAATTCCTTTATTGATGGTGGTGTAACCGGAATATCGCTTATACTTACCGATTTAACAAATATATCTTTTTCAATACTTTTAATAGCCATAAATATTCCATTCATAATTTTGGCATATTCTACTGTTAGCAAAAGATTTGCCTTTAGAAGTTTAATTGCAATTATATTGTTAGCACTCACTGTTCACTTTATTCCATTTCCAATCATTACGCACGATAAATTGCTAATTGCGGTTTTTGGTGGTTTCTTTTTGGGTTTGGGTATTGGATTAGCTATGCGTGGTGGTGCTGTAATAGACGGAACTGAAGTATTGGCAGTGTATCTGGGGCGAAAAACATCTTTTACAATTGGTGATGTTATTATGGTGTTTAATGTAATTATTTTTTCAGTTTCAGCTTATGTTTTTTCAATAGAAATTGCCTTATACGCCATGCTTACGTACCTTGCTGCATCTAAAACGGTTGATTTTATAGTCTCAGGTATTGAAGAATATATAGGAGTTACAATAATTTCGGAAAAAAATGAAGAAATCAGATTGGCAATAATTGAAAAATTAGGAAGAGGATGTACTGTTTATTATGGTAAAAAAGGATTTGCAAAAAGAGGCGAAGTCTTAAAAAAAACAGATATTGTTTACACTTTAATTACCCGCTTGGAACTAACGAAATTAAGGACGGAAATTGATAATATTGATAAAGATGCTTTTATTATCATGCATAGTGTAAAGGATGTAAAAGGCGGTATGATTAAAAAACGTCCCATGCATTAATAAGAAGAAATTTCAAATCACTTATACTAATGGTTCAGTTAGAAAAGTTGAACCAGTCCTAACCGAAAATTTCAAAATCAATTCATTTCCTTATCTTTGCAGTCGCATTAATCAAAAATTAAATGAGAAAAAAAATCATTTATATCATCCTTTTTATTATCATTCAACCATCCATTTTTGCGCAGGCTAAATACTCCACCGCATGGTTTGGACCTAATGCTAATCCGGTTCCTGAATTTACCGATGCCAGAATTCCGACAAAAACAACCATTAGTTTAATGGGGGATTACTATTTTGGATTTGGTGACCAAACAAAAAACGGATATTTCAAAATAGAAATTCCATTATTGTCCGAACGGGTATCTTTAAAAATATGGACAAGCCTATTCGAAACATATAAAGTTTCAGAACAAGTTAGTTTACAACGTGATATGGCAAATGGAAACACATCGGGAAAAGCAGCCGGAGATTTCTATATTCAGACACGAATTTCAATATTAAAAGAGAAGATATTTGCACCTGCTGTAATTCTTAACTCTACTTTAAAGACAGCTTCAGCATTAAATAACTATGATAGACGCTACTTTGACACGCCAGGCTATTATTTCGATTTGGAAGTGGGAAAATCCATCTTTACCAAAAGTAGATTTATCAGTGAAATACGTGGAGTGGCAAATGTGGGTTTTATGTGTTGGGAAACAACTAACAGCACACAGGATGATGCACCTATGTATGGAGCTAAAATTATTCTGGGTAATACTAACTGGAAATTAGAAAATACCCTTTCAGGGTATTCGGGATGGATTTATACTCACAATGGATTAAGTCCTTTACACGATTATGGCGACACTCCGTTGGTTTATGCAGCCAAATTCTCCATTATGAAAGGATATATGGATTATTTTGCCCAATATCAATATGGAATAAAGGATTTTCCGTATCATCAAATTAGGGTGGGAATAAGTTTTCCAATTGAAAAGCTTACGCCAAAATACCCCTAACCCCTAAAGGGGAACAAGAAAGAACCCCCAACCCCCTGAAGGGGGCTTTTAGATAAGTGCAAATTTGAAAAAATATTTTAGAATTTCAAAAAATGAATAAAGAAAACATACAAAAAGAAACTAACTTCAACACCCCCTTCAGGGGGAGGGGGGCTTACGAAATCATGGCTCCTGCTGGTTCGTGGGAAAGCCTTTCGGCTGCTATTAAAGCCGGAGCAGATTCGGTGTATTTTGGCATTGAAAAATTAAATATGCGTAGTAAGTCGAGCAGTAATTTTACTACCGACGATTTACGCGAAATAGTACGCATTTGTAAAGAAAATAATGTAAAAAGCTACTTGACAGTCAATACCATACTTTACGATGGTGATTTGACGTTAATGCGCGAAATAATTGATGTAGCAAAAGAATCAAATGTTTCTGCCATAATCGCAGCCGATGTAGCGGCTTTAATGTATGCTAATTCCATTGGTGTAGAAATTCATCTATCCACACAATTGAACATTTCAAATGTGGAAGCATTGAAATTTTATGCTCAATTTGCCGATGTAGTAGTGCTGGCACGGGAACTAAATATGCAACAGGTTTCAGAAATCTATCAATCTATTATAAACGATAATATTCGAGGTAAAAATGGCGAACTGATTCGCATTGAAATGTTCTGTCACGGAGCACTTTGCATGGCTGTTTCAGGAAAATGTTATCTAAGCCTACACGAGAAAAATCTATCTGCGAATAGGGGCGCCTGCAATCAAATCTGCCGCCGTGAGTACGTGGTAAAAGATAAAGATTCAGAAATTGAACTGGAAATAGACAACGAATATATCATGTCACCAAAAGATCTGAAAACAATCGGTTTTGTGGACGAAATGCTAAAAGCTGGTGTGCATGTTTTCAAAATTGAAGGTCGGGCCCGGGGAGCTGAATATGTAAAAACAGTTGTATCCTGCTACAAAGAAGCTATTGAATCATGCCTTTCCGGGACGTTTTCCGAAACGAAAGTAGCTGAATGGGACACTCGCCTTGCCAAGGTGTTTAATCGTGGTTTTTGGAACGGCTATTACCTCGGACAGCGTCTTGGCGAATGGAGTGCTAACTATGGTTCGGAAGCTACACATAAAAAGATTTATGTAGGCAAATGTACCAACTTCTTTAATAAATTGGGCGTAGCTGAATTTTTACTAGAAGCACAATACCTTGAAGTGGGTGATGAAATTCTGATTACCGGTGAAACAACGGGAGCCTACGAAGATGTGGTAAAAGAAATGCGTGTAAAACAGAAACCAACAGATAAAGTAGAAAAAGGAACTTATTTCTCAATGAAAACAAATGAATTGATTCGACGGAACGATAAATTATTTAAAATTGTACCCACCGAACATGGAAAACAAAAAGCGGAGTAAATTCCGCTTTTTAAATTTATAAATTTCTCATTTATTGTTATTATTTACAGCTTAATTCTATCCCTAAACTTTGTTACTGGATTCTCAAAAATAGTATACAAAACATACGAGCCAACAATTGTAAAGAACCAAAAAGCAATATAATTTGTGATATAAACATCAGTTGAAAATAGTTCTGTCCTACCCAATAATTTATTCAAAGTTGGTAGTAAAACCCTTTGAACCGGTGTAAGATTCAATAAATACATGGAATAAGAAATAATACTTATAAATATAAAAAAAGAATCTAAAAATTTATATTTAGTGGATTTATAGGTGGATAAAAAAGGTATAAAACAAAAGGTAGTTATTGATTCTATATTAAAAAAAAGCGGTTCATATAAATATTTCAAATTTAGAACTTCTATATTTAATAAGAGAATTAAAAATATCCCGCTAAATAAAAAATATAATTTTGATTTTTCCCAAAATTCAGGATATTTGTAAAGTACATACGCAGCAATAACACCATACATAATGCTATCTAACCTGTAGATTACTACTTTTCTGAATTCTGCATCAAAATCATTAATAATAATTCCATTTTCGAATTTTATAATCCTTATTATTAGAGGAATTAAAATAAAAATTATAGCTGAAATTAAAATTGATTTGGTTTTGTTTTTTAATAATTCATGAATAATATAGCAAGATAAAGGGAATAATAAATAAAACCATTCTTCAATTGCCAAACTCCAGGCTTCTGGAAAAAAATTGGGATGTGGACTGAATAAATTTTGAGAGAAAATGAAATATTTAAGATTAAAATCTCCAAAATTATTTCTTGCAATATAGCTGCTTATTAATAACAACGACAAAACAAATAAATAATTAGGAATAGTTCTGAACCATCTTCTGATCCAAAAATTAAGCAAGTCTTTTCTTTTAAAATCCGTTTTATTGATGATTTTTAATAAAATGCCCCCAATTAAAAAACCACTCAGAACAAAAAAAATGGAAACTCCATCTATTTTAAAAAGTTGAATTCTATCGTACAGAATCCTGTTTTCAGGGGGAATTAAAAACCGACCATGATAATAAACTACAAAGAAAATAGCAAAACTTCGTAAAATGTCCAATCCTACAATTCTCTTCCGGTGATGAATTAAAAACTTATCTAAAATTTTCATTTTTTTATAAAATAGCTTCCAAAATCTTATAAATTGAGCTAACGATTTTAATGGTTTTAAAAATGAACAAAATAATAATTAAATACATTGGATTCTTAGAATATGTAATAACAAAGAATTAATTGAAATTTATTTTATTCAAGTAAGTACCCACTGTACACGCAAAACCTTATTTCTTCAACACATTTTGAATATCAGTATCCTTTCCATACAACACCATAATATCTCCTTTTTCGAAAACGGTATCAGCCGTTATTACACCTTGAACTTTTGAAGTTTTATGAGAAATGCCAATTAGATTTCGTTCAGTAGTTTGATTTATTTTAGTTAGTACCAAAACATTATAATTTTTAATTAAAGCTATTTGTTCAAGCGTTTTCCCTACAAATTTATCAGGAACAATCACCTCAATAATGCTGTGACCTTTTGATAATTCAAACGAATCAACTAATTGACTATTAGTAAGTTTTTTCACCCATCGCTCAGCCGATTCCACTTCCGGACGTACAATTTCTTCAATCCCCATGGCTTCCAACACTGTTTCGTGCAAGGCTGAAACTGACCGGCTGATTAAGCGTGGCACTTTCATTTTCTTCATCAAAGCAGTTGTCATAATGTTGGCTGCAATATCTTCGCCAATACAAACCATAACCACATCGGTATTTTTCAGAGGCAAATTTGATACTGCCTGAGGATCTGAACTGTTCAGACAAACAGCATACGATACCTTCTCTTTTACAGCTTCCACCTTGTGCATATTCTGATCTACACCAATAACTTCATGTCCAAGATTAGTTAGCTTTTCTGCTATGGACGACCCGAAATTTCCCAGACCAATGATAATGTATTTCATCTGTTTAGTTTTTTATAATTGAAACCTGAAACTCACAATAAACAGAGTTTATGGTTTAAACATCTGTCTTAATGCTCGTTTCATAGAATTATTGATTTTAATTAATTAAGACTTCTTCTGTTGGATAACGATATTCATGCATGGAGAACTTTTTAAATAAAGCAATAAATATACTCAACATGCTCACTCTACCTATAAACATGGTTATAATTAAAACAAATTTGCTCGGATCACTCAAACTAGCAGTAATTCCTCGACTAAGTCCTACCGTGCCAAATGCAGATACACATTCAAAACCAATATTCAGTAAACCCTTATCCATATCGAACAAACTAATACTAAAAACGGACAGGAAGATAACCATTATGGAAAGTATAATAGTCGCAAAAGCTCTATTTACAGATTTTTGTGCTATCTCACGCTTGAACACTTCAATAGTTGGTTTCCCGTGAGCCAAACTGAGAAAATTGAGAAAAGCAATGGCCAGCGTACTGGTTTTAATACCGCCTCCGGTTGAACCGGGAGAAGCTCCTACCCACATTAAAAAAATCATCATCATAACGGTAGGAATTGTCATTACCGAAGTATCAACAGTATTAAATCCTGCAGTTCGGGTGGTTACCGATTCGAAAAATGCAGTCACCAATTTTCCAAAAAATCCGTGTTCGGTTAGCGTATTATTATATTCAAAAATAAAAAACAGAATCGTTCCCAAAACTATCAGTATCAACGATGTGACCAATACAATACGTGTGTTTACATTAATAATCTGTTGAATACGAATGTGATCTCGTCTTCCGACCATTTTAAAAAAAAGATTTTTTATACTATTCTTAATAAAACTCAGTAAATTGAAAACAATCGGAAATCCAATTCCTCCCATAATAATCAGAAAGGCGATAATTAAATGAAGCGGATAATTAAAACGATAAGCCGGTTCGTAAAAACTATTTTGAAGCGTTGAAAATCCAGCATTACAAAATCCGGAAACCGAATGAAAAACAGAGAAAAATACCCTGTCAGTAAATGCCGGAATTATAGTAAGGTCTAGGCTTTGTAAAATGAGCAATGCGCCAACACCTTCGATAATAAAAGTAATCAATATAATTCGTTTTAAGGTACTAAAAACCTCTCCTATTTTTTCAGTATTATTCATGGCACTTATCATCAACTGGTTTTCGTACGATGAACCTGCTTTAAAAAAATAGCTGAAGTAACTGGTAAAAGTCATTATTCCCAGTCCACCTAATTGAATCAATATAAGAATGGCAAACCGTCCAAATTCAGTAAAATAAGTACCCGTATCAACCAC
This sequence comes from Paludibacter sp., assembly GCA_028692715.1. Lineage (GTDB taxonomy): Bacteria > Bacteroidota > Bacteroidia > Bacteroidales > Paludibacteraceae > Paludibacter. Next base: position 58,405 of record JAQUWU010000018.1, on the reverse strand, counting down.
AACCAATCCGGTTACGCAAACTGCACTGGTGGAAGTAAACAAGGCATCTATGATTGAAATGTGAGTATAGGTAGCTTTGGGCAATAAAAGTATGACTGTGCCAGCAAAAATGATAAATAAAAAACTCAGGATAAAAAGTTGTGCCGGATTAAGATATATTCGCTTGAAATCAAAATTACTGTATGACAGTTCCCGTATGAAAATAAAAACTAAAGCAATGTAAACCCAAATTTTATCTTTCAGAAAATACAAAAAGGAAAAGTTACTTTCAAATAGTAGCTCAAAATCTAAAAAAATCAATACTAATATAAATACTGCAAACAATAAATCAAAGGGTAAAACTTTCAGTTGAGGTCGTGTTTTTTTAAAGAGATAACTGATAATAATTGAAAAAAATCCAACTATCATTGCAAAAAGATAAACCGATTGGAGTATTTGTACTTGGTACGACAGATGATTAAAACCTAAATCATAAACAACCCCAAGCATAGCTATAATGCTCACAAAAAAAGAAAGTTGTTTTAATAAGAAGATCTTATTTTTCATTTGAAAAGAAAAAGGGACAAAGTACAGAAATAAATCATCATATTAAAATAATTGTTTCTGCAAATATAAGATTACTTTAATTAAAAATCCTATAAATTAGATAAAGAAAAAAGCGGAAAAAATCCGCTTTATAATAAATTTAAAATTTTAATGTTATTCTTTTGGTGCAAACATTTGATCAGAAAGTTGCTGCATTTCCTCATAACTTACATCTTTTATGTGAGTTCCAATCATCCATTTATAACCAAATGGATCCATTACCTGACCAACTCTGTCACCATAAAATTCATTCTTAACTGGCATAACTTCTTTAGCACCAGCATCAATTGCTTTTTGAAAAGATGAATCTACATCCTTAACATATAAACCTATTGTAATTGGATTTCCACCAATTGTCAATGGTCCTTTGTTTCCCCAGTCTATATTTTCGTCAGCAATCATTAACATTGTTCCTTCAATTTCTATTTCGGCATGACCAATTAATCCATTGGGCATTAATAATCTGCCTAATTCTTTTGCATCAAATGCTTTTTTATAAAATTCAATGGCTTTACTACAATCTTTAATTGTTAAATAGGCATTTAATGAATTCGCACCGGGATAAATATACGATTTACTCATAATTTTATTTTAAATATTAGTTACTTTTATTGTTTTAATTTACAACAATGTTCTATCTATTTTGTTTTTACTTCATTAAAAAATTAAATGCTTTAAAATTTAAACTACTTTTATAAAATAGTCTGAATGTTTTTGTAATTCTCCGAACGAAATAGTTTCTATATCATTTGCCCGTAACAATGCCTCTAATTCAGGAACTGATTGATTTTCAACAGCAATCAATAATCCACCACTGGTTTGAGGATCACAAAGAATCAATTTATCGCTGTCGGATTTCAGTTGCACATGATGCCCATAACTATCCCAGTTTCTATGTGTTCCTCCAGGAATACAACCTTGATTTATATATTGTTGAACATCTGCAAAAGTTGGAATTTTATCTAATTCTATGATAGCAGTTAGTTTACTACCTTCACACATTTCGGTCAAATGACCCAATAATCCAAAACCAGTCACATCGGTCATGGCTTTAATACCCGAAATATTGGCTAATTCTAATCCTATTTTATTCAATTTCGACATAGAATTAGGCGCAATATGAGCATGTTCCGGCAATAATTTTCCTTGCTTCTGAGCAGTTGTAAAAATACCAACACCCAATGGTTTGGTAAGGTAAAGCTTACAACCTTCAGTTGCAGTATCGTTACGTTTTAATTTTGTAAGATCAACGGTTCCAGTCACTGCAAGTCCAAATATTGGTTCAGGACTATCAATGCTGTGCCCACCTGCTAAAGTAATACCGGCTTCGGTGCAGATTGATCTTCCTCCTTCGAGTACTTGTTGCGCAATTTCCGGTGCAAGTTTATCAATAGGCCAGCCTAAAATTGCAATCGCCAAAATAGGTTTTCCGCCCATTGCATACACATCGCTTATAGCATTGGTGGCAGCTATTTTTCCAAAAGTAAAAGGATCGTCAACAATGGGCATAAAAAAATCGGTGGTACTAATTATTGCCGTTCCATCTCCCATATCATAAACAGCTGCATCATCTCTGCTGTCATTCCCTACAATTAATTGAGGATCAATAAGTGGAGTAAGTTTTGTATGAAGGATAGTAGTTAAAACCTTGGGTGATATTTTGCAGCCACATCCAGCACCATGACTGTATTGTGTAAGTTTAATTTCGTTCATTGATTAAGAATAAAGTTTTGTTATGGAATAAAAATTATTTTATGAATGAATCTGCTTTTATAAATTATGAATTATAAATGCATTTTCAATGTGATTTGTTGTAGGAAAATCAATTTGAATTACTTTTTTCCAATTCGAATTATTTTTCGCTTTTAAATATAATTTATCATAATATATTAATACTATCATTGCCACTTCAAAATAGTTTTCAATTTCTAAATTCTCAATAGCATTTTTTACGTTTAAACCACCGAGTCTTTTTGAAATGCGCTGAATTGAGTCAGCTAATTCTTGCTTATCACAAACGCCATATTCGGCAACTAATTTTTTTGCTCTTTCTGTTTTTGGTATATCGATAAAATATAAGTTAGAATTTTGCATTTGCTTATAAAAAGGCATTGGAATTTGTACTTTTCCAATATCAATACTTTCATCTTCAACCCAAATTACCTTATTTGTATCAAATTTCTGAAATTCTTTATTGAGATTATTTTCAAATTGTTCCACGGTAGGTTGTTCTTGCTGACCAATACCACCGAATGCAGAACCCTTATGATTTGCCAAGCCTTCTAAATCAATTACCTGATGCCCAAGTTTACTTAATTCAGTCAAAATAGGTGTTTTACCACTACCGGTATATCCACCTAATATATTCAGTTTTGCGGGTGTTGCCAAATTATCCAAAACATAATTTCGGTATGCTTTATAACCTCCCAATATCACTTTAACTTCATCAAAACCATTATCTGATAAATGTTGTGCAAAAGCTTGGCTACGCATCCCTCCTCTCCAACAATGAACAATAACTTTCCTATTGGGAGCAATACTCAAAGCATCATTTATAAAATTCTGAAGTTTTGGAGTTACATATTCATACCCGAGTTTAGTAGCCTCTTCTTTAGATTGTTGAACATAAACAGTACCTACATGAGCTCGCTCATCATTGTCGAAAAGAGCAATATTTATTGCACCCGGAATATGTCCTTTTGCAAATTCAGCAGGTGAACGAACATCAATTATAGGCCAAGTAAGCGAAAATACATTTTCAATATTTATTTCTGTGACCATTGTTGAAAATTCTGATAAAATAATTGAAACAACAAAAGTAATTTAATAAAATAAATTCCAGCATTGAAACATACTTTAAGTCTACATCAAAATTATAAATTAAGGAATGATAGTAAAAACACCAAAATTTTTAATTTCAATTTTCCAGCTATAAAACGGATTGTCATACCGCTCAAAAATTAATACCAACAGTACATTTTAATAATTTAAAATGTACTGTTGGTATTAATGGTAATTTTTGTAAAAAAATATTCTTCTATTTATTCATTCCTGTATAAAACACATAATATGCAAAAATATGTGACTACTCAGCACTTCAAGAAGTACTTCATTTGAAGTTTTTAGGGAAAATTGCAGAATAAAAAAATGTAATTTTCACAAAAAAACAGCCAAATTAAAGCGCATAAATGATGAATGTCGCTCCAGAACTCCCCCTTTAGGGGGTTGGGGGGCTGAGTAGTTACAAAAATATATAAATAATTTCTCTAATTATTTATATAACAATTGTTTAAGTCACATAAACAATAAGTAAAATCATTATTAAACACAATGTAAACTTTTAAGTTCAAATTGGATATTAGCATTTGATTTAGTGAATAATTTAGTAAAAATAGCTTCTTCTTTTTTAGTCTTTTTGAGCATATAATAAAAAATATTTGCCATTTCCCCACTCAATGCATTCTCTGCTGACAAAATATTATACATTTTTATCAGACAATCATCAAAATGCAGTTCTAAATTGATTAATTCATCCATCATTAAAGATGAATTAAAATTTACATTATTGAAACATGAGGTGATTTGATCTTGTAATATTTCGCAGGGAAATTCTAAATAACAATTCATTGCTTTTGCAATAATTACATGTCTTTCGAGATAATTTTTACGAAAAATTTCGTGTTCGTAAAGATCATGAATGATTTCTTTCATTTCACCCTCTTCTAACTTTTCGTAAATTTTATGATATAATTGAGCTACCTGAATGTGATAAGTTTGAATTGATTGGATAATTTCACTTTTTTGTTTATACATTTTTCGGTTCTTTCTTTAAATAAGTTTATTGGTATTCAAAGTAAGCAGAAATAAATATGAAATTAAGCTTGATCCTCTTATATTACAAGAAAGAATAATTTGATATATATCAAACTATTCTTTGAGTGATTATGAAATTAAAATTATAATAATGGTTTATATATTTATTAAAATAATAATATTAATCTGATATATAAGTATTTAAATATAATAATATGATTTGTAAGTATATTTTTTCATTTTCAACAATTCCAATATATTATTTTGAATAATCAATAATTAGCCCTTTTGGTTTATCATTTTAAGCATTTCCATATTCGTAATTTCTATTTTTTTCCCTTTTAATTCAATAATATTTTCTTTGCTGAATTCAGTCAAAATGCGCGCAACACTTTCCTGAGACATTCCGGATAATTCGGCCAAATCTTTTCTACTGATATACGAAAAAATATCAATTTCTTTAAATTCATCTCTGTTTAAGTATAATAAAACATTTGCAAGTTTTCCATTTAGCTGTCTTAGCCCTAAATTCAGACATTTTGAAAGCATAGTATTGTAATTTGTACAATACCAGTTCGATAATTCACGCGAAAAATTGCAACAATGAATCATTAATTCTTTTAAATCTTTGGGTTCAATTGAACATACCACTGTTTCTTTTAGTGCAGTAGCAGAAAAATAATAAGTATCATCACCAAATAAAGAAGTTAGTTCTATAAAATCATCCGATTTCAATAATCGTATAATAATGTTTTTATCGGGTCCTTCAATATAAATTTTAACTAAACCATCGATAACATACAAAATTCTAGATACATGTGAACCTTCCTTAATTATAGTTTCACCCTTATTATAGCTAATATGAAATTTGTTCTTATTATTAAAATCTTCTTTTTTTTCTAATTTTCTTACAAAACATTTTGAAGCTTCTTTACATACATTGCAATCAGTTTTTGCTGAAAAACCTTCCATCTCGGGAAATTGTTTTGAATGTAAAGTGTTATTTGTCATGCCTTTAAATCTTATACGTTTTTACAAAGATAGATACTATTTAATAGAAAAACTTAATAAATAAGAAATATTTGAATGTTAGATAAATAATAAAACTCAATATTGAAGTAAGGAATGAAATTTTAAATGTTGCTGAAATTACAAGAGCTTATAAAGATGGACCAATAGAAATAAGGAAACCTGATAAAATTAATAATTAAGATAGGTAGGAGTACAGAACATTTTCATATTATCCTTTAATTCAAAAATCCATTTTTCAAAAGCCGGAGGACCAAATTTTGCTTCTACATTGTTGGAATAGCCATAACCTTCTTTGGGTATAATTACCATTTTTGTATCTAATTTTCTGTTTTTATTTTCATCATGAATATAATTAAAACCATATTTATCGGGTTTTAAATTTTCTATAACTATTACAGATTTTTTATTTTTAATGGTTTCTGTACCAAGCTTTAAACTTTTATGATCTTTGTCAAAAAGCTCGTACAATACATTTCCATTATTGTTCCGCAAATCCGCAATTTCAATGGTTAATGTATATTGAGAAAAGGAAACTAAAGGGCAGATAAAAAAAAGAAATGTGATTAAAATAGTGGATGGTTTCATTTGTACTTTAACTATAAAGAAAAGATGTAGTTTTTATAATAATTTCAATATAATAAAATTTTATTTAACATATTCGAGTTCTTCCCTTAAATGATTGAGTATTCCTTGAAACCATTTCACTATCTTGTTATTATCATCAATTATATGTGTATGAGATTCTCCGTTTTGCCAGTTTCCATTCATAGCAAAATGCATATTTTTTACATCAATAATTTTTGATTTAACAGTTTCAAATGTTGAAAACGAAGAACCATCATCAAAACTATTTGAAAAATCTTTAAAGTTTTCCTCAATTGTATATTCAGAAGTTATATGCCAATGAGGTTGTGGATGTTTTTCATATGGATTATTATGATCATCCCATTCAGCTCTAAATAATTGATATTTAATTTCATCATGTTCATTTCCTTGAAATATTGATAAAGAAATAAATGTATTATTACCAATAAATCTCATTTCTATAAATAACCAAAAATCATCAAACCAATGTAAAACTTTAATTTTCTCAGAATTATTTTTGTTCCGATTTAAGGCAAAGGAAAAACCTTCAATGCGATAAATGAAGAGATTATTTTTGGGAAAGGGTTTTAACTCAAAATGAGAATTCTGAAAATAATTCTTGCATTTATTGTTAATTTCTTTAATGAGTTGATTAGCATTGAGCATAGAACTACATTTTGGGATAGAAGAAACTCAATAATATTTCATCAATAACTGACTTAACAAAAGAATTACCCATTTCTAACTCTTTTCCTAATTCTACGAGCTTTGAATATGCTTCTGATTCTTTTACTTCTACCTGATGAATATTAGGAATAGGAATATTTCTAGTGTATTTTGCACCTAAATCATACCAATTTCCTCCAGCTAATTGCTTTGAATAAATTGACAATAACTGGTCAAATAAATTACTTGAAAAACATGCTAGATAAAAATAGTAATCATCTAAATCAAAATTTTTCTTAGGAATACATGCATTTCCCTCTTCGATTATAGTATTTCCTTCATTATCGAAAGCAAAAGAAGAAGAATTTCCAAATCTATTTGAAAAAAGTCTATTAGAACTTTCAAATTGCCAATTCCTCGGTCTTGTCAACCCCCACCAATCTTTGATACCTTTACGTGATTTTAATAAATTTTTATTGGGTTCTAATACATTTTTATAAAATGATAATTCTTTTAAATCTTCTTCTGTTTTTATTATGATACCTTTATTATTGTAAGGAAACCATATGTATTCAGATACATTCAACTGCCCATCTTTAATTGAAGAACTAGTTGCAAGAGGTCTAAAATATTTTTGTTCATTTTTTGGTAAATCTTTATAATCATTAATTGAAATATTAAAGATATTCTTTATTCCAACCAACATTCCCTGATTAAAACTAAAAATATCACCAGCTTTTATAAGCTTTCCTATCGATAAATATAAATCTATATTTTTTAATTGCTTTTCTTCTTTTAATGATATTAGTTTCCAATTCTCAGAAATTACTGGAAAAAGAGATGGAGTATAAATACTATAATATTTTTCTTCAACGGTCGATAAATTATTGGCATTCATTTTTCTTAAATCTCTCAAAGCATCTTGAACAATTCCTCTTTCATTTTTACACCATAATAAAGTAGGAATGTTTGATGATTTTGGTTTTTGACCTATAAAAAAGCTAACATCAGTTAATGCATTTTCAAATACAAAATTTCCTAATTTTCCAATTATATTGATAGATAAAATATCATTAACTTGTTTTCTTAATAATGAATAAGACTCAAAAGTAAATATTGAAGTTGGAAGAACACATCCTATTACTCCATTGTCATTTAAAGACTTAACTGCTTTGTAAAAAAAAGCACTTGCTTGATTTGGCTTACCTTTTTTAAAGCTGCTTCCTAAGGTTTCTAAAACAGCATCTCTTGAACATTTTTCTTTTAATAATTCCCAAGATACAAACGGAGGATTCATTAAAATCAAATCATAATCATTACCCCAATTTTCAGTTAATGAATCTTCAACTATCTTTATATTAAATTCTAAATTTTTATTATTCCACTGGGACCTTTGTTCATATTTTAATAAAAATTTAGATGTACTTATAGCATTTTCTGATGTATCCCATCCTTCTATTAAAATTTTTCCCTCATATCCTTTATTTTTAATTTGTTTTAATGCTTCAATTAAAAATTCAGATGATCCACAAGCTGGGTCAAAAATTTTAATAATCTCTTTGGATAAATCTAGTAAATTTATACTATTTTCAACAATTGATCTCGCTAAATACTGTGGCGTATAATGAATACTTGTATATAGTTCCTTTTTAGTTATTAAATTACTTGAAACATTACCAAATAAATCTCTCTGTGAATTAAAATATAAAGCTTCTTTATGAGCTTCCTGAAACAATGCACCAGCAGAATGCCTTAAAATTAAATCTAATTGTGGACTTATTGAATTTATACCTTGTTTTAAAAGTTCCACAAAATAATCAAATTGATAAGGTATTGCACAATCGTCTATATTCCACTTAATAGAATCAATTTTATTATAATCATCTTCAAGGCTAATGAGTAATCTAAAAAGTAAATTTAGAGCTTCTGATGGATTGTCTTTTTCTTTTGTAATATTTCTAAATTTTCTAAATATATCAACAATAAAAGGAATAACATCATTTTCAGTTTTATAACTTTTTGAAAGAAGGTAACTATAAAACTTTTCAAATTTGTTTTCAATCTGAATTTTTGGTATTGACTCTTGGCTTTCATTTAACCAATTAATTACTTTAACTTCATTTTTTTCAACTACAACATAATTTTTTGTATTAGTAGACCAAGATTGTGAAAAATAAACAGTTTTATCTTCCTCTAAATTGTTAGTTTGTAAACAAAAATCACCCTGACCTCCATTAAGCATAAGGAACTTATCTTCCATGGTAATGGAATTCAAATGAATAGGTAGAAGTCCAAAACTTCTTTTCCAAATATCTATTTCAGATAAATTTCTCATACTTAAAAAATTATTATTTTAATACTTTGCAAATATAATCATTAAAATTTTAAATGAAAAACCTATACCAAAAGCGGTATAAAATTTACATAAAGTGATTTTATTTTAACTCATTTCCAACATTCTCAAAATAGGTTTTACCGCTTTTACTCTTATTTCTTCATCCACCAAAATTTCCGGAGTTTCTGTCAACAAACACTGATAAAGTTTTTCCAGGGTATTTAACCGCATAAAATTACATTCGTTGCAGGCACAAGTACTGTCATTGGGAGGTACAGGTATAAATTCTTTATCCGGATTTTGTTTTTGCATTTCGTGCAAAATTCCACTTTCGGTTGCAACCAAAAATGTCTTTTTGTCGGAATTTGTAGCGTAATTTAATAAAGCCTGAGTAGAACCTATGAAATCTGCCATCAGTAAAACTGTTTTCTTACATTCTGGGTGAGCAAGCAATTCAGCTTTTGGATGTTCTAATTTTAATTTCACCAACTTTTCAACAGAGAATTTCTCGTGAACATGGCATGCTCCGTCCCATAATAACATCTCGCGACCTGTTACACTGTTGATATAATTTCCCAAATTTCTGTCTGGTCCAAAAATTAATTTTGCATCTTTGGGAAACTGATCGACAATTTTTTTTGCATTTGTAGATGTCACCACTACGTCAGTAAGCGCTTTTACAGCTGCTGTTGTATTTACATACGAAATAACTGTATGATCAGGGTGTGCTTTAGTAAATGCTTCAAACTCGTCCGCAGGACAACTGTCGGCCAACGAGCATCCGGCATTTATGTCGGGAACTAATACTTTTTTGGTTGGCGATAGAATTTTAGCGGTTTCACCCATAAAATGTACACCACAAAGTACAATAATATCAGCATCCGTTTTAGCTGCTTTTTGTGCCAGAACTAAACTATCACCAATAACGTCAGCAATATCTTGTATATCGCTCATTTGATAATAGTGAGCCATTATTATAGCATTCTTTTCTTTTTTGAGTCGGTTGATTTCCGAAATAAAAAAATCGTGGCCCCCAACCCCTAAAGGAGAGTTAAGATTTGAAAATTGATTATTTGAATTCATATTTACTTTTTTTTAATTCCCCAAAAATATTCCCCTTTAGGGGTTAGGGGTCTTTTCAAACAAAACATTAATATTATTCTTTTTAATTTTTAAAAAAAACTTTATAAAGATAATAATAGAGTGTTCATAAGGTTGATAAAAATATTGAGAATAACTTGTATAATAAGTTATTGTTTATAGAAAGATTATTTTCAACAACAAAAATTTTAAAATTTAGATGAATATCAATAAAATAGGAACTTTATCAACATCCTGTTAATAACTGCAAAGTTATAAATTTTTTGTTTACCCCTATGATGATAAGTACTAAAATGAAGTTTAAAAATAGCTATAAAAAAAGTGCTAACTATTTTGGTTTTTTAAAAACAACTAATTAATATGATTGTTTTTGAATTATGCAAATTAATTTTCAATATTTCTTTCAGGTACTTTTCAACAGTTATCAACAGTTTATGAATGTTTTATTCATACTGAGTTTTATTCTTTAAAATGATAAAATATCATTAATTTGAAAACCCCAAAAGTCAATAATAACTTGTGGGGTTCAGTATTTATTTTCATTACTATTAAATTATTAAATAACTAAATAATAGTAGTTTATATATATGCGAAAGTTGAATTACTTATTTTATCCATAAATTAACCCCACCAACCAAAGTCTTATTCCGGCAGGTAACCTATTAAATAAAAAACAAATAAGTTTATATTGAATTCCAGGAACAACTGATACTTTCATGTTTTTTTTATACACCTGATTGACTAATTTTTGGGCAACTACAAATGCATCCATTCCGTTTTGTTCATCGTATTCCATTTTTTGTACGGATTTATTCATCTTTTCTAAATAAACCGATTCAGGAAGTTTTGACTTTTCTGTATATTTTCGTGCTGCCGTAAATCCAGTTTTGGTATCACCTGGAAGTATTGAGCAACATTGTATGCCAAAAGGTTTTAATTCGATAGATAAAGCTTGAATATAAAGCAGTAAAGCAGCTTTTACAGATGAATAAAAGGCTTGAAAAGGAATAGGTACAATGGCTGCAACAGATGATGTAACAATAATTTTTCCGGAACCTTGTTTTCTGAAAATAGGAATACAAGCATTAATTACTTTTACCGCTCCAAAAAAATTTGTTTCAAACTGATAACGCATTTCTTCTTCTGATGTGTCTTCAACAGAACCTGCAATGCCATTTCCGGCATTTGAAATTACAGCGTCAAGTCGGTTATTTTCTTTTAAAATCCGTGCAATAACAGCATCAATTTCCTCTTGTTTGTTTACATCCATTTTTACATGAATGAGTTTTCCTAAACTATTTTCAACGGTTTTTAAATTTTCACCATGCCTCGAAGCTGCATAAACTTTTGCACCCCGATTCATTAATTGTTCGGCTGCAGATAAACCAATACCAGTACTAGCACCGGTAATCAAAACTACTTTATTTTCCATCTTATTTAGATAAAATTTTATTATTGCAAATATACAGATTATTAACGTAATACAAATTTTTTCAAAAGATTAATTTGACTGAAAGAATAGTTACTTTTGTACAATTATTTTTAATTGCAATTAAATGAACATATTAGTGACCGGAGCAAATGGTTTATTGGGGCATCATGTTGTACCTGAACTTTTAAAACGAAATCATTCGGTTAAGATAATAGTGCGTAGTAAAAAGAATATTTATTTCGATTTATCAAAAATTGATGTTCTGGAAGGAAACTTCGACGATTACTCCACATTAAAAAAAGGAGCTACTAATTGTGATGCAATTATACATATTGCTGCCATTACCGCAACCGATTTATTGTATTATAATGACTACCGAAAAATTAATGTGGAAGGAACAAAAATAATTTTGAAAGTTGCAGACGAATTGAATATTAATAAGTTAGTTTATATAAGCACTGCAAACACGATTGGTTACGGAACAATAAAAAAATCTTCAGATGAACTGTCACCAATAGAATTTCCCTTTACAAAATCGTTTTATGCGCAAAGTAAAATTGAATCGGAAAAGCTCATACTAGAAGCATCCAAAAAGCCCAATCGTCATTTTGTGATGATTAATCCAACTTTTATGATAGGATCTATGGATACAAAGCCAAGTTCCGGAAAATTAATGTTGATGGGCTATAAAAAATCAGTTATGAGCGCGCCCAAAGGGGGAAAAAATTTTGTGGCAGTTAAAAGCGTCGCTATTGCTGTTTGTAATGCATTAATGATGGGAAATAATGGAGAAAAATACCTTGCATCAGGTGTAAATCTATCTTTTTCAGAATTTTATAACCTACAAAGTGAAATTGCTGGTTACCAACAAATTTTGATAGAAATTCCTTCAATATTTTTAGAAATACTAGGGAAATTTGGTGATCTAGTAAGACTGTTTAGAATAAAAACTGATGTGTGCAGTATGAATATCAACCAGTTATTAATTCGTGAATACTATAATAATACGAAAGCTAAAAATGAACTGGAAATGCCTGAAACCAATTTGAAAATGGCCATCAAAGAGGCGATTGATTGGTATAAGAAACATGGGAAAATTTAAAATTTTATGCAAGAAGAAATCAAAATATATTTAGCACTTTAAGTGCGATTTCTTTTTAGAAAAATAAAGCCATAATCTCATAAAGAAATCACACCTATGGTGCTCAAAATTAGAACGTCAAACTGTTTATTACAAAGAAATCAGCACTCCGTGCCTCATAATGAGAATTGGCTTATATGTTTTATGTAAAGGAAACAACTCTAGAAGTTATGTATTGAGCACTGTAGGTGCGATTTCTTTGTAGAAGAAGTTTTTAATATAGGTTTTGAGCCGCGTAGCGGTGATTTCTTTGTAGAAAAAAGTGTATTTATATTTGAGGGTCGTAGACCTGATTTCTAAATAAAACGTAATCTTATTAAGAAATCACACCTACGGTGCTCCCAAATTGTAGAGTTAAACAGTTTATTACAAAGAAATCAGCACTCCGTGCCTCCATTGGATTGGTGGTTGTCATCGAGTTACAAATAAATCGGCAATACGAACTACCATAAAATTTTTGGTTTTTATCTAGAAACAAATTAATTAGCTATACTTGTATTGAGCAATGTAGGTGCGAATCCTTTGTAGAATTGAGATTATCCACACATTTTCTTAATCCATCCAATCAAACAAATATTGATCGTCATACGGAATATCAAATTTCTTCAAATAATCTAAATATTCCTCTTTAAATGATTTACGTTTATGATGTTCCGGTTGATTGAGAATGTATTTTACAACAGCATCAATATGCGATTTTGAATAACTAAAAGCTCCATAACCTTCTTGCCAACTAAAATTTCCTACTATTTTCTTTTCCCTATTTATCCAGCCAGACGAGCCAGATTTGATTGCTTCTGCCATTTTTGATACTGAAATACTTGGGTGTAAACCGACAAAAATATGCGTGTGGTCGGGGTTACAATAAACAGCAATAGGTTTCGATTTATTATCTGTTACGATAGTGCACATAATTTTTTCTAATTCCTCACGAAATTTTTCACCGATTAAATTTTCACGACCTTTTACTGCAAATACAATTTGGACGTACAATTGTGTGTAAGTGTTTGCCATAGTTGTAGTTTTTAAGTTGATTATTAGATGTCTGTAATTGCAAAAATAAAAAAAATATTTGATTGTTATTTTTGTTACAAAATAATCAGCACCGCATGTCTTATATTGAGCACTGTAGGTGCGATTTCTTTGTAGTTGAAAATGAATATATATTGTCTTTTGAGCCGCGTAGCGGTGATTTCTTTGTAGAAAAAATGTGTATTTATATTTGAGGGTCGTAGACCTGATTTCTAAAAAAAACGTAATCTTATTAAGAAATCACACCTACGTGCTCCCAAATTGTAGAGTTAAACAGTTTATTACAAAGAAATTAGCACTCAGTGCCTCATAATGAGAATTGGCTTATATGTTTTATGTAAAGGAAACAACTCTAGAAGTTATGTATTGAGCACTGTAGGTGCGATTTCTTTGTAGAAGCAGTTTTTAATATAGGTTTTGAGCCGCGTAGCGGTGATTTCTAAAAACGAATTAAAATGTGGTTTATTTGATAGTCATATACCTAATTTCTAAAAAACAAACGTAATCTCATAAAGAAATCACACCTACGGTGCTCAAAATTAGAACGTCAAACTGTTTATTACAAAGAAATCAGCACTCCGTGCCTCATATTGAGCACGTAAGTTTGATTTTTATTATAAAAATTGAATTTATATTGGTTTTGAACCACGTAGTTGAGATTTCTTTGTAGCACAGTAGGCGCGATTTCTTTGATGACCTTATTTCAAAACATAATCTACCTTTTCCACCGTATGCGCACTAAAATAACCTAAAATAGCTCCGGTGAGATTTGTATAAGGGTTAGCAGGACTTGACCCCATAGCACTGTTATCCATGCTTTGGAAATAGTTGTACACATTTTTATCAATGCATTCCATCTCAATGGAAATAATATCACCCGATTTTAGTTTTGTATTGTACATGAAAAGGGTTTGCATTACATTTTTTCCGTTATTAAAATTATCGGTATAAACATGGTTTCCACTCTGTGCTAAACCATTTACAAAAAGTAAAATACGATAATAATTTATTACATTTTCCGGATCGGAATAATGAATACTTACTTCATAAAAAGACGCAGATTGATCTCCCACAGGAGGTCCACCTCCCGGATAAATTGAATTAATAACTGTAACTGAATCAATGGGAACAAAACTAGGAATTGTAGAAGTTGAACTAATTGTTTTATCTTCCACCAGTATGTTTAAATGATACGTTTTTCCTATTTGACCTGTAAAAGTTGAAGTTGGGTTCAGATATTGGCCAGGCGCAATTTCATATAAATTCACTACATTTCCATCGTTATCAGAAATGCTGACCTGAGCATTTTCCACCTGTTGAATTTGATCGCTTCCATTTAAATCATTGGTTTTTGTAATTAGTACGAATGGTTGTTCATTCGTACCAATAGTTGCTTCGACTACAATTTGTGGGTTCGAAGCATTAATATTTACATCTATTATTTCGGTACATGAGGATAATAGATATATAATTGATAAGGTGACTAGTATGAAGAATATATAATTTTTCATTTTTAGAATTTAAAATTATAGGTTATTGATGGCACATAGGTAAACAGATAAGTCATTACTGCATCCGTTTTTGTTGGGTCATCTTCATTTTGTTCAAAGTCAATAGAGAATGGATTTTTATTTCCGTAGACATTATAAACTGAGAAATTAAGGCTACTTTCGAACTTTTTCGATTTTTTCAACATCCAGGTTGCTCCTATATCCAGTCGATGATAATCGGGCATTCGGTAGCCGTTTCGTTCGGTGTAATAATATTGCACATTGCCGTTAATAAGATATTTTCCACTGGGGAAAGTAACAGCATTTCCGGTATTGAAAACCCATGAAGCCGAGAAAGACCATTTTTTATTTAAATCGTAAATACCAACAACTGATAGATCGTGTGTAATATCCTGTTTTGCAGGATACCAATTGTTGTTATTAATACCATCAATCAGTCGTTCGGTGCGCGAAAAAGTGTACCCAATCCAACCGGTTAGTTTCCCTTGTTTTTTCTTCAATAACACTTCGAGACCATACGCCCTCCCTTTTCCGAAAAGCAATTCGCCTTCAATTTTATCGTTTGCGTTAATGTTTGCACCATTTTTTAAATCGATTTGATTTTGCATCCAACGGTAATAAATTTCGGAACTGAATTGAAACATATCATCTAAGAAATTGCTAAAATATCCGAATGAAACCTGATCACCGATTTCGGGTTTTACATTGTTGCTAGACGAAATCCAAATATCGGTTGGCATAGAAGCCGTGGAATTGGATATGAGATGTAAATTTTGGGTGTTGCGTGTATAACTTGCTTTTAATGAATTTCTTTCATCAATTACATAAGCTATATTTATTCGGGGTTCTATGTTAAAAAAAGATTTTACAATCTCTCCTTTTTTGTAAGTAGTAGTATCATTAACATCTCCATCGGAATTGTAAGTGTAAAAATCTCCCGGACCAAAAAGTTGATAGGCGGAAACACGTAATCCGTAGTTAATATTTAGATTATAAGTTGGTTTCCATACATTGCTGAAATATATTGAATTGTCGATGGCGTGTTTTTTCTGGAGTTTGATAGGTATACTATCTGTATCGTCGGAGTACTCCAATTGCCCCGGAATAATGTTGTGATATATAGAATTTATACCAAATGACATGGTATTTTTACTGTTGGAAAAATATTGAAATTCATGTTTGAAATTCCAGTTATTAATAATTGAAGTCAGACTGAATCCAGCATCCTGCATAATGTCAATCTTATAATTGTAATCGGAATAAATAATCGAAGTATTACTGAAAAGTTTCTCATTCCAGATATGATTCCAGCGCGTGGTTCCGGTAATATTTCCCCAATTAATACCAAAACGATCCTGAAAAGCAAACACATCGCGTCCATAATAACCCGATAGATAAATGCGATTTTTATCGTTGATGATAAAATTCATTTTTGCATTTAAATCGTAGAAATACAATTTGTTATTATTTATCAGTGTATCAGGCGAAAGCTTTAGAAACAAATCGGCATACGTCCGTCTTCCGGTAATTAGAAACGAACTTTTATCTTTTACAATGGGTCCTTCCACATTCAATCGTGACGAAATAAGTCCAATGCCTCCTCCTACGTGATAATCCTGATTATTACCATCGTTCATTTTTATGTCCAGCACCGACGAAATTCTGCCGCCATATTCTGCCGGAGCAGTACCTTTAAACATTTGAATATCTTTAATGGCATCGCTGTTGAAAGTAGAAAAGAATCCGAGTAAATGATCGGCATTATATACGGTAGCTTCGTCCAGTAAAATAAGGTTTTGAGAGTTATTGCCACCGCGAACAAACATTCCACCACTCCCCTCGCCAGCCGATTTTATTCCAGGTGTCAATTTCAGAGTTTTCATAATATCAGCTTCGCCAAAAAGTACAGGAATTTTACTTATTTCCTTCACATTTAACTTTTCCATCCCCATTTCGTTGGAAGTAATATTGTGATTTTTACGTTGTGCCGTAATTTCTATATCATTTAATTGTTTGGAATCAGCTTCTAACTTAAAATTGATTGATTTGTTCTCCTTTAAATTTAATGGCAAAACAATGGTTTTATAACCAAGATAGGTTACTTCAAAAGTGTATTTTGCATCAGGAAGTGTAAGTGAGTAATAACCGTAACCATTTGTTGTAACACCTGTTCCGGGCAATTCTTTTACACTTATGCTGGCACCAATCATGCTTTCTCCTGTACTGGCATCTGTAATTGTTCCGCTAATGGAATGTTTAGCAGCAACTAAAATACTTGTTGTTAGAAATAAAAACAGGATAAAAATAGTTCGGTTCATTTTGAATGAGATATGATTTAACGCTTATTAAAAGTAAAAGTAGGTCGTTTTGTTTACAAAAATAGTGCATTTTCACATATTTATCATAATATTCGCATTCATCAATAATTTATAGAGTTTATATAAAAAATGGCAAAAAAAACATATCTTCGCATATTGAAAAATGATGGGGTTATGAGAAAGTATCTTCTTCTCTTTTTCTGTTGTTTGTTATTGCAGAGTTGTGCCATTTCGAAACGAATAAAACCGGTAGCCACTATTCCGTTCGAAATGGTGGGAACTTATGTGGTAATTAAAGTAAAAGTCAATAATTCTTCGCCTTTGAATTTAATTTTGGATTCGGGTATTCGAAATACCTTAATCACCGAATTAATGCCCGGCGATAACATTACCTTAAATTATTCGGATGTAAAAGAACTGATGGGTCTGGGTGGTGGTGATCATTTAGAGGCTTATACAAGTAGTTGTAACTCATTGAATATCGGGAAAATAAAACTTGAATCGAAAACTGTTTTTGTGCTGAAAGAGGATGTTTTCAACTTGAGCAAACATACTGGATATAAATTAAATGGATTAGTAGGAGTTGATTTTTTTCAGGATTATGTTATTGAAATTAATTACAACACAAACCGTGTGAAATTTTATGATAGCAAAACTTTTACCGATCCTCTTGGGTATGAAAAACTTCCGATAAGCATCGAATGGGAAAAAATGTTTATCAACTTAATTGTTCAAGAAGCGGACAGTACAAAAAGAAAAATGAACATGCTCATTGATACAGGAGCAGAACTTGCAGCATGGTTCCAAACCTTTAAATCAAATTCGTTGAAAATGCCCGAAAATGGCGTTCATGCAACAATAGGGCAGGGTTTGAATGGTGAAATTGTTGGTAAAATTAACCGCCTGCAAAGTATTTGTTTTGGGAAATATTGTATCGAAAATCCAATTGTTGCTTTTCCTGATTCGTCCTGTATAAATCAAATTATTGATAAGTCAGATCGTGATGGCACAGTGGGAAGTCAGTTGTTGAGCCGTTTTAATAGTTTTATTGATTATCAAAACAAGCAATTTTATTTTAAACCAAATGCAAACTTTGATAAAACATTTGGATACAATATTGCCGGCATTGAAGTAACTCAAATACTGCCTTTTATCCCACAAACTGAAGTGTGGATGGTATGGGAAGATTCGCCTGCAGAAGCTGCAGGAATTAAAGTAGGTGACCAAATTCTTGAAATTAATGGCGAAAAAGCATTTAATATGACGGTGAATGAACTCAAGAAAATTTTTGAAACTCTAGCGAATAAACCGTTGAAAATAACTGTTTTACGTGATAAGACACAGTTGAAATTCGAAATTGAGATGAAATCAAAAATTTAAACTGAACAAATTATATATTTTCCTCGTTTAAAATCCTATAAAATCAATTATCTTAAAGGAATGACCTTCAAAACACAATTTCAGTTCAATTTTCTTTATAAAAGCATTTTAGTACTAATTTGGGCCTTTTTTTCTGTACAACCAATTTTTTCACAAGTTTCACTTAATTCCTATGCCGAAATTGGAACAAACGCTGTTTCAGAAGGTGTTTATGGCGATTTTTCTACTCAAGTTGAAGGACGAACAGGAAATTTTTCTACTTCTGTTGGTGGTTTGTTATCCTTTTCAAATGCTCGTGAAAGTGTTTTGTCTGCCTTTTTATTTACTGCAACTAATGATTTTCAACTAAAAAAAAACAAACTATCCATTAGCGGTTTTTATCTTTGGAAACCCCTTTCAGATATTATGTACGAAACAAATTTCGGTTTACTTGGTGCATACAGAACAACACATTTTGGTTATAAACTAGGTTTGAATACCCGGTTTTATAATTTTACAAAAGCGGCAATTCTACTATATAATTTTGACGAAACTACTCAAACTACGCTATGGGAACCAACCAATGTGATGTATAAAATTTCCTATTTTCGTGATTTTAGTAAAAAATTGGATATTGAAGCTGTCGTCACTAATTTCGACCGCTATTTTATACAACAGGAAACTAACCCAATGATTTTGTTAAATCTTGGTTGTAAAGTAAATTCAAAATTGAAATTGTATAGTGAACTTGGTTATATGCAGGCCGGTTTATTGAATTTGCATGTCAATGCTTTTGGTATTTTTTTAAGAGGAGGTATGATATGGCAAATCAATTAAAAATAGGAATTTTCTTACTACTTTTAATTTTTACAGGTTGCAATCAGCAGTCTGATTTAAGCGGTATGTTTTATTCTTTTGATAGAGTGGATGACCGTTTTTTACAATCTGATGGCTGGAATAAAACTCATTCGTACAGAAATTTAACGGTTTCTTCTGAAAATTATCAGCTTTTAGTGGCTGCCGACAATCATATCGGGGGCTTAGTTAACCTTAATAAAATGATCGTTGAAGCTAGAAAACCAGAGAATCTGGCAATGGTTTTTGTTGGTGATGTTGTTAGCGGACAAAAAGAAGATTATGATAAATTGAAAAATGCATTGCCCGATATTAATGAAGTTCCGTATTTCTTGATGGTGGGAAATCACGATTTATATTTCGATGGCTGGAAAACGTTTTATGAGTATTTCGGTTCATCTAGTTATTATTTTACTGTTCAAACGCCTCAAAACAAAGATATTTTTATTTGTTTGGACTCCGGTGGCGGGATGCTGGGTGCTAAACAATTAGCTTGGCTGAAGAATTTGCTCTCTTCTGAACTGTCAAATTATAGAAATTGTATCATCTTTACTCATGTCAATTTTTTCCGTGAAAATCATACTAGATCTACAAACATTCTAGAAACAGAACTGGAAGTTTTATTGCCCTTATTTGCTAAATATCAGGTCGATATGGTAATTATGGGTCATAATCATAGTCGTTCAATTACCGATTTTGGTAATACAACTTATCTGACTATGGATGCTTTGAAAGATGGAGTTTCTAATGCCAGTTTTGTAAAACTTCAGGTTTCCGAAGATAAAGTTGGTTATACGTTTCAGGAGTTGAATTAATTATTTACCATTAAACAATTTACCATTTACCATTTATTAAATAGAAGATAAACAGCATATTATTAGTTTATTAATGAGACATTATATTATTCTCATTATTTTAATAATCTAATTTGCTTTTTTAATTTACTATTCCTGTATACCCTTTTCCTGTTGGAATCAATTCGAAAATCTTTTCAGGTTTTAATTGGTCTTCATCGCGGTGTGAAACATAAATGATGGCAATTTTTTTCGTTTTTGCTATGGCATTTACCATTTCTATAAATAGTTTACTGTTTTCATCATCGAGCTCAATAGTTGGCTCGTCCAATATAAGTAAAGGCGGTTGTTTTACCATGGCTCGGGCAACCATTACCATTCGTTTCTGACCAATGGAAAGTTTCTGAAAGGACTTGTTTTTGAACGAAGGTCCCAGCATCTCTATCCAGCTTTTTGCAATGTCTTTTTGTAAATCCGAAGGAATCACATACAATCCTACGGAATCCATTAATCCTGAGATAATCATATTTTCTATCGAATCGTCGCGGGTAAATTGAGCAATCATCGAAGGCGTAAAATATCCAATCTGTCGTTTAATATCCCAAATGGTCTCTCCTGAGCCTTTTTTTCGCCCGAAAAGCAACATGTCCTGTCCATAAGCTTTCGGATTATCGCCGGTAATAAGTGTTACCAAGGTACTTTTCCCTGCTCCGTTTGCTCCTACCAATTGCCAGAATTCTCCATTGCGGATAGTCCAGTTCACCTTGTCCAACACATTTTTGTCCAGATAACGAACCGAAACATCATTTAATTGTATTAACGGTTCGAAAACAGGAAGATGTTCATTATAAAGTTCGGGAAGTTTGAAATGCTGTTCAACTGAATTTTGTTCAATATCTGAAGATAGAAATGATTTCAGATCCTGTTTTTTTACAATTTTATTATTTTCATCTACCGAAAAAACTATATCCATGCAAGACAAAATATCCTTTTTTCTGAAAAACAGTTGAATTAAAAGGGTCGAATTGGACAAATCATTTAGTTGCTTTGTAATTGAAAGTTGAGTAGCTTTATCAATATTGCTGTAAATATCGTCCAAGAGTATAAATTCCGGTTTTTGAGTAATGAGGTAGGAGAGGAGTGCCTTCTTTTTTTGACCGCTTGACATTGACTGTAAACTGTCATTCTCAGCCGTCTGAATCATGTAACGATCGTGACGTAATTCTTCGTCAATAAATTGGTTGATGGTAATGCTTGAATACAGAACTCCTTTCAACAAACTTAAATCTGTTTGTTCGGATAGAAATTCATTCTTCATTATTTGTTTGATAATTAAATTTTTATCAGAAGAATTGGAAAGATATAAAGCGATATTTTTTGGCATTTTATTGATAAATTATTCTTTTAATGTTCATACAAAGGTGCAGATACACAAAGACAGAAAAAATATTATTTTAAATAAAACTTGCATCTTAAGTAATTGATAACAAATAATGTCGTATTTTGCCTGAAAACATTTAAGAATAGAACGCTGATTTTCACTGATAAAGTGGATTTGAAAAACCGGATTTGAATTCCGATAAATCGGAATGATTTACAGATAGTTGCGTCTTAATCATCTTGCCGATGGCAAGAAAAATCCGTTTTGTTTTATCCTTCATTTTCCGATAAATCAGCGAAAATCAGCGTTCTATTAATGTTTCTAAATGGTACATTAATTTGTTCCATTTACTTAGTCCCTTTGAGAAAGTTAAAAAATAACCTCAAACAAAAGTGCAGAGAAGCTAAGAAAGAATAGATAGTAATTTAAATAGTAATTTTGTGACTTAGCGCTTTTGCGAAAAACATTCAACTTTCTCTTTTTCCACTCATCAGCAACTCCACAGCATCGTTCAACGAACCTGCTTTTGTCACCGCTCCGGAATTGACAAAATATATTTCGTCGGCATTTTCTATTGTGTTCAAGCGGTGAGCAATCACAATTCGAGTACTTTGCTTGGGTAATTTTCGTAGAATTTCGTCGAGCAATTGTTCTGTTACCGTGTCAATATTAGCTGTTGCTTCGTCTAAAATTAATAAATCAGGACGACGAAGAATGGCACGAATAAAGGCAATAATTTGTTTTTGTCCCAAACTAATGCTATCACCTTCGGTATGTAGTTGTGCATTCAAACCACCATCGAAACGACCGAGTAAACCGTCCAAACCGACTTCTTTCATTTCTCCAATGAGTTCATCGTTTGTTAGGTCAGCAAAACAGGCATTACCGTATAAAATATTATCGCGTACTGTTCCCGTAAAAAGAAATGGTTCTTGAAGAATAAATCCGATTTTTGCAGTTCGGTCGCCAATACTATAAGAGCGAATATCCTGTCCGTCCAATAAAATTTTTCCTTCAGTTGGGTCATACAGTCGTGCAATCAGTGAAGCCGTAGTTGTTTTTCCACCACCTGTAGGACCCACGAAAGCATAAATTTTTCCACGTTCCAAATCGATATTTACATTTTTAAGAATGGGCTTCCCCGCCACATATTCGAACGAAACATCACGGAACGAAAGCAACCCGGCACTTTCATCTTTTTCATCTTTTTTTATCACATTCAGATTATTTTCCATAACCAGAATCTGTGATATTCGATCCCAACCTGCCAACGAAACCTGAAAATTAGCCCAAAGTGCAGCTATTTGTCGAAGAGGATTGTAAAATTGTGCAATATATGCCAGAAAACTTATGAGCAACCCAATGGAGAATTCTCCTATTGAAATCAAATAAATACCAAAAGCCAGCACAATGAGTTGTCCAATACTTGAAACAAAGCTGAATACAGGCATAAAAATATTATTAGCAATACCTGCTTTTATTGATGTTCCGTAATTTTCAGTATTCACTTCGTCGAAACGTTTGCGGAAATAATCGCGGCGGTTAAATGCTACAATGACTTTAAAATTGTTCAGACTTTCCTGAATTTCAGAACTCAGGCTGCCTGTACTTTTCATGTTATTGGCATTTAAGTTTTTTACCCAGGGCGAAATACTTCGGGTAAAGAAAAAGAGCAACAGGGCAGGAGCAAGTGCTGCCAATGCCAATTTAAAATTAATAGAAAGCAAAAAGATACCTGCACCTACCATACTGAAAATGGCACTCATAAATTGCACCAGAGATTGCGAAAAAAACTGGTTTATTTTATCGGTATCGTTATTTACACGCGAAATTAAATCTCCGGCTTTATTTTGGTTGAAAAAATCAATGGGTAATTCTTGGAGTTTTGTAAAAATGGTGTTTCGAAGATTAAACAACATTCGTTGACCAACTCGTCCCATCATTTGAGCTTGTGTATAGCCACTAACTAATGCCAGGGCATAGATTCCGAGTAGGATGAGCGAAAATTTTATCACACCATCAAATTGTTTGGTCACCACATAATGATCCACTGTGTAGCCCAGCAAATAAGGTCCGATAAGGTTAAGTCCGGCATTTATGAAAATAAAAATCATGGCAATGTACAGACTTTTACGTTCCTTTCCCATCAAAGTCATGAGCCGTTTCAAGGTAGTTGCCGTACTGACTTTCTCGTTTTTAACCGAATCTTTATTTATATTTAAATTATATGACATATTAATTTAAAGACCCCTAACCCCTAAAGGGGGATTTTTTCGGAGTAGAGTTTTATATTGTTATATATTTATTATTTTTTTGATTTATGTAAATAGTCCCCTAATTGCACTCAAAAGTCCCCTTTAGGGGGTTGGGGGTAAATGATTTGTGCTACGCTGAGAATTAAATATTTGAATATATTCCGGACTGGTTTCCATCAAATGTTGGTGTGTTCCTGCTCCGAGAATTTCACCTTCTTCCAATAAAATAATTTGTTCGTAATTTTGTACAGAAGCGATCTTTTGCGTAACCGACAGCAAGGTTATTCCCGGATAATTATTTTTGACATTTTCTAAAATCTTTTCTTCCGTTTGTGAGTCGACACGTGCTGTAAAATCGTCGAGCAACAGAATTTTCGGATTTAAGGCTAACGCTCTTGCCAGCATAATACGTTGTTTCTGACCGCCCGAAAGACTTGTTCCCCGCTCGCTCACAATGGTTTCCAGACCTTGCGGTAACGCATCAATAAAATCATTCAATTCAGCTGTTTGAATGGCTTTTTCCATCAATTTATTCGTTACTTTTTCGTTGAATGCAATATTTTCACGCAAACTCATATTGAAAATAACACTATCCTGAAAAACGAATCCAATTTGAAACTGAAAACTTTCTTTTATATAATCATTAATATTGATATTGTCAAAAGTAATTTTTCCTTCGTTAGGTTGAATTAATCCGGTGAGTAAATATAATAACTGTGATTTTCCCGCAGCAGTTGGGCCAATAATGGCAGTTTTGCTTCCGGCAGTAATTTTGAACGAAACGTTTTTCAATGCCGGTTTGTCGCCATATTTTACTGTTATATCCTGCATTTCAATACTTCCTTTTAAATCAGCTTTAATTGTTCCGCTAATTCCCGTTTCGGGAGCATCCAATACCTGACAAATCCTACCATACGAAACGGATGCCTGTACAATGAAATTACTGATAAAACCGATTACAATAATAGGAAAGATAAGTAAAACGAGGTAAGAGTTAAAAGCCGCAAAATCACCCAAGGTCATGGCGTCTGTAATCACATAATGTCCACCTAAGGCAAGAATGATAAGCGTTGCGAGGTTACCGACAAAAACCACTACGGGCATAAGTGTTGCAAATAATTTCAGAATGGAAATCCCTAGGCTTTTCGCTTGAGTATTAGCATCCAAGAATTTATTGTATTCCTGTGTTTGAGAATTTAGTACTCGTACCAAAGCCGCACCCATAATACTTTCGTTGATGACTTTATTGAGCCAGTCAATAACTTCACGACTCTTTTTAAAAAGCACTCTTACTTTTCTAAAAACAATAAAAAATGCTCCACCGATAATGGGAATTATGGTTAATACAGAAAGGGCAAGTTCCCAGTTGATGGAAAAGAGTAAAATTCCCGCTCCTACAATGATAAAAACCGACGAAGCGAGCGATACAATAGCCATTGAAACAAACATTTTTACCGAATCGATATCAGAAGTCAGATTGGTAAGTAGCTTTGAAGGATTTGATTCCTGAATAAAAGCGTAGCTCTGACGTGAAATTTTGTTGGCGAGATTTGTACGTAAATCTCTCGCGACTTTTTCTGAAGCATAAGTCTGTAACAATCCCTGTAAAAAGGTGAAAATCAAGATAATAAATGCAGCACCTAAAAATTCAATAACTAATCGTTCGTATGAAAAGTTGCCAGCTGAAAAATCATCAATACCTCTCGAAATCAGTTTTGGAATAATCAGATTGACGCCATTGCTCATTAATGCAAAAAAAATCAAAAAGCTGATCATCAATTTATAAGGTTTCAACACCTCAAAAATATTTGCTTTGGGTGATTGTGCTTCGGAAGGTTTATCTTTAATTGTTTCTTTTGCCATTTATAATTTGAAAATTTTAAGGCTGCAAAGTTACTAATTACAGAATTAAGAAAACAATTATTTTGTAGATAATGTTTTTGCTAATTTCTAAAGAAAGGTGAGAAGTAGGGGACAAGAGACTTCCTAGTCGCTTGAATTACTCTATCAAGCTGTTGGGAGTTGAAAATCGACGTAGTCAAATTGCTTGTTCCTTATTATTTTAAATGAATAAGAGACTAATTTGGGATAAATGCAATATGTGTAACGTCAAATCATTTACACAGGGTTTTTCAATTATTTGAAAAAATAGAAGCGGAGACTTTTTAAGGCTTGATAATATTTTGAAATAGGTTAAACGGTTTACTGCAAATCAAATCATTTTTTTGTTATGTACTAAATTTCATTTTACTAAAAAAATATCCTGTTTGTTTAAAGTATTTCCATTAAATAAAACATTTTGAGTATTTTCACCCAATGTTATAATTGCTCTTTCGTCTTTATTTTTTGGAGAGATTTTGATGTTTTTTAGATGGATATTTCGAGCATGTCTGATGAAAAATCCATAAGCAGGGAGTCCATTTCTTGAAAATTGATGGGCATCGGGATATCCGGCTTCATCTTCTACTACTGTAGAGTTCGCCATCTCTTTTGTTCCACCGCCCATCATCGAAATTTTCATATTTTGAATTACAATGTCTTGGATTGAATGACCCTTTATTCCTGAAATAAAAGAGCCTTGTATATAATTAGAAGATCCTTTGATATTTTTAATGATGATACGATTTAGTTTTCCCGGCGCTGGTTTTTCAATTTCTTTTATAACTCTTCCTCTATCGCCAATGCGAAGGAAAATCGGGCAGCGAGCTTGGTTAATTTTGATATTTGAAATGAGAATATTCTCCACATTTCCACCATCAACAGTGGAAAGCGTTATACCTGTGCTGGCTTCGTGCCCCATCAGTGATTCCAATGTGTCGGGAATGCCTCCCAATGTTAAGTTTCGGGCAATAATATTTTTAAATGAACCCTGTGTGTCAGTTCCTATTTTCAATGCGTTACAGGTCGAAATAAAAGTTGAATTTTCGATTAAAATATTTTCCGAACTGCAATTGCTAGCACCTTTAAAACACATGGCGTCATCTTCGGCGTTGATAAAACAATTTCTGACAATAAGATTTTTACAGCCATCCGGATCTAATCCATCGTTGTTATAGTTTGCATGGTTGGAGACTTTTATACCATCAAAAATCAGATTTTCGCAATGCAAGTAATTTTGCATCCAGGCAGCCGAATTTCGTAATGAAATATTTTCCAGCACGATGTTTTTACATTCAATAATCCTTATTCCAAGCGGCTTGTCTACTATTTTTGTGATGGTTTCGGGTCCCGGAAAATTTGTTTTTTCACCCCTGAAATAAATTTCTCCCTGCCCCCGAATGCCAATATTTTCCACTTTCTCTGCAAAAATAAGGGATTGTTTGAATTCATACTTTTCGCTCATAATACTAACAAGCGACTCAATTTTTTCAGGATAATCAATCATATTAGTACTTCCCAGTAGTTTAGCCCCTTTCGAAATCTCTAACATAACGTTCGATTTAAGCTCAATGGTACCTATCACAAAATTTCCTTTCGAAAAAAGTACAACGCCTCCGCCCGATGCAGAACAAGTGTTAATGGCGTTTTGTATAGCAAGAGTATTTATGGTTACACTATCAGCTTTTGCGCCAAAATCTTCTACTTTAAAAACCCGGGCTGGAACTTTCCATGGTTTTAAATGGGTAGTAAGCGAATCGGCTAGTTTTGAGAGGTTGGTTTCTAATTTATCAGCCCAAACTACATTTTGTGCGTCAATTTCAGCATTCGTAAAAAATCCCGTAAGAAGAATTAGAAGAATTTTAAATTTCATTTGTGTGTTTTTTGAAAATTACAGTAATATTCTAGTCAAAAAAGTTTTTTGTTAATTTTCAAAGATAAAAACATAATTGCCATTTTGTTGAGGCATTCACATAATTTTATATCTGTATATATAAAGGAGGGAAATCAGAAAGAGTCAAGATAAACTGTAAGTTCTTGAATATTAATGCTATGAAATTGGATTAGAGAGATAATTGGTTTTTTTGTCCAGCTTTTTGAGTAAAGGTAATAAATTATAAAAAAATGTAGTAAAAGGAATGAATCAGTTATTTTACTCCAGAAATTCACAATTATAAATAAAATTATTCCAAAAACGCCTATTAATGAAATAATAAATAAATAGTCAGCAAGTAGTTCAAATTTCTTTTCACGTTGCTTGTCTTCCGTCTTGATTGAAATAAAGGAAAACACAGACGAAATTGTTAGAAATAATGCAACAATAGAAGTAAATTCATCAATCAAACTTCCTTCGGACTTATTTGCTATGTGCAAAGAAGTAATTACAAATAAACAAAACCCCAAAAGATTTGCTGAAGTTCCTAAAATGTGTTGTGAAGTTTTATTTGCCATTATTTTTCTTGATTGGTTGATTTTGGTTTTTATTTAATCAGGGTAAAAGCATCAGATTCAATTTGTTTTTTTAAAATAGAATCAGGCAATATCGGCATTGCACCATGTTGTGTACAAACAAATGATGCAACTTCTACAGCAATTTGGTGAGCTTCTGCAAGGCTTTTACCTTTCAAAAGTGAGGATTAAATCCGGCAGTAAAAGAATAGCCAGCTCCTACTGTATCGGCAACTTCAACCACAAGAGTTGGTTTAAATGACGTTTCAGTTTGCGAAATTACATAACTACCCTGTGTGCCTTTTGTCAGCACAACCTTTTTTAGTGTATAATTTTCGAGTAATTGGTTACAAATTTACAACTCTGATTTATTTTCCCATCCGAAAAGTTTTGCAACCTGCACAACTTCTTCATCGTTTATTTTCAGTATATTACAGCGAGATAATGAATTATGAATAACTTCATAGGAATAAAAATGCTGACGTAAATTTATATCGAAAACTTTTAAACATCGGAAGGTAAAAGGTTTAAAAAATGATGAATTGTGATTCGGGATGTTTGACTACGTTGTGCCAACGATCCGAAACATACAGTTTTTGTTTTGCGCGCCATTTTTTCCATTTCGGGTGTGAAAGGAATATTATCCCACGCCACATTTTGTGTTATTTCATACCGGGGAATTCCTTTACTATCTAATGTAACCACTACATTACCTGTAGGGTATGGCGTTTTTTCCACAATGTATTTCAATACTTTATTATCAAGGTTCTCAATAATTTCATCACCTAATTTATCATTGTCAAAGGCACTAATAACACGTCCGTCAAACCCAAACTGAGAAACATGATAGGCAAAGTTAGCCGGAGCACCACCTAACACTTTCCCATTGGGTAATATATCCCATAAAATTTCGCCTAATCCTACTATGATATTTTACATAAAAATTTTGACTTATCATTTAGAAGTGGTTGTTAGTTTTCTTTTTTATGCAACACGTAGAAATTCAGATGTATTAATTTTTAAATCACTTTTCTGATTTTAAATTAAGATTAGCCGTTTTCAATCCTTTTCCTTTTACAATTAATTTAATATCACCAACTTTCGTATCGGATTGTACCAGCACAACAAGTTTTCCACTGAACAATTTCATGGTTGGTAAATGAAAAAGTTCAAGCGAAGTAGCATCGCCGTTACAAGCTGCACGGTATTTTGCATTTCCAGTTACATCAAAAGTCAATTGGCTGGTGGCGGTAGGGCAGGGAACTCCGTTTTTATCCACTACCGAGACTGTCACAAATGAAATATCGTTGCCATCTGCTTTAATGGTCGAACGATCCGGTTGAAGAATGATACGATAAGGTTTTCCTGCTGTACGAATTTCTTCAGTTGCTGCAACTTTTCCGTCATTATCGTAAGCTACAACTTTCAATGTTCCAGGTTCGTATTTTACATTCATCCACATTAATCGATAACGGTTTTGAATGGTTGAATCATTTTTATGTTGAATACCCATACTTTCTCCGTTTACAAAAAGTTCGGCACTTTTGTAGCTTGTATAAGCAAAAACAGGGGTTATTTGACCTTCACGACCTTTCCAATTCCAGTGGGGAAGAATATGCAAGGTGGCATCCTTTGTATTCCAACGACTGCGATATAAATAAAAACGATCTTTTGGTAATCCGGCTAAGTCGTTGATTCCGAAATATGAACTGCGCGAAGGCCAGACTTCATCGTAAGGAGTTGGTTCGCCCAGATAATCAAATCCTGTCCAAACAAATTCTCCAATAACCCAAGGTTTATCATCCTGCTCCACGAAATCAATATCGGGAACATTCGACCAACTGCAAGCTTCCAAATCATAGGAAGAACATTGATGATCGTCGTATTTTTTATTTTTAAACTGCTCGACTGGAAATTTATAAATTCCTCTTGAACTAATGGTTGATGCGGTTTCCGAACCTAAAATAAATCCCTGTGGAAAAACTTTGAAAGCTTCATCGTACAAGTTTACGCGGTAATTAAGTCCGGGAATATCCAGCAATGCGCCAAATCCCGAACTCATAGTTGCTTTTACCTGATCCATACCAACAGTTACGGGTCGGGTCGGATCTTCGCGATGGAAAATTTCCTGCAACCATTTTGCTCGTTTTACACCTTCGGAGCCCCATTGGTCGGGGACTTCGTTTCCAGCACTCCACATTACAATGCATGGATGATTTCGGGTGGCTTGTACCAAGTTCACAACATCTTTTTCAGCATATTCATCAAAAAATAAATGATAACCGTTTTTTACTTTTGGTTTTGCCCATTCGTCGAAACTTTCAGCCAAAAACATAAAGCCCATTTCGTCGCATAATTCCAGTTGCTCCAACGATGGCATATTGTGCGAACTGCGAATAGCATCGCAACCCATGTCTTTTAAAATGGTCAATTGACGGCGTAATGCGGATTTATTGATGGCTGTTCCCAACGGGCCTAAATCGTGATGTAAGCATACACCTTTGAATTTTCGAACCTGTCCGTTCAGGCTGAAACCTTTGGTTGCTTCGTATTTGATTTCCCGCACTCCAAACTTTGTTGTGACTTCATCTTTCAAAATTTCTCCGGCAAAAAGTTTTGTTAGGGCTGTATACAAATAGGGTGTTTCAGGACTCCATAAATTCGGTTTTTCCAGCTTTATGTTTTGGTTAAATTCATTCCCAAACTGCGTTGAGGACGAATTTTCAGAAACTTTTTTCCCATTGGCATCAAAAATACCTGTTTCTAATCGCAGGTTTTCTCCGTTGACACGAGTTTTGATGTTTACTCTTGCCATGTCTTTGGTAATTAACGGCGTAGTAATAGAAGTGCCCCATTGAGTAATATTTTCGTCTTCTTTTATAATAAGTCTAACTTTACGATACAATCCAGCTCCGGGATACCACCGTGATGACATGGGGCGATTGTTTAAATGAACAGCCAGTGTATTCTTTCCATTTTCGATAATATTTTTAGAAATATCGAAATAGAAATAGCTATAACCATAACCCCATTCTCCCACTTTTTCGCCGTTCAGGTAAATTGTTGGTTCACTCATTGCTCCATCAAAAATAATCAAAACTTTTTGTCCTTTTTTATAATCTGGAAGTGTGAACTGGTTGCGGTACCAACCTTCGCCAATATAAGGCAAAGCCCCTGTGCGTCCGGTCTTTTCGCGGGCAATTTTTTCACCGTTTTGTTCAATAGCAACGGATTGTTTGTCAATTTCTTTGTCAAATGGCCCATAGATAGCCCAATCATGAGGAACTGTAACCGATTCCCATTTCGAATCGTCAAAATCTTTCTGATAGGCTTGCTCAACTTTCCCTTTTTGAAATTTCCAATAATCGGTCAACACAATTTCTGTTCTGACTTCTGCTTTAGAGAAAATAGAGAATGACAATAAAATCAGAATAATTACCGAAAATGATTTTTTACTCATGATAGTTTATGATTAAAGTTATCAGACTATTTTTTTTCAATTCACCAATTTATTGTTTAGCATCACATTTTTGAGAATAAAACTGTTCACAATGCTTTTATCAATGGAATCATTTTCAGTCTTAATGTTTAAATTTTCGAAAGTAAAATTCGAAAGTTTGTCATATTCTGTAATTTTTACATCGTAAAAAACCTTGCATTTCATTGTAATATTTTTCAAGGTGATATGATCTGAATAAGAAAGCGGTACATCTTTTCTTCCTTTCAGGTCAAAAAATTGTGTCCATGGTTTTACATAAATCAGGCTGTTGGCTTGTCCGGTTACATTTTCGACGGTGATATATTCGTATTTCTGAGGAGTATCAGGACGCATTTTTAACCATAAAACTCTTGAAGCATCGTTGACTTTACAATTACGCATTAGAATATTTTTGTTGTGAATTGATTCGCTTCCGCAAGTCAAAGCCGAGTGACAAAATCCGAACTCACAATTTTCAATTATAACATTGGTGTTTTCTCCATTATTTGGGTCTGTATCAGCTGTTGGTCCTTTTCCGCCTTTCAGGGCTATGGCATCGTCGTTTACCGACATATAGCAACCTCTAACGAGAACATTTGAACAGATATCAAGATCGATAGCATCGGTACTTGGAGCTTTAAAGGTGGTGTGAGGTGAGAAAATGTGTAAATCCAGAATCTTCACATTTTTACATTGATAATAATGGCTAGTCCAAAAACCGGAGTTATGAAGTTTTACATCCTGAACCTGAACGTCGTTACTGTTGCGGATAAAAACCAATCGAGGCCTCGAAACTTCGAGGTTGGTACACTTAGCATTTTCTTTTCTTCTCTCCCAAAAAGCTTCCCAGTATTTTTTGCCATTGCCATCAATCGTTCCTTTTCCGGAAATGGTGAAACCGTCAACTCCATAAGCATTTACCAAAGCTGCAAAATAATCAAGGTTTTGCCCTTCCATTCTCGAAGGAATAAAAGGATAATTGGAAATGTCGTCGGAGCCTTTCAATACTGCACCTTCTGAAACATGCAAATGCGTTTTTGGTTTGAAAAATAATGCTCCGCTTAAAAATATTCCTTTGGGGATAATGATAACACCACCTCCATTTTCAGAAGCTTTGTCGATAATCGCCTGAATAGCTTTTGTTTGAAGTAAGTTACTGTCGTTTACAACTCCAAAGTTGGTAATAACATATTGTTTACCAAGATTTTCGGGTTTTATTTTCGTTGTGTCTGAAAACCATGCAGGTATTTTTGTTCCATCGGGAAATAAATCTTTCCTTATTTTTTGACTACAAGAGACTTGCATAATTGCCAACAAACAAATAGTCAAAGTAATGCTGTGTTTCATTTTGTATAAATTTTTGTGTTGATAGTATTTTGAGTTTCAAATTTACAATTTTTTTCCTTATGATTTGATGTCTGCTTGTTGAAAAGACAGTAAATGAAATGGATAGACATATAATTGTATAATTCTCCATAAAAAAAACAGTTCGCTCAACCTATTGTTAAGCGAACTGTAAAGTGTTTTTATTTTTTTTAATATCGATTGTTTATCATTATTTTTTGTCCATCAATGATATAAATTCCATTTAATAAATGATTAGTAGCTTCTCTACGTAATACATTTGATTTCAGTATCCGACCATCTATTGTGTAAACATTCACCAGTTTGTTGGGGTCAAGAGGCAGTACCGAATAATTTTTAATCCCAGTAGCAGTTTTAACACTTAACTCAATTGACATAACTACCTGATTCCCTCCAAAAGTAAAACTAAATGAACCTGCAACCGGTGTTGCAAATGGAATTGTATGACTGCCTAAAACATAATTCCCGTTGGCCTCTTTCTGAGTATAAACATAGTCGGTTGCACTGTAAGTAGTCCCGTTTAATTCGCTCAGATATGAATCAGCTCCACTATAATTATCGTAACCACTAAATTTAACACTGTCTACTGTAGCACCATTTGGTAAATTCACCGTAAATTTTACTCCTGAAGAGTATTTTACACCTAATTCGCTTCCTGTTGTATATGTTTTCCCATTTCCATTGCTAATATTATATCCACCATCGAATAACCACGGAGAAGATGCTCCTGAACTACCAATATATGTTTGTTGATATAAGGAAATTAATTTATAATCGCTGTTTGTTGAACCTTCTGTATAGCCTGAAACAACGCCACCTTCATTTTCATTCGTCATAATATTTGCAACCAGACTGTTCATATAAACTTCTAGCATTGTATAACCATCTAAATTATAGGTATTAGCATCGCTTGCAAGACTCGGATTCAATCCATTTGCACTTTCCCATGCATCCGGAATCCCATCTTTATCAGTGTCGGTCAGAGGAGTTGTACTTTGTAGTGTTGGCCATGCATCCCAATCTGAAGGCGCATTGGCAGGTTTATTATCATCTTGCGAATCAATAATTCCGGAAATATCTCCACTTCCAGATCCGGTATAAGTTGCAAAACCATTGCGTGTATCAGAAACCATTAAGCTATCCACCCAATCGCGCGAATGTGATGCTCCGGCATATTGCAACACTTTTTCGTATGCAATTTCAGGAGATTGTGTGGTGGTATAAACATATTCAATTGGAGAATCAATTTTCATAGTATCTTTTGTTGTCGAAGTAAAAGTGTTATCCACACTAGAATTAGTGATTTGCTCGTAAATGCCTTTCGTCCAGTTGTCGGCAGTAACATCACTGTAACCATTCATTTTGTTACCAGTAACATAATAATCGCCCCACACATGTAACATAGGTGCAAAAGCAGTGTATGTAGCTACATAAGAACTTGTACGTATGCCAATGGCAGCAATTCTGTAACGTATAGATGTACTTCTGGTATTTGTCCCCGGACCTGGTTTATAATAATTGTTTACAATATTTACATTCATGCCTTCTCCACCATAACAACCGTTTCCACCCCAGTTGTAAATTACATTATTTCGGTAATCCATACGCTCGTCGGTTTGTGTGCTTGCACGCGGTCCAAGGCGAGGAGTGCGACTATCGTGATGTGCCAGCAGGTTATGATGATAACTTGCACCGGAACCTCCCCAATTGCCACCATATCCATGAGCTCCTTTTTCATGTCCGGAATTACGTAGACTTTGTGAAACAATACACCATTGTAATGTCATATTTTTATTCCCGTAAACTGAACAACATTCGTCAATACTCCAACTTATCGAACAATGGTCCACCATAATATTTTGCTGATCCATTCCGCCTAAACCATCACCTTCGTGATAAGCAACAAACTTGTTCCCAAGTCTGAAACGTATAAATCGGATAATGACATTGCTTGCATTAATCGTAAAAGGATAGTCGGCTATGCATATTCCATCTCCCGGTGCAGTTTGGCCGGCAATAGTAATATTTCCGTTTCGTAATGCTAATGCAGAAGTTAAATGAACCGTTCCTGAAACATCAAAAACTATGGTACGTTTTCCTCCTTGCTCCATTGCCCATCGAAAAGTTCCCGTTGAGCCATCATCTGCCAGTGATGTTACATGATAAACTGTTCCTCCACGGCCACCGGTAGTGTAACGTCCAAAACCTTCAGCACCCGGGAAAGCGGGTGTGTTTTCGGCTAAAGAAAAAAATGAGAATAATAAAAGAAATGCAATTAAAATGTTTTGAGCTGTAATTTTTTTCATTTTTATAAATTCTATAGTAATTCGATGTTTTCGTACTTTGTTTTGAAGTTTTTCATTTTATTTATATGTTACCTATGCACTAAAGGTTACCTATACAATATTATTTCATTCATTTGCTATGGCTCAAAGATAAGTCATTAAATTTAAATGAAT
The DNA here is from genome assembly GCA_028692715.1 of Paludibacter sp. Classification (GTDB taxonomy): domain Bacteria; phylum Bacteroidota; class Bacteroidia; order Bacteroidales; family Paludibacteraceae; genus Paludibacter. The sequence continues at coordinate 22,582 of JAQUWU010000018.1, read as the reverse complement.
CAGGGTGATTTAAATGTATAGAGTAGGATAAACTGGTTTTTTTATGTATTTCTGTTCTTATAGTATGGAAAACTATTACTACTTACTATTCATGAACAAAAATATAAAATAAATTCCACATATACTTTAGACCAATTAGGTCATTAATTTATAAAATTAAAGGAGTTTTGGGTGAAAATTATTTGATTTGAACAAGAAAATTGAATAAAAAAGTTATCAACAGTTTGCAGTTCCAAAAAAATCATCTATTTTTGCAGTCCCAAAACGAAAAGAGAAAATAATAACGCAAAATACAGAAAGCAATGAAAAGGACATTCCAACCTTCGCAGAGAAAAAGAAAAAATAAACACGGATTCCGTGAAAGAATGGCAACAGCAAACGGACGCCGCGTTTTGGCTTCCCGTCGTGCCAAAGGTAGAACAAAACTTAGTGTTGCTGATGAAGGTCGTCACAAACACTAATCATTTTGCTAAAACAGTATAAAAAAAGTAAAGACTTCTGGTAAGTTTTTACTTTTTTTGTTTTTATGCCATTAGCAAACAATAATTTCTCTATTTTTGTACCAACTTTCGGGCTTTATTAACTCTCTTTATAATTATGGACTTTAAACATTTTTGGAAAGAAACTTTTGGCGGATTTGTGCTAAAAAACGTACTTCTAGCTTTACTAATATTTGTTGCATTAGTATGGGGTATTCTTATTGGCGTTGACTATTATACACATCATGGCGAAGCAGAAATTATTCCTGATTTGCGGGGTTCTTATGTGGAAGAAGCAGCTGTTGTACTTGCTAAACAAGGATTATATCCAATGGTGATTGATTCGGTATACGATCGTGAAAAGCAATTGGGTACCATCATCGAGCAAATTCCACCGGCAAATTCTACTGTAAAACGAAATCGCCCTATATATTTGATTGTTAATTCTCTTCAGGTTCGTAAAGTGCCAATGCCTGATGTTAACGATGTTTCCTATCGACAAGCTGATGCCATGCTTAAATCTATTGGTTTATATGTTTCCAATGTTGAATACACACCTTCAGAATATAAAGATTTAGTTACGGATGTAAAATATAATGGTGTAAGTATCCTTTCGGGTACCCGATTACCCGAAGGAAGTGCTGTAGTTCTAGTTGTTGGTAGCGGTTTGGGAAATAATAATTCAATTGTACCGGCAATAAAAGGATTGGCGCTGGAAGATGCCCGACAATCGATACTATCATCATCGTTTGTAATAGGAGCTGTAAATTATGATGAGACACCTTCGGGAAATGAATCTGAATATTTTATTTATCGTCAGCGACCGTCAGCTGGTAGTGCGTTACCTACAGGAAGTAGAATCGATATCTATCTTACAAAAGATAAATCACGTTTAGACGAGATATTTGAGGAGGATAATACAACGGAAAGTTCTGATGAACAATTTTTCTAAGAATTACAAAATCTACGAAGTGTGATTGATAAAAATTTCGACGAAATAGAAGACGATGAATTTACCGAAAGTGAAGAAGAGCAGAATCTTTTCGAACATTTTCGATTTGTAGTGGATCAAGGTCAAGCCATGACCCGTGTTGATAAATATTTGGTTAATTGCATGTCAAATATATCTCGGAATCGTATTCAGGAAGCAGCAGAGTCGGGCAATATCTTGGTGAACGGGAAAGCTGTAAAATCAAATTATCGGGCAAAACCATTGGATGTTATTTCCATTGTATTGGATTATCCGCCTAATGAATTCGAAATTATTCCTCAGGATATTCCTATTAATATTGTTTACGAAGATGATGATATTATTCTGGTAAATAAACAGCCGGGACTGGTTGTGCATCCCGGTTTTGGTAATTTTGACGGAACATTATTGAATGCTATTGCATGGCATATGAAAGATTACCCCGAGTTTAATGCAAACGATGCACGTATAGGTCTCGTTCATCGTATTGATAAAGATACTTCCGGATTGATTCTGATAGCCAAGACTGAACACGCAAAAGCACATTTAGGCAAACAATTTTTTGAAAAAACGACCCAACGACGATATCAGGCTTTGGTTTGGGGAAATATAAAAGAAGATGAGGGAACTATTGTCGGCGCTTTAGCCCGTAATCCCCGCGACCGCATGCAATTTACTGTTTTTCCCGAAGGCGAAAATCCTTTAGCTAAACATGCTATAACACATTTTAAAGTACTGGAACGATTGGCTTATGTGAGCTTGGTAGAATGTCGTTTGGAAACCGGACGAACACATCAGATTCGTGTTCACATGAAACATATTGGGCATACACTTTTTAATGATGAGCGTTATGGGGGTCATATAATTCTGAAAGGTCAAAATACATCTATGTATAAAGCATTTATAAAAAATTGCTTCTTAATTTGTCCACGACAAGCACTTCATGCCAAAACGCTTGGATTTGTACATCCGAGTACTGGTGAATATATGCATTTCGAAAGCGATTTACCTCAGGACATGCAGGAATTGATAGATAAATGGCGGAATTATACCAAAAATATGGAATGAAAAAACAACCCCTAACCCCTAAAGGGGAATACTTTTTTCGTTTTTTAATTTAATACTAACAAAGACTCCCCTTTAGGGGTTGGGGGTCAATATACTAATTAATTTCCCCTTTAGTAGGGGTTAGGGGTCATCAATATACTAATTTAAATACCCTTTAGGGGCAGGGTTCATATGAAAAAAAATATTGCTATAGTTGCCGGTGGAGATTCATCGGAAGTAGTTGTTTCGCTTAAAAGTGCTGCAGGTCTTTATTCGTTTATGGACAAAGGACGTTACAATATTTATATTGTTACCATCGTTGGAAAAGCATGGCAGGTAGAATGGTCAGAAAATGAAAAAATTAGTATTGACAAAAATGATTTCAGTTTTGTCAGAGAAGATAAAAAGATCCTTTTTGATTTTGCTTATATTACTATTCACGGTACTCCCGGTGAAAATGGCATTCTACAAGGATATTTTGATTTAATAGGGTTGCCATATTCCTGTTGCGGAGTGTTAGCTGCGGCTTTAACATTTAATAAATTTGCCTGCAACCAATACCTGAAAGGTTTTGGAGTTAAAGTGTCTGAATCTTTAATTTTACGTTCAGGACAATCTGTTTCAAACGAAGATGTAGTAAACAAAATCGGTTTACCTTGCTTTGTAAAACCAAATGTAGGAGGTAGTAGTTTTGGAGTGTCGAAAGTAAAAACAGTGGAACAACTACAACCTGCTATTTCATTGGCATTTTCCGAAGGCGAAGAGGTAATGATTGAAGCGTTTATGGCTGGAACTGAAATTACTTGTGGAATTTATAAAACCAAAAATAAATCTCAGGTATTGCCCGTTACAGAGGTGGTGAGCGAAAACGAATTTTTCGACTTTGATGCTAAATACAAAGGTCAGGTACAGGAAATAACTCCTGCACGTATCTCTGATGCATTGACAGAACGTGTACAAAAGCTTACTTCCGCCATTTACGATATTTTGGGTTGCAAAGGAATTGTTCGTATCGATTACATTATTTCCGAAGGTGATATCATTAATTTACTGGAAGTGAACACCACTCCGGGAATGACTACCACTAGTTTTATTCCACAACAGGTGGCTGCTGCCGGTTTGGATATTAAAGAAGTTATGACAGAAATTATTGAGAATGAGCTGAATTAGTTACAAGTTACGAGACGAGGATGTAGATGGTTGATGTTCTATTGGTAATAAACAAGATATTTACTAAATATTTCATTCCTAATTTGTAACAAATCCCTCGTAACTGTTCTAAAAAAACACATATCTAGTTCCTCTAACCTGTAACTAAAAAAATGAAAACATTTAACGAAATATCTCAGATTATTTTTACCGAACTTGAAAAACTCAACTGGAACAAAGAACCCAACGGACTTTATGAACCAATTGGTTACGTACTTTCGATGGGTGGAAAGCGCATTCGTCCCGTTTTGACATTAATGGCTTGTAATTTATTTACAGAAGATATTGAAGCAGCTATTTCTCCTGCATTAGGAATTGAAGTTTTCCATAATTTCACCTTGTTACACGACGATATTATGGATAGGGCGGAGGTTCGTCGGGGAAAACCAACCGTTCATAAAAAATGGAATGATAATACGGCTATTCTTTCAGGAGATGTAATGCAAATTGCAGCTTATCAGCTTATTGCAAAAACTCCAACAAAGAATCTTAAGCTTGTGCTGGACTTGTTTTCTCAAACTGCTGCTGAAATATGTGAAGGTCAACAATACGATGTAGATTTTGAAAACAGAGATATTGTAAGTGCTGATGAATATCTCGAAATGATTCGGTTAAAAACTGCCGTTTTATTGGGATGTGCATTAAAAACAGGAGCCTTAATTGGTGGGGCAGGAGAGGATGATGCACAAAATTTATACAATTTTGGTATCAATATAGGTTTGGCTTTTCAGTTGAAAGATGATTTATTAGATGTTTATGGTGATGAGGCCACTTTTGGTAAAAAAATTGGCGGTGATATTCTGAACAATAAGAAAACCTACCTTTTAATTCATGCGTTGAAACAAGCCGGAGAGAGTGACAAAATTGAACTTCAAAATTGGATAAATATAAATGATCAAAATAGGTCGGAGGAGAAAATTTTAGGAGTAACATCGCTTTTTAATAAACTCGGTGTAAAGCAAATTTGCGAAGACAAGATGGAGTCTTTTTATAGAAAGGCCATCGCAAATCTCGAAAATGTGAAGATTTTGGACAATAATAAGCAAGAATTGAGAAATTTAGCCGAAAAATTGATGTACAGAAAGGATTAATTTTTATCTTTGTAGGTAAGAATTAATTTCTGATAAAATAATTCATGAATTTTTCTGTGAATTATTAATTATTAATCATCAATTGAATTTATGCCCTACCGAAGACTCCCAAATACTGATCAAGCGCGTTTACGAGCTTTACGTACCGCAATACAGCAATCTGACAAACAAAGTTTCGAAGAATTAACTGTTGCTTACAAAACTATCCACGAAGCAAAAAGCTATCTGAATATTTTCGAAAAACAATTGATCCAATATCAGCAAACGCTTGAAAGTCAAGTATCTGCTAATAAGCGTTACCAACAAATTGTTCATAATGCCCGTCTTTATATTTCTCATTTTATTCAGGTTTTTAATCTTTCTGTTATTCGTGGTGATATAAAAAAGGAACATAAGTTGTTTTATCATTTAGATCCTAATATTCACAATGTACCTGACTTAAGCACTGAGGCTGCTTTACTGCACTGGGGAAAATGCATTATAGATGGTGAAAATGAAAGAGTAAGAAACGGAGGTTTACCAATTTATAATCCCGCCATTGCGAAAGTACAAGTTCATTATGAGGTGTTTAAGGAATATAAGTCAACTCAAAAATTATATCAGAATACAACAAATAGAAATTGGGAAGAACTGGTAAGTTTTAGGACAAAAGGGGATGAAATTATTCTTGATTTATGGAATCAGATAGAAGCAAATTACAAAGATGAAAAACCATATACCCGATTAAAAAAATGTCAGGCGTATGGATTGGTTTATTATTATCGTAAAGGCGAAAAAGAATTGACAAAAGAAGATGACCTAATCGTTGAATAACAGGCTATTAAATACTTATTAATGGCGTGATGATTTTATCCATTTTAATGTCATTTTCAGAATTTGGTATAGTATCAAGTAGTTGAAAATCGAAACAAATACCAATTTTTAATATATTCTTGTTCGTTAGAAATTTATCGTAAAATCCCTTTCCTCTACCTAAGCGATTTTTGTTTGAATCAAATGCAATTCCAGGAACAATAGCTAAATCGATATTTCCATTATAAATTTCCTTTGAAATTGGTTCCATAATTCCGAGCAATCCTTTTTTCATTTCTTTTTCGGAAGTGAATCTCACCGCGTTCATTATATCTCGTTCAATTACAGGTAATAAGATTGTTTTTTTAGTACTCCATTTGCTAATAAATTCATGTGTTGATAGCTCATCGGCTAACGACCAGTATATAAATAGGATTTGAGCTTGTTGAAATTCCGGTGTAAGTTCCAGTTTTTGGAAAGCAAGTGAAGCTTGTTGCTCTTTTTCTGAGGTGGAAATTCCAATTTTTAGATTTCTGATATACTTTCTAATATGATTTTTTTTAAGTTGTATATCTTCCATCAGATTTTCTATTTTAATTTATTTATATCAGAGTTGACCTGCTTCCACCAATATTATCACTCTTTCAATTAATTTATCTGAGTTGTTTGCATCAAAACCGGTTTTCAAGTTTGAACCAAAAACCAAAGCAACTCCCTGCCAGAAGAAAGCAGATATATTACCTCGATAGGTTTTAATTAGTTCGTATGACGATCTATCACATTCCCTGTCAATTAGTTTCAATAATAATCGACCCTGATTAACAGTCATTTTTCGCATTTCAGGTTCATATTTTTTAAAGACATCTTTCTCAACCTCATTAAGGTATTTTTTTCGGGCCTTATCATTTTGCATCCCAGCCATGTTGTTGTTAATTTTTGACAATTCGTTGGCAATTAATTTTGCATAAGGTAAAGTCCTTTTTACATCTCTTACCGTTCGCCAGAAAAATTTTTCCTGAGCCTTGCTTTTGAAGTTGTTACGAGGAAAAACCCACAAATCATTTATGAATGCTAGATATACAGTGTCGTTACCGTTTATTTCCATCATTAAACGGGCACCACCACGGGGTACGTAATCGTTCCTTGTTTCTGCGTAACTATCTGTATATATTATAGATAACAGTACAGTAAATAATATGAAAATATTTTTTTTCATCAATGCAAATGTATAAATTTTTTTAATTGGTTGATATTTTTAAAGAAATTATTCTTTGAAACTTGTTAATTCGCATATTTTTTATAATTTTGGCTTTTGATGTTAAGAGATTAAAATTTGTTAGTTCAATTTTTTATAACCGGAATTATGAAAAAACTACTTTCTCTTTTTCTTCTATCTCAATTTTGTACTTTAAGTTCACAGGTTACAAATATCATTCCAACTTCAACATCCATTGCTCAGACTTCTGTAGCTGATTCTCATTCATGGTCTGCTTTTAATAATCCGGCCATGTTAGGGAATTTAAATCAATCTGAACTTGGATTTCAACTGGATAACAGGTGTTTACTAAATGAACTTTCTACAAAAAGTATTCAATTTGCCTATTCTTCGGAATTAATGAACATAGGTATCTCGTATTCATATTTTGGGTATTCGCTATACAATGAAATGATAGTCGGAATCAATCTTGCCCGAAACTTCTCCGATAAATTTTCATTGGGCGTTCAATTCAATTATTTTAATTCGTACTTCGTTGCTTCAAATACGTATAAAGGAGCAATATTACCACAAATTGGTTTGTCTGTCAGGTTTAGCCCGTCGTTTAATATTGGTTTTCAAACGTTTAATCCACTTCAGACTAATATTCAAGCTGAATATATAGTAAAACGAATTCCTTCGGTTTTTAGTTTAGGAACTGAGTATTTTTTTGCGCCTGAATTCGTATGGCGGACTCAAATTGATAAGGAAATAAGTAGTAATTACCGTTTTGCAACTGGTTTCGACTATCAAATGTTGGAACTAATAAGAATAAAACTTGGTTTTTATGGCTCTGATTATCTCGTACCCTGTTTAGGACTTGGATTTAATAGTGGAAGAGTACAAGTGGATTTGAATTGTGAATTACATCCATTGTTAGGATTAAATACAATGGTCTCATTGAGATATAAATTTAGAAAATAAATCTCTTCTCAGTATGTCTGAACTTAAACTAAAATTAATTCTGTTTTTTTTGTTGAGTTTTTATACACTAAAAGCTCAGGATGCTGTATCTACTGCTGAACAATTAATAGCCGATATTTTTGAACAATATACTGCCGAAAGTGAGGATGTGATTGATTACGAAACATTTTACGATGAGCTGATCAATTTCACCGAAAATCCAATTAATATTAATAATTCATCAAGAGAAGAATTGGAACATCTTCCCTTTCTATCAGATAACCAAATTGAAAATATTTTATCCTATGTTTATAGGTTTGGATCTTTAAAAAGCATATATGAATTGCAACTTATAGATGGTTTGGATATGACTGATATCCGTAGAATGCTTCCATTTATAAGTATTGGAGAAGGAAGTAATGAAAAGAAAAAATTGTATTTTCAGGATTTGCTAAAATATGGTAAAAATGAGCTTTATTTCAGAATGGATAAAGGAATTGAAACCAAAGAAGGTTACAGGTTTTTACCGGAAGATGAAAATATTGACGAAACAAGTTCTGCTGCGTATTTGGGTAATGCTGTTTATAATTCGTTGAAATACAGGTTTCATTATAAAGATAGGGTGCTTTTTGGAATTACAGCAGAGAAAGATGCGGGGGAACAATTTTGGGGAACTTCGAACAAAGGTTATGATTATTATTCCGCTCACGTTCAGTTGAATGATTTTGGAAAATTTAAAACGATAGTTTTAGGCGATTTTAGGGCTAATTTCGGACAAGGTTTGGTGCTTCGACCTGAATTTGGGATGGGAAAATCTTCCTATGTGTTAAATGTTTCTCCCCGGAATTCTGGTCTAGAGAAATACAGTTCTGTAGATGAATACAACTTCTTTCGTGGTGGAGGAGTAACATTTCGATTAAATGAGTTCAACATCTCGGCTTTTTACTCCAATAAAATGATTGACGCCGATACAATAAATGGTAGTTTTTCGAGTATTTATAAAACAGGATTGCATAGAACTACCTCAGACTTTGACAAAAAACACACTGTTAATCAGCAGATTGTAGGTGGAAACATTACCTACACTTATTCAAATTTTCAATTGGGTTTTACAGCTGTTCATACTCTGTTGGACAATAAGCTCGAACCTGAAAAATCGGTTTATAATTATTTTTATTTTTCAGGTATACAGCAGACTACAGCCGGATTGCATTATCGTATGCGATGGCAAAAGTTGAATTTATTTGGCGAAACTGCTATAACTGGAAATGGTTCAATGGCAACCCTCAACGGTTTTTCTTTTAGTCCTGTTTCCAAAGTCAGCATGGTTGTTTTACATCGTTATTTTTCGCCGGAATATGATACATTTTATGCCACTGCTTTTTCTGAATCGTCAAGAATTAATAACGAAACAGGGTTTTATATGGGAGTAGAGATTCGACCCTTTTCAAAGTGGAAATTCTCAGCATATGCTGATAGTTACAGGTTTTTCTGGCCAAAATTCGGAGTTGATGCACCTACACTTGGAACGGATTATCTATTACAGGTAGATTTTGCTTTCAAACGAGATGTCAATATGTTTTGGCGATTTAAGTCCGAAGAAAAGCCTGTTAATTTTACTGATGCTGAAACAACAATGCCAACAATCGTTTCCACCCGAAAATCATCATTACGTTACAATTTGAATTATTCGTTTAGAAATTTCAGTTTTAAAAATGTTATTGAAGGAAATATCTATAAAAAAGGAGATGAGAATATTAGCTATGGAATGACTGCTTTACAAGATCTTAGTTATCGATTTATCGACATCCCTATTAAAATGGATTTCAGGTATCAGATTTTTGATGCGCAAAACTTTGAAAACCGTTTTTATACTTACGAAAAGGATATTTTATATGCTTTTTCTATTCCAATGTATTACGGTTTGGGTAGTAGGTATTATTTGAATTTTCAATATGAAATAAATAAAAAATTTTCAATTTGGTTTAAGATTGCACAAACGGTTTATGCTGATGACAGAGAAACCATAAGTAGTGGAAACGAAGAAATTTCAGGAAATAGAAAAACAGATGTGAGATGTATGTTGAAATGGGAGTTTTAAATATAAAATATTTGAATTTGATAGTTTTTTCGTTTTGATACTCACCTGCCTATTTGGCAGGAAGGTGCAAATTGAATGTGCCGATTTATCGATAGAGAAACTTAACCGTTTTTTTCTGTCTATTTATCTGTTCCATTAGTGACATCCGCTTTGCGGAACTAGTTTTGTGTTTTTGCGTGACAATAAATATCTTATTACGATCCGTTGAAAATTAATAATCCCTGTTCTTTTATTTTTATTTTTTGTCAATCCTATTTTTAAAACTAATAAATATGATATTTTTAGTGTAAAATTTGACATAGATTTAAATATTTAGTAAAAATTGCCATCTCTACATTGCAATTTTGGAATTTTGCAGTATCTTTGTAATGTTATTAAGCCTGAAGGCTAACTCCTCACCGATTACTACAAATTACTATATATCAATAAAATGGATTTATTAGAAAAAATTATGGCTCGTGCAAAGGCAAACCTACAACGTATTGTTTTGCCCGAAGGTACTGAAATTCGTACATTGAAAGCTGCGGATATTATTTTGAAAGAAAAAGCTGCAAAGTTAATTCTTATTGGTAATGAAACGGAAATTAAAAAACTGGCCGCAGAAAATAACTTGACAAATATTTCTGATGCTACTATTGTCGATCCGGATTCGAACGAAAAAATGGCTGAATACACAAATTTACTTTTTGAACTTCGTAAAAGTAAAGGCATGACAATGGAAGATGCCACAAAACTGGCAAAAAATCCATTGTATCTTGGTTGTTTGATGATTAAAAACGGTGATGCTGATGGAGAACTGGCAGGAGCGCAAAACACAACTGGAAATGTGCTTCGTCCTGCTTTCCAGATTGTAAAAACATTACCCGGTATTTCAGTGGTTTCAGGTGCTATATTGATGTTTACACCAACCAAACAGTATGGTGAAGATGGATTATTGGTTTTTGCCGATTGTGCAGTAAATCCGAATCCAACCGCTCAGGAATTAGCCCAGATTGCTGTAAGTACAGCTAAAACAACAAAAGCTATTGCAGGCTTTGAACCTAAAATTGCTATGTTGAGTTTTTCTACTAAAGGTAGTGCAAAACACGAATTTGTGGATAAAGTAGTGGAAGCTACTAGAATTGCAAAGGAAATGGCTCCCGATTTACAAATAGAAGGAGAATTACAAGCCGACGCTGCTTTGGTTCCTGCTATTGGACAAAGCAAAGCTCCGGGAAGTAAAATTGCAGGTCATGCCAATGTATTGGTTTTTCCCGATTTACAATCAGGAAATATCTGTTACAAAATGGTCGAAAGATTTTCAGGATCACAAGCTGTAGGCCCAATTCTACAAGGTATGGCTGCACCTATTAACGATCTTTCGCGTGGATGTGCGGTAGACGATATTGTCCGAATGATAACTATCACAGCAAATCAAGCAATGAAAAATTAATTGATAATTGATAATGCATAATTCATAAATGGGTCATGCATTATCAATTATCAATTATGCATTTTGAATTATTAATAATGCATTAGAAAAATATTATGGCAGAAGAAATTTTTGAAGCAATTGAACGCTATGGATTAAGTAAGCGTAACCGAAAACGGACTTTGTTTTCGCGTATTGGCGTAGTTGGCTGTGGTAAAGAAGGGAGTATAATTGCTACTACAGCAGCTCTTAATGGTATGGAAGTGATTTTTTTGGAACCAAGCGAAGAATCGATTGCAGCTGCATATGGCAGAATTGGAGAAAAATTAGACAAGAAAATTGATAATTGGGGACTGACCGAAAACGAGAAGAAAGTTATTTTGGGCAAAATTACCGGAACAACTAATTACGAAGATTTTTCGGGTTGCGATTTTGTAATTGAAGCCATCAGATATACCGATAATAATATTGGTGTGAGACGCATTGCTGAACGGAAAGATGTATTTAAAGAACTGGAAAGAGTGCTTGCGCCCACAGCTATTATAGCATCAAATGTTACGACGGTTATTGTTACTGATTTAGCTTCAGAATTAGAGCATACTGATCGTTGTATCGGATTACATTTTTTATATAATGTACCTGATTCACAAATTGTGGAAATTGTTCCCGGTTTGAATACTTCGAAAGATACGTACGACAAGGTTTGTAAATTTGCGAAACTTATCAAACACGATTATATACCAGTAATGGAATCATCTGGTTTAGTAAGTGTTCGTTTGTTTTTAATTCAATTAAACGAAGCCTGCGGAATATTAATGGAAGGAATTTCCAGTGTGGAAGATATTGATCGTGTATTGACAATCGGCTTTGGTCACCGTCAGGGAGTTTTCCGTACGGCCGATCACATGGGTATCGAAAAAATTGTTCGTTTACTCGAAAATCTTTGGGAAGAATATGGTAATTTGAAGTATAAGCCATCTCCGGTTTTGTTGCGTTTGTTCCGTGCAAAACATTATGGAGTAAGTACAAATAGAGGATTTTATACTTATGACGAATCGGGTAATTTAATTAAATAAGGAGGAACAAAAAAATGAAAGTATTAGTATTGAACTGCGGAAGTTCGTCAATCAAATATAAATTACTCGATATGGTTACCAACGAAGAATTGGGAGCCGGAGGTGTTGAAAAAATTGGGATGAAAGGTTCATTCCTTAAACATGTACGTCGTGATGGACAAAAGGTTATTCTAAAAGGTGAAATTCTTGAACATCAAATCGGTATTGAATATATTCTGGGTGTACTAACAAGTGAAAAGCATGGTGCAATTAAATCGTTAGAGGAAATTGATGCTGTTGGACATCGTGTGGTTCATGGAGGTGAACAATTTAATTCAAGCGTGTTAATTACAGATGATGTAATTCAAAAAATTGTAGAATGTATCGACATAGCACCTTTGCATAATCCACCAAATTTAGCAGGTATACGGGCCATCGAAGAACTTCTTCCTTCAGTTCCGCAGGTAGCTGTATTTGATACAGCTTTTCATCAATCGATGCCGGAATATGCTTATATGTATGGAATTCCTTATTCATTGTATAAAAAATACGGAATTCGTCGCTATGGTTTTCATGGAACAAGTCATCGCTATGTATCAAAAAGAGCTTGTGAATTTCTTGGTCTGGATTATCATAAAACAAAAATGATTACTGCGCATATCGGTAACGGATGTTCTGTCTGTGCTGTAAAAAATGGAAAATCGGTGGATACTTCTATGGGATTTACACCTGTAGAGGGATTGATGATGGGAACCCGTTCGGGTGATGTTGATTTAGGTGTGGTTACCTTCCTGATGGAAAAAGAAATGATTGGTTCGAGTTCAATTTCTACTTTGTTTAATAAACACAGTGGTGTATTAGGTATATCAGGTATTTCATCTGATATGCGCGATATTGAGAATGCAATAGCAGAAGGAAATGAACGTGCAAAACTGGCATTGGATATGTACGAGTATCGCATAAAAAAATATATCGGTTCGTATGCTGCTGCATTGGAGGGCTTTGATGTATTAGTGTTTACCGGTGGAGTTGGTGAAAACCAAACAAGAACCAGACAAGTAGTTTGTGATAGCCTCGGATTTATGGGTGTGAAAATTGATAACGAACTGAATGCAAAATCGAGAGGAAAAGAAGTTTTGTTAAGTACTCCGGACTCAACTGTAAAAGTGGTGGTAATACCTACAGATGAAGAGTATATGATAGCTTCGGATACGCTTGAAATTGTTCAACACATGAAATAATTTTAGTATAAATAATTTTAAAAACGCCAGATATTTTTGTATCTGGCGTTTTTTAGTAGAATTAAAGCAGTTTTTATAAGCGATATTTGGGGAAAGGATTACCTTTAATCAGGATAATGATTTGGTGATGATTTCACTAACTTTCTCAAGAAAATAAACATCATTTTCGTCCAAAACATCAAAACGTTCACTATCCACATCTAAAACACCGATAACCTTTCTATCTACATCAAAAACGGGAACAACAATTTCAGAAACTGAGCTGCTGCTACAGGAAATATGTCCGGGGAATTTTTCTACATCAGGAACAAAAATACTCTTTTCGTCTTTCCACGATGTTCCGCAAACTCCTTTTCCTGATTTCATTCTGGTACAAGCTATTGGCCCCTGAAAAGGACCGAGCACCAATTCATTATTTTTTACCCAATAGAATCCTACCCACCACCAACCAAAAGTTTCTTTTAGTGCTGCCGAAATATTCGCCAGATTGGCTATTAAGTCAGGTTCTCCACTAATTAAAGCTTCTAATTGAGGAAGTAACGAAGTGTATTTTTCACTTTTCCCGACATTCGAAGGAATGAACAATTCTTCTGACATACTGTTTTTTTTTATTACAAAGTTAGTGATAAAAATTAAAACATATATTTTGGTGAGAATTTGTATAAGTAAATGAAATAAATTAATGTACCACTTAGAAACATTAATAGAACGCTGATTTTCGCTGATTTATCGGAAAATGAAGGATAAAACAAAACGGATTTTTCTTGCCTTCGGCAAGATGATTAAGACGCAACTATCTGTAAATCATTCCGATTTATCGGAATTCAAATCCGTTTTTTCAAATCTACTCTATCAGTGAAAATTGCGCCTGCCTGTCGCAGGCAGGTTCTATTCTTAAATATTTTCATGCAAAATACGACATTATTTGTTTTCAATTAATTCGTGGTTCATGAATTTTTATTAATAAAAAAACTCTGGTTTGAGTCAATAACTTCTATCAATTCTTGTTTGGACGTAAATTAGAACACTTTGCATATAATCATTGTGATATTTATCGAAAAACAATAAATATATTTTGTTAAATCAAAAATAATACTTTCCTTTGCAAATCAATAAATATTCAAAAATGTATAAAAATTGAATTCAAACAGATTAAACAACAAATTATGAAAACAAATCTTTTTAGATTTTTGGTCGTTGGTTTATTATTGGCACTTACATTTAATATTAGTGCTCAACCGCTACCCATTGACCCGAAAGTTCGTTATGGAAAATTAGACAATGGTTTAACGTATTATATTCGTGCGAACAAAGAGCCAAAAGAGCGTGCTGAATTTTATATTGCTCAAAATGTGGGTGCTATTTTGGAGAATGACAACCAGAACGGATTAGCTCACTTTCTTGAACATATGTCCTTTAATGGAACTGAACATTTTCCCGACAAAGGAATTATCAATTTTCTAGAAAAAGTAGGGGTGAAATTTGGCGAAAATATAAATGCATACACTTCTCTTGATGAAACAGTGTACAACCTTTCGAATGTTCCAACAGTTAGTGAAGGTATAATAGACAGTGCTTTACTTGTTTTACATGATTGGTCAGGTTCACTTTCTTTATTAGGTAGTGAAATAGATGCAGAAAGAGGTGTTATACGTGAAGAGTGGCGTCAGGGCGCAGGTGCAGATCGTCGTATGTGGAAAGAATCAAATATCCTGAAATATCCGGGATCGCAATATGCAAAACGTGATGTAATAGGCGATACAGCTATTATTAACAATTTTGCTTATCAAACTATTCGTGATTATTACAAAAAATGGTATGGTCCTGATTTGCAAGGAATTTTAGTAGTAGGTGATATTGATGTTGACAAGGTAGAAGCTAAGATTAAAGAATTATTTGGACCAATACCAAAAAGGAAAAATTATGGTGAAAGACCTGTTTATCCAATTTTAGATAACAAAGAACCTATTGTCGCCATTGTTACTGATCCCGAAGCACGTATGACGCGTATTGAGCTAGAATACAAACACGATGTATTACCTGCACAGGTCAAAGAATCAATTCAGGGTTATGCTTTCGGTGTTGTAAATACTTTAATTTCAAAAATGATTGGTGAACGTTTCAATGAAATTACACAACAAGCTGATGCTCCTTTCGTTGGCGCTTATGGTTATTATGGTGAATTGGTAAAATCCAAAGATGCATTTCAATTACTTGCAGTGCCAAAAGAGGGGAAAGAACTAGCCGGATTAGATGCTCTTTTATTAGAATCTGAAAAAATTAAACGTTTTGGCTTCACCAATTCAGAGTTAGAGCGTGCAAAAATTGACTTTTTGAAAGGTATGGAAAAAGCTTATAACGAACGTGACAATCAAAAAAACAATAGCCTTGTTCGTGAATATGTGCGCAATTACCTGACTCAGGAACCAATTCCTGGCATTGAATGGGAATATAATACCACCAAAATGATGATGCCTCAATTAAAAATTGAAATGGTTAATCAAATTGCAAAATCCTATGTTACCGATACAAACCTTATTGTATCCATAACAGCGCCTGAGAAAGCTGAAGTGAAGATTCCTTCGAAAGATCAGATACTTGCTGCTGTAGAAAATGCTAAAAAAGCAGAACTGACAGCAAAAGTAGAAGAAAACATGAACATACCTTTGATTGATAAAGCTCCAAAATCAGGTAAAGTCAAAAAGGTAATTCAAAATAAATCGCTAGGAACTACAGAATGGACATTGAGCAATGGTGTGAAAGTTGTTTTTAAACCAACAACATTCAAAAAAGATGAAATATTGATGAATGCTTTCAGCGAAGGAGGTATATCCAAAGTGAAAGACATAGCTGATCTGCCTTCAGCTACATTAGCTGCTTCCATTGTAAGCAATAATGGATTAGGAAAATTCACACAAACCGATTTAGATAAAATTCTTACTGGTAAAATTGCATCGGTAAGTCCATCAATTGGTGCTTACGATGAAGGGTTTAATGGAAATTCGTCAGTATCTGATTTTAAAACCATGTTGCAGTTAATTTATCTGAATTTTACGGCTGTTCGTAAAGATGATAATGCATTTGATGCTATGATGAATGGCTATAAAGCTAGTATGGCAAATAGCGAAAGTGATCCACGCAAAGCGTTTAGCGATTCAATAAATATGACCTATTACAATCACAGTCCACGTACCGTGCTTATGAATCTTGCAACTTTAGAAAAAGTAAATCAAGACAAAGCCATTGCAATTTTTAAAGAAAGATTTGCTGTTCCGGCTGATTTCACTTTTACTTTTACAGGTAATATCAACCCAACAAATGATTCAATTAAAAACCAAATTTGTACTTATCTTGGAGGTTTGAAATCAAAAAAAGGGGGCGAGAAGTTTACTGATGTCAATATTCGTAGGCCAAAAGGGAAAGTTGATAATACATTTACTAAAGAAATGAAAATCAAAAAAGCCTCTAATTTCATTATGTACAATGCTCCAATGGAATTCAATATGACCAATCGTACGGTGATGACGACTATCGGAAGTATTCTGAGCCTACGTTATCTTGAAAGTATACGTGAAAAAGAAGGTGGTTCGTATGGTGTCGGTGTTCGTGGAGGTATAGGTAATACTCCAATAGATGAAGCGACCTTGTTGATGCAGTTTGACACCGATCCTTTGAAACAAGCTAAACTTATGGAAATCATTTACTCAGAAGTAGCCGAAATTGTTGCCAATGGTCCACGTCCGGAGGATTTACAAAAAGTAAAAGAAAATATGCTGAAAAAATATGCCGAAGATAAAGAAGAAAATTCATGGTGGTCAGGAGCTATAGAAAGTTACTATATGGACAAACTAAATCTTGTTGACGATTATAAAGCATCGGTTGAAGCTTTGACTTCGGAAGGAGTTCAATCTACCCTCAAAAAACTTGTTGATCAGGGTAATGTAATGGAAGTGGTAATGAAACCAGTTGAATAATAGATTGTATCTTTTTATAAACAAACAGGAGAAACCAATTTTGGTTTCTCCTGTTTTATACTATCAAAAATGAATGCAGACTTTAAATCCTTTTTACTTTTACGGCATTCATTCCTTTTAATCCACGTTCAAGTTCAAAACTTACGCTGTCACCTTCTTTTACTTCATCCAGTAATCCTTTTACGTGAACAAAAAATTTATCCTGAGTTCCGGTTTCTTTAATAAAACCAAAGCCTTTTGATGTGTCAAAAAAATCAATTCTACCTGAACGAACTGTTGGAACTTCTACGTCTTCACGTCGCGAAACACCAATTTCTATCGTTGATGCATCGATTTTTCTCTTTTTAGTGGGATCAGGAGGAGTGTTTGAAAGATTACCATTTTCATCTACATAAGCAATCATACTGTCAAAGCTACTATCTCCTGTGTTTGCTTTGCGTTCTTCTTTCTTCTGAAGTTTCTCTTTACGTTTTTTTAAACGTTTCTTCTCGTTTTCTTGTTTAATAAAGCTGTTTTGCGATTTTGCCATTCAACAAATATTTGTTTTTTAATGTGTAATTGTTTGAGAGTTTTTTAATTTGAAAAAAATAACTTCAACCAAAGTTTACAAAGATAATCAAAAAAAGTGAAATGTGCTTCTATTTGAATATCAGGTAATAAAATATTTTTTATGACCAGAAGTATTTTTAGATATTTAGTAAAGTACAAGCGATTTCTAATCCCTTGATATTTTACTCAAGCAAATTGGATGATGTTGTAGCACTGTAGAGTTATTTTGCATAAAAACCGAATTTGCCGACATATATATACATGTAATATACTGTAAATATACTGATTTTGCGTATATATACATTTATTTAAGCCATTTTAAGAATAAATATAATAATATAGTTTGAAATATGCATTTTGTGTTGTACTTTTGTACAGAATCTAAATAATTATGTATTTATGAAGAATAAGCGAAATCGTTTACAGATTATATCAGAAATTCTTCGGTCGACCGTAGTAGGAAGTCAGGAAGAATTACTCAAAATGCTCATTGAGCGACAGTGCGAAGTTACTCAAGCAACATTATCCCGCGATTTGAAATTGCTAAAAGTTGCGAAAACTCCATTATCCAATGGCACTTATAAATACATTTTGCCATCGTATAATAAACCCTTGCCCAATCAGGGTGCTTTTAATACTTTAATAGCACATGGAGCTGTATTAAGTTTGGAGTTTTCAGGTCAATTGGCAGTAGTTAAAACAAAACCCGGTTATGCAAGCGCAATTGCATGGGACATTGACAACAAAGCTACTGAAGAAGTTTTAGGGACAATTGCCGGAGATGATACTATATTAGTTATTCCACGTGAGGGCATTAGTCGGGAAGATATTCTGGATATGTTGAATATAACTTTTGCGGATAAAAATTAGTTTAGGTTTGGTTGGCGTAGATACCATTAAGCATTTGTAATAAAGATGTTTATGCGCTTGAATCCAATTTTAAGGATTCATAAATTATCAGAAAAAGGGTGATTTATTAAAAAAAGTGTTGCTTTACAAACTAGTTTTGCAAGGTATAAAAGAATTCAATTAAATTGAAAATGGACAAAGAGAATATCGTTGATAATATAACGGTACAAGTTGCTGATGAGCGTTTCTTAGGATATGTTGAAACGATTTTGACCACCATAGCTGATGCTGCCAAAATTCGGGGAACAGGTATAGCAAGACGTTCACCTGAGTATATTGAACTCAAAATTAAGGAAGGAAAAGCTATTATTGCCTTAAATGGTGATGAATTTGCAGGGTTTTGTTATATTGAATCGTGGGGTAACAAAAAATTTGTTGCCAATTCAGGTTTAATAGTGGTAGATAAATTCCGTGGAAACGGACTTGCAAAAAGAATCAAACGTAAAGCATTTGAACTTTCTAGAATTCGTTATCCTGAAGCAAAAATATTTGGGTTAACAACGGGATTAGCTGTAATGAAAATAAATTCAGAACTAGGCTACAAACCGGTTACTTTCTCTGAACTTACCGATGATGAAGCATTTTGGAAAGGATGCCAGAGTTGTATAAATTATGATATTTTGCAACGAACAGAACGCAGACATTGTCTTTGTACAGGAATGTTATTCGATCCGGCAAAAGATAAAGAGAAGTAAGAACTCTTGAATCCCTTAAGGGGGACAAGAAATTGATATCAATAGAAATTATTAACTGAAAAGTTCTTGAAAATCACTATTGAGGGTTTAGGGACTGGATTTAAGAAGTTTTTTTTATGAAAGAAAAAGTATTATTAGCATTTAGTGGCGGTTTGGACACTTCTTTTTGTGCCATGTATTTGGCTCAGGATAAAGGTTACGAAGTTCATACTGCTGTAGCTAACACAGGCGGATTTAGTGACAAAGAATTAAAAATTATTGAAGATAAAGCGATGCGTCTTGGTGCAAAATCACACATCGCATTGGATGTTACTCAGGAGTATTACGAAAAAAGCATAAAATATATGGTTTTCGGAAATGTTCTTCGTAATGGAACTTATCCAATATCGGTTAGTTCGGAAAGAATTTTTCAGGCCATTGCTATAATCAATTATGCCAAGGAAATAGGAGCAGAATATGTGGCTCATGGAAGTACAGGTGCCGGAAATGATCAGGTTCGTTTCGATTTAACTTTTGATGTGTTGGCTCCCGAAATTAAAATTCTTACACCCACCCGCGATATGGTGTTGACACGCGAATATGAAATCAATTATTTGAAAGATCATGGTTTTGATGCCGATTTCAAGAAAATGGAATACTCCATTAATAAAGGTCTTTGGGGCACTTCGATTGGCGGGAAAGAAACATTAAAATCGGAACAAACTTTACCAGAAGAAGCCTATCCAAGTCAGGTTGAAAAACATAACGAAGAAACTGTAACCATTGAATTCGAAAATGGTGAAATTAGTGCTGTAAATGATTTGAAAGATGAGAATAAAGTCCATTTAATTAATCGATTAGAGGAAATTGCCGGTAAATTTGGTATTGGTCGTGATATGCATATCGGCGATACAATTATTGGGATCAAAGGGCGAGTTGGATTTGAAGCCGCTGCACCATTGCTCATCATCAATGCACACAAAATGCTTGAAAAACACACGCTTACCAAATGGCAACAATATTGGAAAGATCAATTGGGTAATTGGTATGGAATGTTCCTTCACGAAGCTCAATATCTTGAACCTGTAATGCGCGATATTGAACAATTTTTGCAAAGTTCACAACAAAATGTAACAGGAACTGTGATTCTTAAACTTCGTCCTTATAGTTATACACTGGTGGGAGTAGAAAGCACTTTCGATTTAATGAAAACTGATTTTGGAGAATATGGCGAAGTAAACCGTGCCTGGAGCGCCGATGATGTAAAAGGATTTACAAAAATCCTCGGAAATCAAATGAAGATATTTTACAACGTTCAAAAAAGGAACGAAAAATAATACTGAAACAATAAAACTAAAAAAACACGAAAAAGAACCTCTGTAGTACCTACAGAGGTTCTTTTATTTATCTGAAAATCAAACCGTTTTGATATTTAGAATAAAAATTGTACTTTTGCACTTTAAAAATTAATTAATAAAAGTTTTTCTTCATGATGAATGCTCAAGATATCAAAAATGGAACTTGTATCCGTATGGATGGCAAGCTGTATTTTGTTGTAGAATTTCTCCATGTTAAGCCCGGAAAAGGTAATACATTTATGCGAACGACGTTGAAAGACGTAGTGGATGGACGTGTTATTGAACGTCGTTTTAATATTGGTGAAAAATTAGAAGATGTGCGTGTAGAACGTCGTCCTTATCAATTTGTTTACAGGGAAGCCGATGACTTCATTTTTATGAATCAGGAGACATTCGACCAGCACCCAATTAGTCATGATTTGATTAACGGTGTTGATTTTCTTATTGAAGGAATGAGTTTGGAAGTAGTATTGGATGCATCAACAGAAACTGTACTTTATGCGGATATGCCTGTAAAAGTGCAGATGAAAGTTACCTATACCGAACCGGGTATGAAAGGAGATACAGCCACCAATACTCTAAAACCTGCTACTGTTGAATCAGGTGCTACAGTAAAAGTACCTTTATTTATTACCGAAGGTGAAACGATTGAAATTGATACACGCGATGGTTCTTATTTAGGACGTGTAAAAAATTAGTTAGAACTGAAAATAAACATATTAAAAACCGTCAAACGAACAGTTTGACGGTTTTTTTGTTAATGTAATACATAATTGCTATTTTTGTTATTATTTTACGTAACTACTCAGCCACCCAACCCCCTAATGGGGGAGTTTTGGAGCGACATTCATCATTTATGCGCTTTAATTTGGCTGTTTCTTTTGTGAAAATTACATTTTTTTTACTCTGCAATTTTCCCTAAAAACGTCAAATGAAGTACTTCTTGAAGTGCTGAGTAGTCACTATTTTACTGAAAATTATTTTTACAAAAATTTATGAAAAAAAGAATCAAAAGTTTTGGTTTTGCTTTTAAGGGAATAAAGTTAGTTTTTGGCTCAGAAGCAAATATGAAAATTCATTTGTTTGTTTCATTATTGGTGGTTATTTGTGGATTTATTTTTTCGATAAGTAGTATTGAATGGATGATGTGTATACTCTGTTTTGGATTGGTTTTTGGGGCTGAAATGATAAATACATCCATTGAAAATATTGTAAATCTTGTTTCGCCTGAACAAAATGAATTGGCTGGAAAAGCAAAAGATATTGCTGCTGGTGCGGTTTTAATTTGTGCTATTGCGGCGGCTATAGTTGGATTAATTATTTTTGTACCCAAAGCTTTGATTTTATTATGAAACATACATTAAAAGTAAAGACCACGTATATTGCGAGTTCCTTGATACAACAATAAAAAATATAATGATTACCTGCAAAAGCTCCTAAGTAAATGGAACAAATTAATGTACCATTTAGGAACATTAATAGTACGCTGATTTTCGCTGATTTATCGGAAAATGAAGGATAAAACAAAACGGATATTTCTTGCCTTCGGCAAGATGATTAAGAC
>JAQUWU010000017.1 GCA_028692715.1 Paludibacter sp. | reverse complement strand
TGACCAGTACTTAAAAACCAGTGAAGCAGGGGAGTATAGTTTATTATTTAGTCGAAATCCAATTTGTCCGGCATGAGTATGTCCCGATAAAGTCAACACAATATCTTTTTTACCGGCTATTTCGGCATCAAATTCATTTGGATCGTGAGCCAGTAATATCTTTATACTTTCGGGTTGTGTACCTTTTAAGGCCATTTTCAGATTACTATAGCGGAATTTTTCGGATTTTCCCCAATTTTCAACTCCTACAAGCACTAGACTATCATTTTCTTTATGTAATTGGATATGTTCATTCAACAATAAACGAAATCCGAAATCATGAATGGATTGAATAATCATAAAACGATTTTGCATTCTTTCCTTTTCCGATTTCCACTCGGTGTAATCGCCATAATCATGATTTCCAAGAATAGCAAATTTCCCATCTTTTGCTTTTAGTTCTTGAAAAAAGGATTGCCATCCTGCAGCTTCGGTGGCAAAATTATTGACCATATCGCCTGTAAAAACGATAATATCAGGCTTTTGTTCATTGACTAATCCAATAACTTTAATAAATTTTCTATGTTTTCTATTCCAGCTACCAAGGTGAATATCAGATAGTTGTACTATTTTGTAGTGGTTAAAAGCAGGAGGGAGGTTATGAATTTTTACTTGAACATGTGTTACTTCAAAGTTTTGTGGTGTTATATAAGCGCTGATAAGCATTACAGAAATAACGAAAACAGTCAATACAACCCTGACAATGTTAAAATATATATCATCGTGATGGGCAACTTTTTTAAACATAAAATTTAGAAAATAGAAAATAATATGGATGATTTTTGAAATATAAAGTATCAAAAAGAAGAAATATATCCACATAACCCAGGCAATAATTCTGAAATTGTGTGAATTTTCCAATCCGAATTTTATATAGATAAATATGCCTGCAAATATAATTGCTGGAATAATGTGCAAAAACAGGAATATCGGTTTTGATTCTTTTTTTTTCAAATGAAAATAAAAAAATACATCCGATAATACTATCATTAGCAATAGAATTACCAATACGGCTGTGTACATTTTCATAGTTGGAAAATTTTGCAGAAAATGAAATAGATTTTCAAGAATGATTAAGCATTACAAATATAAAGAAAATAATATCTATTTGAGATTCATATTAGATATATTTCAATCTGAGCCTTATTCCTATAATTTATATTATGTATAATAGATAAAGTCTGAACTCCCCTACATTGAAAAATTAAAGGTTGAGTCCACGTGTAAATTTGCGCTATTTGCGTATTCAGAAAGTACGGAAAGTCGAAATACTCCGATTGGGCCTATCTACCATCAGGTAGATTCAAAAATTACTTTTTGTAGTACGTACACTCAAGGTTTCATTTATTGAATCAAATAGATCGAAATGGAACGCCTCACTCCTAACCTGATTTAATTTAAGTTTAAGTTTGGAAGAAGATTCAAAAATCAAGTATTTAGAGATAACTTAAAATGACAAAATATCACACTGTAGAATAATTAATATAAACAAAGTGTTATTTAAACATTAAACAATAATACGGAAGTGTTTCTGCACAATAAAATATAATAAAACCTTTTAGAATAAAGGCTTTCATAAAATATGAAATAATTTTATGAATAAAGAGAATAATATCAATTAAGGTTTTACTAAAAATTTATTTACACTATATTTATATGTTTAAATTATCCGTTTTGAACATTCTTTTATTGTTCTCAACTATTTGTTTTTCCGAAATACCAACGAATTACTATCAATCACTTGAAGGAAAAACAGGCGCAGGATTGAAAACAGCAGTTCATGATATTATTTGTCAGGATACAACTCATTACTTTGCCTATGGTTCCGGATCAAATCATACTTGGCAAGGATTTTATTCAATCGATAGAAATGCAGTTACTAATCTTGTTGTTGACATGTATTCCGATTCACTTCGATATTTTTCAACAAACTATATAGAAGAAAATTATCCCAGTTTTGGTCAAACAATTCATCTTGAACACTGTTTGCCTAAATCATGGTGGGGAAGCCATGAATGGGCGGCCTATAAAGATTTAAATAATTTATATCCGTCCGATGGAAATATCAATCTCTCAAAAAGCAATAATCCACTTGGTGTCGTTACGGGAACCCCTACTACCAATAATGGTGTTAGTAAAGTAGGACCGGCTGTTTATCCTGGATATATCGGGAATGTGTTTGAGCCGGCAGATGTATATAAAGGAGATTTTGCACGTACTTATTTATATATGGTAACAACATATGAAAATTATGTGAATTATTGGGATTCACCGATGCTTGATAATAACACTTATCCGGTATTTAATGCTTGGGCAAAAGAATTATTGTTGCAATGGTGTCGTCAAGATCCTGTAAGTGATAAAGAAATCACTAGAACCAACAAAGTTTATGAATTACAACATAGCAGAAATCCGTTTATTGACCTTCCAGAATTGGTTGAATATATTTGGGGAAATAAAAATACTGTAGCTTTTAGCTTTAGTTCAGCTTCAAATTCCAGCATTGAAATTACGGAAAATGATTTAACTAGTAATCAAAATCTAATTTTTGAAACTAAAAAGAATAATCCTGTTACAAAAACACTTAAAATAAAAGGTAGCAGCTTGGTCGCAGATATAAGTATTTTAAAATCAGGAATTAATACAAGCGTATTTAATGTTTCTGTAACAACTATCACCAAGGCAAATGCTACGGAAGGTTATGAAATAAACATAACTTATGCTCCTACAAAAACAGGAAACCATTCAGCTTTAATAACTATAAACAGCACGAATGCAAGTTCTTTTATCATAAATCTTAGTGGAATAAATCTGGAATAAACATTCAAGTGAAAAAACATATTAAACGAATTTAAAAAAGCTGATTCAAAATTTGATTTGAATCAGCTTTTTTACAAATAATGAATATTTTATACGTTATTCTTTAATGTCAATGATCAGATTAAGTTCATCCAGTTGCGATTGATCAATAACAGATGGTGCATCCATCATTACATCGCGTCCAGAATTGTTTTTCGGGAACGCAATACAATCCCGTATACTGTCCAATCCTGCAAATAAAGATACAAAACGATCCAAACCAAATGCTAATCCACCGTGAGGAGGTGCTCCGTACTGAAATGCGCTCATAAGAAATCCAAACTGGGCTTCGGCTTTTTCTGGCGTAAATCCAAGATGTTTGAACATCTCATTTTGTAACTTGCTGTCGTGTATACGTATCGATCCTCCTCCAAGTTCTACTCCATTCACTACCATGTCATATGCATTGCTTCTAACTTCACCTTTGTTGGTTTCAAGCAAAGGTAAATCTTCTAGCATTGGCGATGTAAATGGATGGTGCATAGCATAATAGCGTTGTGTCTCTTCGTCGTATTCAAACAAAGGAAAATCAATAACCCACAAAGGAGCAAATACATTTTTATCACGAAGTCCTAAGGCCTCTCCTATTTCCAAACGTAATTCATTTAATGCTTTTTGCGTTTTCCGTATTTCTCCGGCGAGAATAAGGATTAAATCGCCCGGAATAGCATTACATTTATCAGCAATGATTTTTAAGTCGTCGTTGCTGTAAAATTTATCAACCGATGATTTGAATGTTCCATCTGCCTCGCAACGGATATAAACAAGCCCCTTTGCTCCCACTTGAGGACGTTTTACAAAGTCAGTAAGCGTATCAATCTGTTTACGGGTATAACCAGCACATCCGGTAGCACAAATGCCGGCAACATAAGGCACACTGTCAAAAACAACAAAATTATGTCCTGAGACCTCTTCCTTCAATTCCACAAATTTCATATCGAAACGAATATCCGGTTTATCGGAACCGTAATACTTCATGGCATCTGCCCAGGTCATTCGGGGAAATGATTCTACAAAATCAATGTTTTTGACGTATTTAAAGAGATGTTTTACCATTCCTTCAAAAATTTGCAACACATCTTCCTGAGTAACAAAAGACATTTCACAATCTATCTGGGTAAATTCCGGCTGACGATCGGCCCGTAAGTCTTCATCGCGGAAACATTTTACTATCTGAAAATATCGATCGAAACCTGACACCATTAACAACTGTTTGAACAGCTGTGGCGATTGTGGCAATGCATAGAACTCACCGGGATTCATGCGCGAAGGCACAACAAAATCGCGTGCTCCTTCAGGAGTAGATCCAATCAGAACAGGAGTTTCTACTTCAAGGAAGTTCATTTTATCCAGATATCTACGTGTTTCAAAGGCCATGGCATGACGCAATTCGAGGTTATGACGTACTGCATTTCTACGCAAATCCAGATAACGGTATTTCATACGTATGTCATCACCACCATCAGTATTATCTTCAATAGTGAAAGGAGGTGTTTTTGACTCGTTCAAAACGGTCAAAACAGTCACCAATAATTCGATATCACCGGTATTTATATTGGCATTTTTATTGCTTCGTTCGGCAACTTCACCGCTAACCTGAATAACAAATTCCCGACCCAGTTTATTGGCTGATTCCCAAAGAATAGTATTTGTATCCTGATTAAAAACCAGCTGAGTAATACCGTAACGGTCACGTATATCTACGAAAGTCATTCCGCCCATTTTTCGGGTGCGTTGTACCCAACCGGCAAGTGTAATAGTTTGACCGGCATGAGAAATGCGTAATTCGCCGCAAGTGTGTGTTCTAAACATAATTAAATAATTTCCAATAATTCAAATTTCATATACAGGACAGCAAAAGTACTAAAAAATCCTTATTTATAAATGGCATATTTATAATAAAAAGATGCAAAGAATAAAATCTCGGCATCTTTCAATATTTTCTGATATTAAGTTAATGAGTTATCCTACAATCGCTTCGGGACTAATTTTTTTTATTAATCCTTTCAAAACATCACCCGGACCGAGCTCATTAAATTCAGTGGCACCATCTGTAACCATGTTTTTCACAGTCTGTGTCCAGCGTACAGGAGCTGTAAGCTGTGCAATAAGATTTTCTTTGATTGCTTCAGGCTTTGTTTGCGGATATGCGTTAACATTCTGATAAACAGGACAAATTGGAGTTTTAAAAGTTGTTGCATTAATTGCTTCCTGCAATTCTTCGCTGGCGGGTTGCATCAATGGAGAGTGAAAAGCACCACCAACAGGAAGTTTTAAAGCACGTTTTGCTCCTTTTTCTTTCAACAATTCACAAGCTATATCAATTCCTTCGATAGATCCTGAAATAACAAGTTGACCGGGACAGTTATAATTAGCAGGAACTACAATAGCCTCCTTTATTGATTCGCAAACTTCTTCTACAGCATCATCACTTAGTCCTAATACAGCGGCCATTGTTGACGGCTCTGATTCACAAGCTTTTTGCATGGCAATAGCACGAGCATATACGAGTTTTAAGCCATCTTCGAAGGTAACTGCGCCCGCAGCTACTAAAGCGGAAAATTCGCCAAGAGAATGTCCGGCAACCATTTCTGGTTTAAAATCATCTCCCAGTACAAAAGCTGAAATTACAGAATGTAAAAAAACAGCCGGTTGAGTTACTTTAGTTTGTTTTAAATCTTCTAGTGTTCCTTCAAACATTATGTCGGTAATACGGAAACCTAGAATTTCATTTGCTTTTTCAAAATATTCTTTGGCTAATGGTGAATGATCGTATAAATCTTTGCCCATTCCTACAAATTGAGCGCCCTGACCGGGAAAAACGTAAGCTTTCATCTTTATTTGTTTTTTAGTTGTCAATCTTTTAATTATCAGGTCTATTCAAACTTTTAAAGTCTTGATATTTAAATAGATTATTTAATATTAATGTAATAAATTGCAAATCAGAGCGCAAAGATAATAAAAAGATACCTAAAAAATAAATATACAATACGTACATATATCTAATCAAATTCAAAAGCAATTCAAATGTAAGTAAATGATATTTATGATTGATATATTTCCTTACTCATTGTCCACAGTAGTTTTAAATAGAAAAGAGAAGAAAAAGTCCAACTATGGGACACTCGAGCATTGGGGGTATTGTCCTGAATCGGAATAATTTATGCCTCTACAAAAGCCTCTTCGGATATTTTTCACTATAAGCCCTACTGTGCTAAAACCTATTATTAAATATTGAGAACAACTTTTATATTTCAAACACATAAACCTATTTCAAGATGAAGTTTCAATTTGAAATAAAACAAATTAATTATATTTATTCAGTATCATCAAAAAAACATATAACTTTGCGGCAAAATAAACTTATGGAACAGATTTTAAAATACTTTCCTCATTTATCGGAGCTTCAAAAGTCTCAATTTGCAGCACTTTATAATTTATATTTTGACTGGAATGCCAAAATAAATGTTATTTCTCGCAAAGATATAGAGAACCTTTACGAACATCATGTGTTACATTCACTAGCAATAGCTGAAATAATTCATTTTCAACCAGGAACAAAAGTTTTGGATGTAGGAACCGGTGGTGGTTTTCCCGGCATTCCTTTAGCAATATTGTTCCCTGAGACGAACTTTGTTTTGATTGATTCTATCGGAAAAAAAATTAAAGTTGGAAATGAAGTTTCATCTGCTATTGGTTTAAATAACATAAAATTAAAGCATTTAAGAGTGCAGGAAGAAAAAGATAAATTTGATTTTGTTGTAAGCCGTGCGGTAATGCCCTTGGGTGACTTAATAACGCTAGTAAAAAAGAATGTAAGCAGTAAACAAAAAAATGCGCTTCCCAACGGATTAATTTGCCTGAAAGGTGGCGAATTACAACACGAAATTCAACCTTATAAGAATATTGCTGAACTTTATAATGTTAGCGATTTCTATCATGAAGAGTACTTTCAAACAAAAAAAGCAGTATATGTTCCTATTTAATTGAGTATAAACTGATTTTTTGAGCAGTGCGAACAATTATCACGATCAATGG
Source organism: Paludibacter sp. (assembly GCA_028692715.1). Lineage (GTDB taxonomy): Bacteria > Bacteroidota > Bacteroidia > Bacteroidales > Paludibacteraceae > Paludibacter. Next base: position 79,517 of record JAQUWU010000017.1, on the reverse strand, counting down.
GAGTAAATTTCAATTAATATTTTAAGCGTAGCGCATAAATAAAACTATTTATAATGACAATAAAAACTTTCACATTCAATCCATTTCAAGAAAATACCTATTTGCTGTACGATGAAACAAATGAAGCTGTTATTATAGATGCCGGTTGTATATTCGATGCAGAAAAACAATTACTTAAAAAATTCATAGAAGAAAATAATCTAATAGTTAAATGTTTGATTAATACTCATTTACATCTCGATCATCAATTTGGAAATAAATTTGTAACTGAAACTTTTGGTATAAAACCACAAGCACATATTGAAGATGAGTTTTTACTGGATAATGTTGAGGCTCAAGCTCGTTCATTTGGTTTTCCTATAAATGAAGAGGCTCAACCTCTTGGAAGTTACATTGTTGAAAATCAAGAAATTCAATTTGGAAATTCAAGTCTAATTGCGATTTATGTTCCCGGTCATTCTCCCGGAAGTCTTGCGTTTTATTCAGAAAAGGATGGGGTTTTATTTGCAGGTGATGTTCTATTTAAAGGTTCAATTGGCCGAACTGATTTAGTAAAAGGTGATTATGCGACCTTAATATTGTCAATTACAAAAAAATTACTTCCCCTACCCGATTCCACCACTGTTTATAGTGGTCATGGACCCGCTACAACAATTGGATACGAGAAAGTGAATAATCCATATTTGTAAGCTGGTTATTCGTTAATTGGCATACAAATGATTTTCTAAAATAAAATCACGAACTGAAGGATGTAGCCATTGGCTTATATCCTTTTTTTGTGCGATGGATTGGCGTATTTGGGTAGATGAAATATTGAAGTATGGGGTGTTAAGTAATTGCATCTGAGGATATTTACCTTTAACTTCAGAAAAATCATAACCTATTCTTGGATATACCAGAACCTGATATTTATCTAGTAATTGTTTATAATTTTTCCATTGATCAAAAATTAAAGCATTATCGCTACCGATCATTAAACTAAACTGATTATCAGGATATTGTTTCGAAAGTTCCTGTAATGTATCAATAGAATAAGATGGGATGGGCATCGAAAATTCAATATCGGATGCTTTGAATTGTAGTTTGTTTTTAATTGACATTACCAGCATATCTAAGCGTAGGTATTCATTAATTAAATCTTGTTGATTTTTAAGTGGATTGCAGGGTGAAACTACAAACCATACTTCATCAACCAGCTTATTATCAATTAAGTATTCTGCAAGTTGAATATGTCCGTTGTGAATTGGATTAAATGAGCCGGAATAAATGCCTATATGCATATTAACAAACTGGTTTAATAAAACTAAAAAAAAATGATTATAAATATATTTGGTTGATATTTAGTAATATACGTCTATAAAATATTGTATTTTAGGGTTAATCTTCAAATATTAAATTAAACTCCCTTTTCATCTATACTTTCTTTAAATACTTAATTTATAGACAAATTAAGAATTATTTATTAAGGAAATTTTTTATTGCTTGTTCTGCCTCCGCTTTTGCAATTTTTAAATCATCGTTTACTATTACAAGATCAAACTTTTGAGCATAAGTCATCTCCAAATTTGCTTTACTAATTCTTTTTTGTATCATCACATCAGAATCAGTCCCTCTTTTTTTTAATCGCTCGTGTAGAATTTCAAGAGTAGGTGGTGCAATAAAAATTGAGAGTGCTTTTTCTTTGAAGTTTTCTTTTATGTTCACTCCTCCTGCTACATCAATATCGAAAATTATATTTTTTCCTTTGCTGGTGATACGATCAATTTCACTACGAAGTGTTCCATAATAAAAATCGGTATATACCTCTTCGTATTCTAAAAACTCCTCATTATCAATTTTTTGACGAAATTCTTCCGGACTAATAAAATAGTACTCAACACCATTTTTCTCAACACCTCTCGGAGCTCTGCTTGTTGCTGAAATAGAAAACTCCAGATCTAAATTACATTTTAATAAATGCTGAACTAGTGTACTTTTACCTGCTCCGGATGGTGCTGAAAATATAATTAATTTACCTGACATGTTCTAATTTGAAAATAATTTTATTCGTAATGTTTATAAAATTGTATTTTAAATAAATCAGAAAATATAAAAAGTGAAATTCAATATTACTTTGAAAACTTTAAATACTCTCAATCCTAACACTTTTATAATACATTTAATACCTGTTCTTTTATTTGTTCCAAATCGTCTTTCATCAAAACTACAATTTTTTGCATCTCGCTGTTATTCGATTTTGAACCAAGGGTGTTAATTTCACGTCCCATTTCCTGTGCAATGAAGCCAAGTTTCTTTCCGGGTGATTTTTCATGTTGCATCGTTTCAATAAAATAATCTAAATGATTGCGAAGACGAACTTTTTCTTCGTTCACATCGAGTTTCTCAATATAAAATATCAACTCCTGCTCTAGTCTATTCTTGTCATAATCAATTTTATCGGACAAAGCCTGAAGATTTTCTTCTAAGCGGGCTTTAATTTTTTCAACACGTTCTGCTTCAAACGGGGCTGTTTCCAGTAAAAGTTGACCAATATGAACAATTTTATCATTAAATACTGCTTCTAATGATTTTCCTTCCTGAATACGGAACACTATTAGTTGTTCAATAGCCAGTGCAATGGTCTTTTTTATTTCAATCCATTCATTTTCATCCAATTCTACCGTTTCTGTTTTCATCGTTTCGGGTAATCGTAACAATACTTCGAACCAATTGGAAGGTACTTCAATCCCGATATTCTCTGAAAGAGTTTTAATCTGTTGATAATATGATTCAATGACTGATTGATTAATCTGAGTTACCGATTCTTTACCTGAGTTGTCAACATAAAGAGACAAATCAATTTTTCCACGTTCAAGTTTTTGAGAAAGGTCATTACGTATCTCTATATCTTTTTCACGATATAAACCTGAAATTCTCGTAGAAACATCCAATTGCTTACTATTTAAAGATTTAATTTCAACGACAATTTTTTTGTTTCCGTATTCACAGGTTGCTTTACCGAAACCAGTCATAGATTGTATCATTTTATTGTTTTTTATCCGTATTGATAAATTTCGATACGGTGATTAAATTTTATTTATAATTGAAAAGCATTTCAATTGACCACAAAAGTACAAATTATATTTATAAAGACACGTAATCGATATCAGTGAAAATGATTATTGGTTTTAAGTGAAATACAGTTTTTATATACCGTACATTGAAACCAATTTGAATGGCCCAAATATGCATTCTCCTCTTATACAATTAAATATTTATATCTTTCTGATTATCAATAAATAGAAAATATTTAAAATTTTGTTAGTTATTTCCTTGAAAATGAGAAATTATTAATGTACTTTTGCAGCGAAATTCAAATAAAGAAATATTTCTGTAATTAAACCTGTATTTCTAAAGAATATTTGAAACTATTCACAATCTTTATTTTTCAATTTAGTTTTTTCAATTATTATAATTATATATTTTATTCTTATGAAACCATCTCATATTGAGCATTTAGGCATTGCTGTAAAAAGCCTCGAAACTGCTATTCCTTATTATGAAAACATCTTAGGGTTAACATGTTACGCTGTAGAAGAAGTTCCTGAACAAAAAGTAAAAACTGCTTTTTTTAAAGTAGGTCAAACCAAAATCGAATTATTGGAATCTACTGATCCAGAAGGTCCGGTAGGAAAATTTATTGAAAAGAAAGGTGAAGGCGTACACCATATCGCTTTTGCAGTTGAAGGGTTACAAGAAACCTTAGATTTCGTAGCTGAAAAAGGGGTATTGCTAATTGACAAATCACCTCGCAAAGGCGCAGAAGGCTTAAATATTGCATTTTTACATCCTAAATCTACATTTGGAGTTCTAACTGAATTGTGCGAAAACCCAAATAAATAATTCCAAATTTTATTTATTACACCGATATTTCCAAGTAAATAGTTGATGTTAGACTACTTATTTGAATATCGGTTTTTCTATTTGAAAAATCGCTATCAAACAAACATTCAGGCACGTGATCCTGTTTGCGGAAGTTGATAGTATTAAATAAATTAACAAAATAATGGAAAATCAACAAAAAGTACAAAACCTGATCGATTTACGTACTCAGGCTAAATTAGGTGGAGGTGAAAAAAGAATCGCTTCCCAACATTCTAAGGGTAAATTTACTGCCCGCGAAAGAATTCACATGTTATTAGATGAAGGGAGCTTCGAGGAATTCGACATGTTTGTAACCCATCGTTGTAATAATTTCAGTTTAGAAAAAGAAAAGTATTTAGGAGATGGTGTAATTACAGGTCATGGAACTGTAGATGGACGTACTATCTTTGTTTATGCTCAGGATTTTACTGTTTTTGGAGGCTCTTTATCAGAAACAATGGCATTGAAAATTTGTAAAGTAATGGATATGGCCATGAAAATGGGTTGTCCCGTTATTGGCATCAACGATTCGGGTGGTGCACGTATTCAGGAAGGTGTAACTTCATTGGCTGGATATGCTGAAATTTTCCAACGTAACATTATGGCTTCGGGTGTAATCCCACAAATATCAGCAATTTTTGGCCCTTGCGCCGGTGGTGCTGTATATTCTCCTGCATTAACTGACTTTATCTTAATGACCGAGCAAAACTCTTATATGTTTGTTACGGGTCCTAAAGTGGTAAAATCAGTTACCGGCGAAGACATTTCAACAGAAGATTTGGGTGGAGCAGACGTTCATGCCAGTAAATCAGGAGTTTCACACTTTAGAGTTGAAGATGAACAAACAGGAATTGAGACAATACGTGAGTTAATTTCATATTTACCTCAGAATAATTTAGAAGAAGCTCCGATTGAAGATGGTGGAGATCCGATTAGTCGTTTGGAAGATGCTTTAAATACTATCATTCCGGATAATCCCAATATGCCTTATGATATGAAATCTGTAATTAGTGGAATTGTAGATTGTAATAAATTTCTTGAAATTCATAAAGATTATGCAAGAAATATAATTGTAGGTTTTGCTCGCTTTAATGGCGTATCTACAGGAATAATTGCAAATCAACCTAATTTCCTTGCCGGCGTACTTGATTGTAATGCTTCGCGTAAAGCAGCCAGATTTGTTCGTTTTTGTGATGCTTTTAATATTCCAATTCTTACTTTGGTAGACGTACCTGGATTTTTACCGGGTTCTAGTCAGGAATACGCAGGGATTATTATTCATGGTGCAAAACTAATGTTTGCTTTTGGTGAAGCTACAGTTCCTAAAGTAACAGTTACTATCCGTAAATCCTATGGTGGTGCTCATGATGTAATGAGTTGTAAACAACTTCGTGGAGACTTCAACTACGCGTGGCCAACTGCCGAAATTGCAGTTATGGGTGCAGCAGGTGCTATTGAAGTTTTAGAAGGTCGTGCAATTTCAGCAATCAAAGATCCGGAAGAAAAAGCCAAATTTGTTAACGATAAAGTTGCAGAATATAAAGATAAATTTGCAAATCCTTACCAAGCAGCTTCTTATGGGTATATTGATGATGTAATTGAACCTCGAAATACTCGATTCCGTGTTATTAGAGCTTTTCAGGCTTTACAAACTAAAAAGGTTGTAAATCCATTGAAAAAGCATTCAAATATTCCATTATAATTAGAATACAATGAAAATATTGGTAATTGATTGGGCTAACGCCCTCGATATAGTTGGGTTTGGAATGGGAATGGTGTTTATTTTACTAATACTCTTGGTATTTGTATTGAATATATTCAGTAAAGTCGTAGCTCCAACAGTAAAAGTTCCTGTGATCAGGAAAAAAAAGTCAGAATTACAAGATTCTGAAATAATTGAAAATGAATATACAGAAGAACATCTTTCCGCTAATGTCAGTGCTGCAATTGCAATGGCATTAAGTCTGTATTATTCAGTTGAACATGACGAAGAAAGCGATATTATTACAATTAAAACAGTAGAAAGACGCTATTCGCCATGGAGTTCAAAAATATATGGAATAAATAATTTAGTTAAATAACAATCATGAAGAAATTCAAATTTATAATAAATGGTAGTGATTACGAAGTTTCAGTCAATGAAGTTGAAAAAAATATTGCTGAGATTGAAGTAAATGGGACACCTTTCACTGTAGAAATTGAGAAACAAGAAAAGCCATCAATCCTTTCGTTAAACAGAAAGCCTGCTGGTAAAGTAGCACCAATTGCAACACCTGTTCGCTCCGTTGTTGCAAGTGCAATAAAAGCACCTCTTCCCGGAAGTATCATGAAGGTTTTAGTTGTGGTAGGTCAAACAGTAAAACGTGGAGATTTGCTATTAACTATGGAATCAATGAAAATGGAGAACAATATTGTAGCTGAACATAATGGAATAATAAAAAATATTCATGTTCAAGTAGCTCAAACTGTTATGCAAGATGATGTTTTAATTGACTTTGAAAGTACAGTTGAAGCTTCCACCCCTACTCCGGTAGCCGTTAAAACTGAAGTTTCAACTCCTGCGCCAAAAGCTGCACAAATTCCAACGGCCGCAAAAACAATAAAATCACCACTACCAGGAAACGTATTGAAAATTATGGTTAAAGTGAATCAAAGTGTGAAACGCGGAGATATTTTAATGACATTGGAATCGATGAAAATGGAGAATAATATTACAGCGGAGAAAAATGGTGTTATCAAAACAATTCACGTTCAACAAGGACAATCAGTAATGCAAGATGATGCGTTGTTTGACATCGAATAGATATTTGAAAAAATAAAAAAAATAAATGATGAGAATAAAAAAATATTTATTCATCCTATTTGCTTTTATGTGTTTTAGTATATCAAATTTTAGTGCATTTGCTCAAGAGGCAACTCCCACTAACGATACAACTTTAACACAAGCATCTCAGGTTGAAGTATCAAATTCAAATGTAGCATTTATAGAACAAAGCTTTATTGATTTCGTAGATGCTACTGGTTTTGCAAATCTTGATTGGCAAACAATTGTAATGATTTTTGTAGCCTGTCTTTTGCTATATTTAGCTATTGTTAAGCAGTTTGAACCACTACTTCTTATGCCAATAGCTTTTGGTATGCTATTAACAAATTTACCGGGTGCCGGCTTATATGATACTTCACTATTTGCTGGAGGACATGTACATTGGGATTTGTTTGATAGAGCAGGTTTATTAGACTACTTATATCTTGGCGTTAAACTCGGAATTTATCCTTGTTTAATTTTTATTGGTGTAGGGGCGATGACAGATTTTGGTCCAATGCTTGCTAATCCTAAAAGTTTATTATTAGGAGCAGCAGCTCAATTCGGAATATTTGCAACTTACCTTGGAGCAATTGGATTAGGCTTTTTGCCTAGAGAAGCTGCTTCAATTGGTATTATTGGTGGCGCTGATGGTCCAACCGCAATCTATTTGACAACTAAATTAGCTCCTGAGTTATTAGGTCCAATTGCCGTTGCTGCTTATTCATACATGGCTTTAGTGCCTGTAATTCAACCTCCAATTATGCGTTTCTTGACAACTAAAAAAGAAAGAGCCATAAAAATGAGTCAGTTGCGAATTGTTTCGAAAAAGGAAAAAATTATTTTTCCAATTTTTGCAACTGCATTTATTTCTCTTTTATTGCCTCCGGCAGCGCCACTTATTGGTAGTTTAATGTTAGGAAATTTATTGAAAGAAAGTGGTGTGGCTGAGAGATTGAGCAAAACAGTACAAAACGAGTTGATGAATATTACGACAATATTTCTAGGTGTAACTGTTGGTGCTACTGCTACTTCAGGAGCATTTTTAAACATCAAAACATTAGAGATATTAAGTATTGGTATTCTTGCATTCTCTTTAGGAACTGGTTCGGGTGTGCTTTTAGCGAAATTTATGAATTTATTTACCAAGGAGAAAGTAAATCCTTTGATTGGTTCTGCCGGCGTTTCAGCAGTTCCGATGGCTGCCCGTGTATCTCAGGTTGTTGGACAAGAAACTGATCCAAGCAATTTCTTATTGATGCATGCTATGGGACCAAATGTAGCTGGAGTTATTGGTTCAGCAGTTGCTGCAGGTATCATGTTAACCATGTTAGGATAGGTTTAATTACTTAATATACATATTTTTAAGCCCATTAGTCTTTGTACTAATGGGCTTTTTTATTTATACACTTGTTTTTCTCAAAAATATTTTTAATCTTTGTCAAAACAAATCACATTTTCCAAGATGAATTATACCGCTTGCAATAACAAAATAAAAAGGAAATAATGTCGTATTGTATTTATTGAATACAAAAGAATGAAACCTACCTGTAGCAGAGGTAGGTGCTAATTTACACTGATTGGGCAGATTAAAGTATCGCACGAGACGAGATGAATAATCATATATACTCGCAAAATCCGAGAGAATCAGCGTTCTATTTATCTTAATTAATAGTACATTATATTGTTCCATCTACTTATATCAATAGTTCGTTATAAAATTTTATTTTTCAACGCAAAGGCGCTAAGATGCTAAGCCGCCAAGAAAAACTTCAAGTTTTTCTCTTTGCGTTCTTTGCATATCTATTTGAAATACTGTATATTACAAAATTATTATGCGTAGCGTTCTTTGCGTTTAATTAAAAAAAATATATTTGATATTTTCAAAGGGTTAATCGTTTTAATTACATGAATACTAAACTAATAAATTGTTTTATAACGAACCATTGTATATAAAACCAAAATTATAAAATCAATGCATTTTTAAAAGTCAAATATACTTTTTCTGAACTTAGCCACATATAGCTTTTAAATAAAAATTTCATTCGAAATTTTAGTTGTTACATACAATATTCTTTGGGATAAATTGATTGTCAATTATCCTATTTGTATCAAAAACCAGATAATTTAATTAAATCATCTGGTTTTCATTTCAAAATTTGAAATTAATAACTTTAAATATTTATAGTAAATGGAAAATCAACAAAAAGTCAAAAGTCTCATTGACCTCAGATTAGAGGCCAAAATGGGTGGCGGCGAGAAAAGGATTGCTTCGCAACATTCAAAAGGAAAGTACACTGCCAGAGAAAGAATTGACATGATGCTGGATGAAGGTAGTTTTGAAGAACTGGATATGTTTGTGACTCATCGATGTTACAATTTCGGATTAGAAAACGAAAAATATCTTGGTGATGGGGTTATAACAGGTCATGGAACAGTTGATGGAAGAATTGTTTGTATTTTCGCACAGGATTTCACTGTTTTTGGAGGATCATTGTCCGAAACAATGGCACTGAAAATTTGTAAAGTGATGGATATCGCTATGAAATTAGGTTGTCCGGTTGTTGGAATAAATGATTCAGGAGGTGCTCGTATTCAGGAAGGAGTTACTTCATTAGCAGGTTATGCTGAAATTTTCGAACGGAATATTCTTGCCTCTGGAGTAATACCACAGATTTCAGCTATTTTCGGTCCTTGTGCCGGTGGTGCTGTATATTCCCCTGCTCTTACTGACTTTGTATTAATGACCGAAGATAATTCCTACATGTTCGTTACAGGACCAAAGGTGGTACGGTCGGTAACCGGAGAGGACATATCAATTGAAGATTTAGGTGGAGCGGATGTTCATGCCGGTAAATCAGGTGTATCTCATTTTAAAGTAAGCAATGAAGAAGAAGGCTCTATGCTTATTCGAAAACTTTTATCCTATTTACCTCAAAACAATTTAGAAGAAGCTCCTGTTTCGGATACAACTGACCCTATTGATAGACTCGATGACTCTTTAAACTCTATCATTCCTGATAATCCAAATTTACCATACAATATGAAAGACATCATTCACAGTATTGTAGATCATGCTGAATTTTTGGAAGTTCATCGTCATTATGCACGAAATATTATCGTTGGGTTTGCCCGATTTAATGGGAATTCAGTGGGAATAATTGCCAATCAACCAAACTTTTTAGCCGGCGTTCTCGATTGTGATGCATCGCGCAAAGCTGCTCGATTTGTTCGGTTTTGCGATGCATTTAATATCCCAATACTAACCCTTGTTGATGTGCCGGGCTTTTTGCCTGGTTCAGGTCAGGAATACGCCGGGATTATTATACATGGTGCAAAACTTATGTTTGCTTATGGCGAAGCTACAGTTCCAAAAATCACCATTACAATAAGAAAATCATATGGTGGCGCACATGATGTTATGAGTTGTAAACAATTAAGAGGTGATTTTAATTATGCATGGCCCACTGCCGAGATTGCAGTTATGGGGGCATCAGGTGCAATTGAAGTATTGGAAGGTAGAAATATTAATAAGATAACCGATGAAGCAGAGAAAACCAGCTATATTGCAGAAAAAGTTTCTGAATATAACGAGAAATTCGCTAATCCGTACCAAGCCGCTTCCTATGGCTATATTGATGATATTATTGAACCTCGAAACACAAGGTTTAGAATAATTAGAGCATTCGAAGCATTACAAACAAAAAAGGTCGTTAATCCAATGAAAAAACACAGTAATATCCCATTGTAAATTTAATAAATATGAATCTACTTATAATCAACACATTTGATGATATATTGCTTGGATCTGCAATCGGGATCTCAGTAGTTTTCGTTGCTTTGGCTACTTTAGTACTAATATTTGAATTTGTTCAATACTTGAGTATTAAGGCATCGAAAAGGCGAATGTTGAAAACAGGAAAAAAAGAAGAAGAAATAATTCCGACTTCAGCTAACGATATAGTTGCGATATCAGTGGCATTACACTTGTTTCTCAACAATGCACATGATAATGAGAGTAATGTTATTACAATTAAACATATCGAAAAGCGATATTCACCTTGGAGTTCAAAAATTTACGGACTTAATAATTTTCAAAGATGAAAAAATACAATTTAACAATAAATGGTACTGATTACTCTGTACATATTAAATCAATAGAAGACGAAATTGCTGATATAGAGGTGAATGGAACGCCATATTCTGTCAAAATTAATGAAGAAATAAAAAAGGTGAGTAAAACACCTATTCTTGTCCGAAAAGATGTGCAAACCAAACATGGGGACAATAGAGTCTCTCAAAATTTAACTTCTATTTCACATAGTACAAAGCCAAGTGCAAAAACAATAAAGTCTCCTTTACCCGGAGGTATTATTCGAATAAACTTGAAATCTGGAGATATATTTAAAGAAGGTGATACCCTTTTGGTTATGGAATCGATGAAAATGGAGAATAATATTCTTGCTGAAAGAAGTGGTACTATTCTTAAAGTTTGTGTTGAAGTTGGCCAATCAGTATTACAAGATGCTATATTTTTTGAAATTGAATAAAAAGAAATTATGAATAAAATCAGTATAAAATATTTTATAATTTTACTAATTCTTGTAATTGCAATACCAGATGGTTTACTGGCACAAAATGCAGTTCCGGATCAGTCCATTATGAAAAGTTTGGAAGGATTTTGGGCAAATACCGGTTTTAGTAATTTTGAATTCAACTATTTAATAATGCTTATTATTGGAATAGTGTTTATTTATTTAGGAATCGCTAAAAACTGGGAACCACTTTTGTTAGTTCCTATTGGATTTGGGATTTTAGTTGGTAATGTGCCTTTTACTGAAGGTTATAAAATTGGAATTTACGAACAAGGTTCTGTAATGAATATTCTTTATGGTGGTGTTATTTCTGGTTGGTATCCCCCATTAATTTTCCTTGGAATAGGTGCCATGACAGATTTTTCCTCATTAATTTCAAATCCCAAATTAATGTTATTGGGCGCTGCTGCTCAGGTAGGCATATTTGTCACCTTCATTGGTGCTTATACGTTAGATTTTACACCGGCTCAAGCAGGTGCGATTGGAATTATTGGTGGGGCTGATGGTCCAACAGCTATCTTTTTATCTTCGAAGCTTGCTCCTGAACTCATGGGTGCAATAGCAGTAGCTGCCTATTCGTATATGGCTTTGGTTCCGGTTATTCAACCGCCCATTATGAGACTTTTTACTACCAAAAAAGAAAGAGTAATAAGAATGAAATCACCACGTCAGGTTACTAAGTTTGAAAAAATTGCGTTTCCTATAATAGGTTTATTGTTAACCACTTTTATTTCACCAAGTGCCATGCCGCTGTTGGGTATGTTATTCTTTGGTAATTTATTGAAAGAATCAGGCGTTACAGAACGTTTGGCCGATACAGCACGTAATGCGTTAATAAATACAATTACAATTCTACTTGGATTAACTGTTGGTGCTTCAACCCAAGCCGATAAATTTCTAACAGTTGAATCACTAAAAATATTTGGTCTTGGTGCTTTTTCGTTTGTAATTGCGACAGCTTGCGGTGTTCTATTTGCAAAACTTATGAATTTATTCTTGAACGAAGAAAATAAAATCAACCCATTAATAGGCTCAGCTGGAGTTTCTGCTGTTCCCGATGCTGCTCGTGTTTCACAGGAAGTTGGACTTCATTATGACAACCGGAATCACTTATTGATGCATGCCATGGCACCAAATGTGGCTGGAGTAATCGGGTCGGCAGTAGCAGCCGGTATCTTATTAAGTATGCTTTCTTAATTTTATTTCAAAATAAAGTTTCTTAAGATAAAAAAGCTCATTGGAAAAACCGATGAGCTTTTTTTCTAGAATTTATCCCAGATTATTGTTAATTATAAATTGTTTTATTTATTTTTGTAAAAACTTATTTATTATGGAAAATATATCACCTTTTTACAGCTTCGCTCACGATTTTGCATTATATACAAATCGGAGTATTTTCCTCACAGGAAAAGCAGGAACAGGTAAAACCACCTTTCTTCATAAATTAAAATCCGAAACGAAAAAACAAATGGCTGTAGTTGCACCAACCGGCGTTGCTGCTATAAATGCTGGTGGAACTACTATGCATTCGTTCTTTCAGTTGCCCCTTTCTCCTTTTATTCCCACTGCCGAAGGTCGTAAAGAACTGATAGAGAAAACAAAAATGTCTGGTTTCAGACGCAAAGTATTGCAGGAACTTGAATTGTTGGTAATTGATGAAATAAGCATGGTTCGTGCCGATGTGTTAGATGCAATGGATACGATATTACGCCATTTCCGTTATCGTAACAATGAACCATTTGGAGGTGTTCAGGTGATATTTATTGGTGATATGTTTCAGCTATCACCTGTTGCTATCGAAAGTGAATGGCGATTGCTTGCTCCCTATTATCAAAGTCCGTATTTCTTTCATAGTCAAGTTATTCAACATCAACAACCCGTATATATAGAGTTTGATAAAATATTTCGACAGACAAATTCAGATTTCATTTCAGTTTTGAACGAAGTTCGTAATAATTGCTTATCCGACAATGGATTGAAACTGCTTCAAAGTAGATACAATCCATTGTTTGTACCCCCAAAAGATGATACTTACATAACACTTACCACACACAATTATAAAGCAGATAAAACAAATACTGAAGAACTGGCAAAGTTAACAGGTAAAATATATACGTTTGCGGCTACAATTAAAGGGGATTTTCCTGAAAAAAGTTTCCCAACAGAAAAAGAATTGACCTTGAAAATTGGGGCAAAAGTGATGTTTATCAAAAATGATAATCAAACAGAACGACGATTTTTTAATGGAAAAATAGGTGTGATTGAAGACATTGAAGACGAAACAATATTTATTAAATGTCCGGATGATATTGAAATTATTGAACTCAACAAAATGGTTTGGGAAAATATAAGATATACTCCAAATGATAAGACGAAACAAATTGATGAAGAATCTATTGGTACGTTTGAACAATTCCCTCTTCGATTAGCATGGGCTATTACGATTCATAAAAGTCAGGGTTTGACATTCGATAAAGCGGTGATTGATGCCGGTGATGCATTTACATCCGGGCAGGTTTATGTTGCGTTGAGTCGTTGTAGATCATTGGAAGGAATGGTGCTTTGGAGCAAAATAAATCCATATAGCATTGAAAATGATAGGAAAATTGTTGAGCATGAACAAAACAAATTACCCATTCAGGAGCTTGAAAAACAACTGAATGAATCCAGAAATCAATTTCGCTCGTATGTATTGGGATTGCTATTTGACTTTAAGAGCTCTGTGGGACATGCTTCCCGTTTGATTCGTGAAGTAGAAGAAGTGAAAAGTTCATTCAATGAAGAAACTGTACCTTTTTTACAAAATATATTAAAACAGGCTCAGCAACTTCAGGATATAGCTGTAAAATTTCAACATCAAATTCAAAATATATTTATTGAGAATACTGTAAACGAAGATTATTTGCATGAACGCTTGAGTGCTGCTGTTGATTTCTTCAAAGATAAAATTGATAATTTCATGGAAACTCTGCGACATTCACCAGCCACTACCGACAGCCGTGAAAATGCAAAAAATTTCAATGATCAGATTCGTTCGCACTTTGGCTTTTTGGCTCAAAAACTACATATATTAAAAGGATTAGGACATCCGTTTTCTGTTGAAGATTATTTTGTTTTGAAAAATACTTTCATCCTACCCGATTTTGATGTAAATGCCTATTCTAAAACAACTTCGACAAAATTTACGACATCGCGAAATCAGAAGTTGTATTTCCAGCTTATGACTCTTCGCAATAAGTTATGTGAGCCGAATGACCTACCAATTTATATTGTAGCCGGAAGTAAAACACTTTTGGAAATGGCTGATTATCTACCACAAAACGAAAAAGATTTACTTCAAATCAGTGGTTTTGGACCCGCAAAAGTTATGAAATATGGTCCGCAATTTCTTGAGATAATTCAAGAGTATTGTAAAGAAAATAAGTTGACATCGTTGATGGATGAAAAAGAAAAGCCAAAAGAAAAGAAACCCAAAAAACCGGTTGGTGAAACCTATCGAATTTCACTTGCTATGTATAAAGAAGGTAAAACGATAGAAGAAATAGCCTTCACCCGTAACCTTGCCGTCTCTACAATCACATCTCATTTGGAACGATATATTATAAGTGCAGAGCTTGATATTAACGAATTCGTATCTGCAGAAAATCGTGAAAAGGCAGCAGATTTAATTAGAATAAGTTCGGAATCAGAATCAATTTATGAACTTTTGAGTTCATTTATGAATTATACCGAAGTAAAAATGTATCTGGCATGGCTAAGGAGTGGCAAGAAGTAAATAATTATTTTACAGCATTTTAAATTTACATATTTAAACTAAAGCATGAATAAAGATCAACCAACAATTTATTTAGTACCGCGCTGGGCTGGCAATATCCATTCCGATTGGTA
The DNA here is from genome assembly GCA_028692715.1 of Paludibacter sp. GTDB lineage: Bacteria > Bacteroidota > Bacteroidia > Bacteroidales > Paludibacteraceae > Paludibacter. The sequence goes on along the minus strand of JAQUWU010000017.1, from coordinate 64,328 downwards.
CGATTGGTTGACGCTGGAAATTAAAAACAACTTTCAGATAGAAATTTGCAGGTTAGAAATGCCTGATTGGAATGAACCAAACATTGAAAAATCGTTGGAATATCTAAGGTCAAATATTGAGGAGTTGAATGAAAATACATTTTTTATTGGCCACAGCGTAGGTTGTCAGGCTATTCTTCGGTTTTTAAATTTAAAACTTAATGACAACCCAGATTTGAAGATAGCTGGAGTTTTATTTGTAGCAGCATGGTTTAAAGTAGATAAACCATGGATTTCACTGAAACCCTGGCAAAATAATCAAAACATTGATTTTGAGCGTATTGCAAAACAAGTTTTATATAGAAAAGTCATTTTATCCAACAACGATCCTTTTACTTCAAATTTTAATGAAAATAAAAAATTCTGGGAATCAAAATTAAATGCAGATGTTGAGATACTTCCCAATCATCTGCATTTTAATCGTTTAGTGGAACATTCTGTTTTAAAAGAAGTAGAATCTTTAATTAAACATTAAAGATTTTATTTATTCTGCATTGAATAATCAATACCAAAACTTGATTTGGGGAAAATAATGACCGGAGTAATCAAAAAATTACTCCAAAACATTCCAAAAATTAGTACTCCTGACTCACGGATTTCTTTGCTAACAATTAATGCACCTTCTACATCTTTTCTTTTAGCATCATTCCATTTATAATTGATGGTTCGCATATACGTTTCAAACTTTTTCATTTCATCAAATTGCTTTACATAAAGAGGTTTCATACTTGTTGAAAAATTCAATTCCAGATTAACCCAAGGTTGATGATCATATTTATTCCAGCGAATTCCGGTAAAGAGCACCTTTTGAATGTTATAATGAGCTTCACTATCCGTTTTTTTCCAACTACAAGGAGTTTTAGCTCCTTTTAGAGAGTCATTAAATTCAATTTCAGCATTTTTCTTTGTTTGCAAAATTTCTTTTTCAATTTCCTTATCCCGAGCCATAGTTTTTTTTACCATATCCTCATTTAATTTATTTTGTTTGTTTAGTTCAGTCAGATAATCGTAAGAAGTTTTCTGTTCTGTTTTTAAATCATCAATTTTTTTATTAGCACGTGTAATTATTCCGCCCCAACTATTTAATTTATCAATATTTAGCTCCCCTTTTTCTTCATATTTTTGTTTTCTTTTTAATTCATTCTCTTCTCTGATAGCTGCACGTAATAATTCTGCATTCTGATGCATTTTTTCTTTACGCTCATTGTAAAAAGTGTTCGTCTTATTTATCACATTATCAACCTGTCCCCAAGTATCAATAACTTTTCCATCTTTAATATAATCATGCATAAATGCTACCTTTCCTGAAACTAAATCCATTGTTCCTGATAATTCAGGATTTGTTTTATTATAATTTTTTCCAATCAAATTGATTAAACCTGTAGCACAAGGTATTGCTAATAAAGGGTTCACTCCTACTCCCAAACATGAAACTGCTGTTTCTACTCCTGCAACGCAAGTCATAGCAATATCCAGATATTTCTTATTTTGTGATAATTTTTCAAGCCACCCGACATTGTCTAACACCATTTTATCCATAAAACCTAGATTAATTCCTTGCGATTTTAAAAATTCGGCATCACTCATTAGTTTATCCTTTACATATTGTTCATTCGTATAAATCTCTAAACCATCATCATAAGGTTCATAAACATATAATTTTTCATTCTGATAGGTTTCGATGGGTAATCCGGACTCATCATATATAGTAATACGACTTTGATCAGTTTTTAGGTCAATCATCATTGTCTCTTTTACAATTTTCTTATTTTCATCAAATTTTACGGCATAAATTTCTCCATCCGAGTCGGCTGCCTTAAACTGAAATTCGGCTTTTGGATCAAACTGATAAGCATTTTCGGCAAATGATGAAATAATAATACTACTCAAAAACAATAGTAGAAATTTAGATTTTTTCATAGCAATAATTTTTAAAGTAAGTGTAAAATTGTTATCGAATTCCAAAAATACTAAATTGTTTTCATACAACCAATTGATTTTGAATCAAATTCAATATTCAGACCAATTATATTTGATGATATTTAAATTAATTCACTGTCCATATTTAAGCTAATTGGGTGTTCTTTTCCCCGTAAAATTTGACTATCTTTGCGTTTGAATTGAGAATAGCAGATATTAAGTTATAACAAACATCTAATCTGCCACTTATGCATTTTAAAACATCTGAAACATTAAAATAAAGTATGATTCAATTTTTTCGAACTCCCGCCCAACACATTTACGCTGTAGAATCAAAAAACACATTGGATACAGAGAATGTACGAAAGTTAGAATGGTTATTTGGAGAGTCTATTCTCCTGAATGTCGAATCCGTAGAAGGAAATTATGTCGGTCCTCGCCGCGAAATGATTACTCCTTGGAGCACAAATGCCGTTGAAATTACTCAAAACATGGGAATTTCCGGCATTATTCGTATAGAAGAATATCAGGCTGTTCCTCAAACACCATCAGTTAAAGGTGGTTTGGAATATGACCCCATGTTGCAACGTATTTATACAGGATTGGGACAGGATACATTTACAGTTGAAAAACAACCTGATCCAATTTTGGAAATTGATGATATAGCTGCATATAGTGCTCAGGAAGGTTTAGCATTAAGTCCCGATGAAATAGATTACCTGAATGGAATTAGAGAAAAGGTGGGTCGTAAACTTACTGACAGTGAGGTTTTTGGATTTTCTCAAGTAAATTCTGAACATTGTCGTCATAAAATTTTCAACGGGCAATTTATTATCGATGGCGAAGAAAAAGAGTTGACACTTTTTAAAATGATTCGTAAAACATCGGAAGAAAACCCGAATAAACTTGTTTCTGCATACAAAGACAATGTTGCTTTTAATGCCGGTCCGAGAATCGAACAATTTGCTCCGGCAAGTGGTGATAAACCGGATTTCTTTGAAATAAAAGAAATTGAATCAGTTATTTCGTTAAAAGCTGAAACACATAACTTCCCGACTACCGTTGAGCCATTCAATGGTGCTGCAACCGGTGCAGGAGGCGAAATACGTGACCGTCTCGGTGGTGGGAAAGCTAGTTTACCCATTGCAGGAACTGCAGTATATATGACTTCTTACACAAGAAATGACAATGCACGCAATTGGGAAAAAGCTATAAATCCTCGTAACTGGTTGTATCAAACCCCTGAACAAATTTTGATAAAAGCTTCGAACGGAGCTTCTGATTTTGGAAATAAATTCGGACAACCGCTTATATGCGGATCGTTACTCACTTTCGAACACGAAGAAAATAATAAGAAATTTGGTTACGATAAAGTGATTATGCTTGCCGGTGGTGTTGGTTTTGGAACCATGAAAGATGCACTGAAAGGCGAAGTAAAAGCCGGAGAAAAAGTGGTTGTAATGGGTGGTGACAACTATCGAATTGGTATGGGTGGTGCTGCTGTTTCTTCTGTTCAGACAGGAGAATATGACAATGCTATAGAATTGAATGCTGTCCAACGCGCCAATCCTGAAATGCAAAAACGTGTAGCCAATGTTATCCGTACCTTGGCCGAAGCTGATAATAATCCGATTGTTTCCATTCATGATCATGGAGCTGGCGGTCATTTAAACTGTTTGTCCGAATTAGTGGAAACTACCGGTGGAAAAATTGATTTATCCGCACTTCCAGTTGGCGATCCTACATTAAGTGCCAAAGAAATTGTAGGTAACGAAAGTCAGGAACGTATGGGAATGGTTATTCCTGAAAAAGACATTGAAGTAGTACGTAGAATTGCCGAACGTGAGCGTGCTCCTATGTATGTTGTGGGTGAAACTACCGGAGATATGAAATTCGTTTTCGAACAGGCTGACGGCGAAAAACCCATTAATTTAGGTCTCGAAGATATGTTTGGTAAACCGCCTCGTACTATTATGACGGACACTACTATTGAAGAAAAATATGCTCCCGTCGAAATCAGCGAAGACAAAATTCTGGAATATATAAATAATGTATTACAGGTAGAATCTGTTGCTTGCAAAGATTGGTTGACAAATAAAGTGGACCGTTCTATTACCGGTAAGATTGCGCGTCAGCAATGTGCAGGTGAAATTCAATTACCTCTGAATGATTTGGGTGTTGTAGCATTAGACTATCGTGGTACAAACGGTATTGCAACTTCAATTGGTCATGCACCACTGGCTGCAATGATCGATTCAGAAGCAGGTTCGGTACTTGCTGTTGCAGAAGCTCTAACAAATATAATATGGGCTCCACTTACTGATGGACTTGATGGTGTATCGCTAAGTGCAAACTGGATGTGGCCTTGTAATAATCCGGGAGAAGATGCCCGACTTTATAAAGCTGTAGAAGCATGTAGCGATTTTTGTTGCTCGTTGGGTATCAATATTCCAACCGGAAAAGATTCACTTTCGATGACTCAAAAATATGCTGATGATAAAGTATTCTCTCCGGGAACTGTAATTATTTCGGCAGGCGCAGAAGTTTCAGACGTGAAGAAAACAGTTGGTCAGGTTTTAGTAAATGACGAAAAAACAGCAGTTTATTATATCGATTTTTCGTTTGACAAACATAAACTGGGTGGTTCAGTATTGGCTCAAACCCTCAATAAAATTGGTAACGAAGTGCCAACAGTAAAAGATGCTGAATATTTCAAAGCTGCTTTCGACAGTATTCAGGGAATGATTGGAAAAAATTTGATTTTGTCTGGTCACGATATTTCCGAAGGTGGTATTATTACTGCTTTATTGGAAATGTGTTTTGCTAATACAAACGGTGGTTTGAATGTCAATTTGGATTATATTGCAGAATATTCCTTAGTTACCATGTTATTTGCTGAAAATCCGGGAGTTCTTATTCAAGTAAAAGACAAACGTGCTGTTGAAAAAATTCTTACCGAAAATGGAGTTGGATTTGCACGCATTGCCACTCCAATTGCCGAACGCCGTTTGGAAATTAACCGTAAAAAAGAAGCTTATTCATTTGCAATAAATGACTTACGCGATGTATGGTTTCATTCGTCGTATTTGTTGGATCGCAAACAAAGTGGCGAAATATGTGCTTCTGCCCGTTTCCACAATTATAAAAATCAACCGTTGAAATTTGCGTTTACAGATAGTTTTAAAGGCAAATTCTCACAATTTGATATTTCCCAAAAACATCCTAAAAGCGGTGTGAAAGCTGCCATTATTCGCGACAAAGGAACAAATGGTGATCGTGAAATGGCTTATGCCCTTTATTTGGCAGGTTTCGATGTAAAAGACGTGCATATGACTGACCTTTCTACAGGACGCGAAACACTTGAAGATGTAAATATGATTGTATTCTGTGGTGGATTCTCAAATTCCGACGTTCTTGGTTCTGCAAAAGGCTGGGCAGGCGGCTTCCTATATAATGAAAAAGCGAAACTTGCTCTGGATAATTTCTACAAACGGGAAGATACTTTAAGTTTGGGAATTTGTAACGGTTGTCAGCTTATGATTGAACTGGGTTTGGTAAATCCCGATCATGATGTAAAACCACGTATGTTACACAACGATTCACATAAATTTGAATCCGGTTTCATTGGATTGGATATCCCTGAAAACAATTCTGTAATGTTGGGCTCAATGGGAGGAAGCAAATTGGGTGTTTGGGTAGCTCATGGTGAAGGAAAATTCTATTTGCCAAAAGCTGAAAACGAATATAATATTATTGCAAAATACTCCTATTCAACTTATCCTGCAAATCCTAATGGTTCTGATTATTCAGTAGCAGGAATCTGTTCTACTAATGGTCGTCACTTAGCCATGATGCCACATCCTGAACGTGCCGTATTTCCTTGGCAATGGGCTAATTATCCTGCTGAACGCAAAAATAGTGATCAGATAACTCCGTGGGTAGAAGCGTTTGTTAATGCTAGAGTTTGGGTAGAAAAAAATAAATAGAAAACCCCTAAATGCCCTAAAGGGGACTTTAAAAATCTCGCTTTAACTATGTTGAAGCGGGATTTTGCGTTTAAGAACAATTGTCTGAATATAATGTTATACCAACTATGCATTTAAAATAGTCCAATCAGATTTAAATGTTTACATATTTATTAAAAAAAAATGAATTTATGAAACAATTTGGTGAAACAGTAAAAGGTTACAACATACCTGTATTAAATGAGCGTGAAATAAGAGCAGCAGCAGGAGTTCTCTTTTTATTTGTATTTATTTCTATTCAGCATGTAATTTACACAGGCAATTTTATCCTTCTGAAATTTTTTGTACTAATTTTCTTAGTAGATTTTTTTATTAGGGTTTTTATTAGTCCGAAATACGCTCCTACTCTAATTATTGGTAGGATGATAGTAAGTCGTCAAACACCAGAATACGTAGGTGCTGCACAAAAGAAATTTGCATGGATTATTGGTCTGGCTTTAGCAGTAACCATGTTTGTATTACTTCTTGTAATGAACTCTACAAGTCCAATTACAGGCATTATATGCCTCGTTTGTCAGATTTTTCTATTTTTCGAATCTGCTTTAGGAATTTGTCTGGGATGTTCTTTTTATAATTTATTTTACAAAGAAAAAGCCCAACATTGCCCGGGAGAAGTTTGTGAACGGAAAGATAAACAAGCTATCCAAAAAGTATCGTGGTTGCAGGTTGTAATAGTAATAGCTTTTATTTCGATGGCCATTGCTATTTTTATTTTTAGTAAAGATACTTTGAGTTTAAATCCAGTGAATTTATTTTAACTACTATATTATTAGAATTAAAATGATGAATCCCGTATTCATTTTTTAGGTGCGGTTATTGTAAAAATAAAGCGACTAATTCACATTGAATCAGTCGCTTTTAATATTTTATTAAACACTTTTATACCGCTTTAAAACTAATATCCAAACTCTTTACAGAGTGAGTTAAAGCTCCTACCGAAATAAAATTGACACCGCATTCGGCATATTCTTTCAAGGTTGCGAAAGTAATTCCACCAGAAGATTCTGTTTCGTATTTTCCATTAATAATTTCTACAGCTTTGCGGGTATTTTCGGGAGTAAAATTGTCGAGCATAATTCTGTCGACACCACCAACTGCCATTACCTGAGCCAATTCGTCGAAGTTACGTACTTCTATTTCAATTTTTAAATCCTTATTTTTTTCTTTAAGGTAATCCTGAGCACGAAGAATAGCTTTATCAATACCACCGGCAAAATCTACATGATTATCTTTTAACAAAATCATATCGTATAAACCAATTCGGTGATTAACACCTCCACCAATTTTTACTGCTTCCTTTTCGAGAAGACGAAGTCCGGGAGTCGTTTTACGTGTATCCAAAACACGTGTTTTCGTGCCTTCCAAGGCTTTTACATATTCACGGGTACGGGTAGCAACACCACTCATGCGTTGCAAAATATTCAGCATTAATCGTTCAGTTTGTAGCAACGATTGAATTTTACCTTCAACCACGAAAGCCACATCGCCGACTTTTACCTCTGCACCATCGTTGATGAATACAGTCATTTTTAGCTCAGAATCGAATGCACGGAAAATTTCGCGTGCTACTTCTACACCGGCTAAAACGCCATTTTCTTTAATTATTAACTGAGATTTTCCTAAAGCAGTTGCAGGAATACACGAAAGTGTTGTGTGGTCGCCATCGCCAATATCTTCGGCGAACCAAAGCGAAATAAGTTGTTCCAAATCGTTAGTCATTTGAAGGTTCAATTCGGAGTTGTTGAATCTCGTTTTTACGGGTTAATACATATACACGAAAAGTTCCGGTAGTTGTTTTTAATGTGCCAATAGCAAAGCTGGCAGCTTCTTTGTTGCCTTTATGCAGCAAAACAAAATCAGTTACTTTATTTTTACGAAAAAAATCGACAATGATACCGGTAGCCTGCTGTTTGCTGAAAATATCGTTTTTATTTTCAATCACCAATTCGACATTATCGTTTAGATAAGATGAAAGCTGGCTTGCATTCCCTTTATCAAGCGAAGTTATTATTTCCGAAGGTACTTCAGTTGATTGAGCCTGCATTGAAGGTATGGAAAAAATCAAGCAAAAGCCAAGTAAAAGTAATTTTATTGTTTTCATACGTTTAAATTTTATGAAAAAACATTTATTATTTGAAATGTTTTCTCGTTAAAAAATGCCATATTTGCATTGCGATACTAAAACCCGCTACAAAAATACATTAATTAATCAGTTACAGCCAAATAATTTGAATGTTTTTTAATGGCAACAAATAGCAAGCCAAAAAGGGCGAAACCACTAAATAAATGAAAATAAACTTGTTAACTGTTGGTAAGACGACCAACCCACAAATGATAAAACTGCAAGATGAATACCAAAATAGGTTGAAATTTTATATTCCTTTTGAAAGTATTGTTATTCCGGAATTGAAAAATACTAAAAAATTATCGATACCTGAGCAGAAGGAGAAAGAAGCCGATATGATTTTAAAACAGATAGATAATGCTGATGATTTAGTATTGCTCGACGATAAAGGAAAACAACTTACTTCCGTTGGATTTTCAGAATTTATTCAAAAGAAAATGAATGCTGGTAATAAGCGCACAGTTTTTGTTGTAGGCGGACCATACGGATTTTCGCAACGGGTGTATGATCGTGCAAACGGATTATTATCGCTGTCGACAATGACTTTTTCACATCAAATGGTACGATTAATATTTCTGGAACAACTTTACAGAGCTATGACAATAATAAAAGGAGAACCATATCATCACGAGTAATTGCCTGAACATCATAAGTATGTTTATTCTATGAAAAAAAACAAACGAATAATTATTTACGCCTTCTTTATCTGCATAATATGTGGAATAATAAGTACGTGGTTTTATAATCAATCTCCTTCTCATGCTATTCAAATTAATAAATTTCAATCTGAACTAATTCAGAAGGAAAAGTTAGCAGCTACCACATTATCGGATATGGAAAAAATTATCGTTCGGTACAATACCGATTCGCTGATTTCTTATCCGTATATAAATAACGATATCTCATACTACGTTTTCAATAATGACGAAATGATTTTTTGGTCGGATAATCAGCTCAATATTACGAATCTATCATTTCTAGACTCCACCGATTGGCATTACATTTCTTTACCAAATGCACATTGTGTGAGTCGTATTTTATCTTTTGATTCTTTTAAATTACTGGCATTAATTAAAATAAAAAATAATTATCCCTACGAAAACGATGAGCTTCAGAATGACTTTGCTACGGGTTTCGACATGGATAAAAAGGTGCAGATAATAAACGACAGCACTTTAAGTAAACAAGCCGTTTTCTGCTCACACGAGAAATACTTGTTTTCACTTTCGGAACTTAAAAAGCCTATATATAATGAAACATGGTCAATTATTGGATTAATTGCATTCTCTCTAGCATTTTTCCTCTTTTTTACAATCTATGCACAAACTCCTTATCTATTCGGGAAAAAATACTTTAACTTTAAAAATTTCTCTATTGTTTCGTTGAGTGTTGCAGTTCTTATCGGAATATGCTTATACTTTAATATTCCCGGAGTATTTTTTTTAAACAAAATATTTTCCCCGTTTCAATATGCATCTAATCCATTACTAGCTTCAATTAGCCACCTTACGGTGGTTACCGGTTACTTTTTCGCCAGCATATATCTCCTGTATTTTCATGTAAACACCGACACTTTAAAACAAAATTTCAGTCGTATAATATTACAAATTTTGTATGCATTATATTTTGGACTAGTATTTTATCTGATGAGTGGATTAATTTATCATTCAAGCATACAACTAACCATTTTGCGTTTTAATGATTTCTCAACAGTATCTATTTGGGTTCATTTTCTTATATTAATTTGGGGGATAGGACTCACATTACTTTTTTACAAAACACATCATTGGTTTAATACTCATCAAAAAACAAATAGTGCATTCTCTATTGATATTATTCTTACTTTTTTTATCAGTTTTCTATGTTGGATATTGTCGCCGGATGATTCTCTACGTCTAGGAATCTGGTACTCAATACTTTCAATTCTTTTATATTTACCCTATTTATTCCCAAAATACAGAAATATATATGGTTATATTGCTATTTGGCTCTTGGGTTTTACTTCTTTTTTAGTTGTTAACTCATACTTTATCAACGATAATTTAAAATACCAAAAGTATAAATTATTGGCTCAGAATATTTATGTAAACGGTAATTTTGAGAACGATAGAATGGCAGATATTTTATTGGAAGAACTAGATATTAAAATAAACAATGACGAGAAAATTAAAACTCTGATTCAAAATCAGGACTCGTTACTTACCGCAAACAAATATATTAACGAAAAGTACTTGAGGGGTTTCTGGAATAAATACGAAATGCGATTAAATGTTGCATCGATAAATACCGATTTACATCAGGATTACAGAAAATACATCGAAGATGTAGGTTCTAAGCTTAAGAATACGCATTTCTACAGTGTTCCCGCAAACGAAAACAATATGTCATATATTGGTGCCTTTCCGATTAAAACAAAGAATGATTCGTTGGAATTTTTTATGGAGTTTTATCCACGACGAAATTTTAAAAGTTACAGCTTTCCCAATTTGTTAATAAATTCATCACCTGATATTCTTACTAAATTAAACCTGACCATCGCACGGTATGAAAATCAAAATTTGGTTTACTCCTCTGGAAACGAGGAATACCCAAATATTGGGAACTGGATTCCAACCCAAAAGTCAGATATTTTCAAAACAATATTCAACGGGAAAGTTCATTTTATACTGGCTGCTAACCCCAATACATATATCGTATTAACCGAACAACAATTATACAATCCAATTGAATATTTGTATTATTTCCTGTACACTTTTTTTGCTTTTTTTGCTGTTAGTTGGTTATTTGTATGGGGTTTTCAAATGGCTCGTAAAAAAAGAAATTACCGGCTTGGACTAACGGCAAAATTCCAATATGCTTTTATTTCATTACTTCTTATTAGTTTTTTAGGGATATTCTATGTATCAGTAAATTTTATTCAACAAAAATATAAGAAAGAGCAAATTGCTAATTTGGAAAATAAAAAAATATATATCCAAAAATCACTTCAGGATATGTATTATTGGAGTCAGGATTTAAATAATATGAACACTCAGAATCTGAATTTCGATTTGCAGGATTTGTCGTATATTTACCACACCGATATTCATGTTTACAATAATTATGGTGTGTTGGTTGGGAGTTCACAACCTCTTATTTTCAACAAAAGTCTAATTAGTAACCGTATTTCACCGATACCATTTTTTACTCAAGAAGCCAATATTAATCAATACGAACATATTGGGAAATTGAATTATCTGACCGGATATACCGACTTTTACAACGGTGATTTTCTACAAATTGGTTATATTGCTATTCCACAGTTTTTCAGTCAGAGCGAAATTCGCAGCGAGATAGAAAGTTTTCTGACTGTAATTATTCATATCTACCTGATAATTATAGTCCTGGCCATTCTCCTTAGTCTATTTATAGGAAAACAACTTTCCGCTCCGCTGAATATTATTCAAAATAAACTAAAAGAAATGAGGCTTGGTGAACGTAACGAAAAAATTGAATATTCGCTGAACGATGAAATTGGCCAACTTGTGATACAATATAACCGAACAATTGATGAGTTGGAACATAGCGCACAATTGTTGGCAAAATCCGAAAGAGAAACTGCCTGGAAATCGATGGCACGTCAGGTGGCTCACGAGATAAATAATCCGCTTACTCCAATGAAACTGACTATTCAGCAAATGCAACGGACAAAGAAAATGAACGATGAACGTTTTGATGAATATTTCAGTAAATCTACCGATATGTTGATTGAGCAGATTGATAATCTTTCTCGAATTGCTGGTACTTTTTCAAATTTTGCCCGCATGCCCGAAGCTAAGTTCGAGAAAGTGGATATTGCTGCAAAATTACATTCTGTGGTGCAATTATTCAGAAATAATAACGAAGAAATTCAAATAAAATTTAGTGGAAACGATTCGGGAGTATATGTGTATGCCGACCCCGAACAATTGGTTCAGGTATTTAATAATTTATTAAAAAATGCCATACAATCTATTCCTCCAAACCGAAATGGGAAAATTCAGGTGAATCTGAAAACAGAAGCTAGAAATGTTCTAATTGAAATAATTGATAATGGTGCTGGTATCGATGACGAGATAAGTGATAAGCTATTTGTTCCGAACTTTACTACAAAAAACACCGGCATGGGACTTGGACTTGCTATTTCAAAAAATATTATCGAGCTTTCGGGTGGTAAAATATGGTTTAGTACGGAAATTAATAAGGGAACTGTTTTCAGTGTTACTATATCGTTAGCAAATTAAAACTCCTTACAGTCAAAGTTATTTTTTTTCAACCTTTAACTTCATTATATCAAGATTTTTTGCAATATATTTTGTAGTAGCTTCATAGCCATATTGGTAAATATCCTGATATGCATCGAAGCTGAATTCATGATATTTTTCGATGGCTTTTGGCTCAATGAGGTATTGACACAAAGCTCTCCCAGCCGTTGAATTCTGATGTTGCATGGCTCTAACGGCAAATGAAAGCGTATCAATTGGCTTCTTTACTTCTGTGGGTACTAAATGAGGTATGACATCCACCCCTATTATGGTTTTACACTTTTCAACGATTCCTTGTGCAGGCATATTATTCAACAACCCGCCATCAACATAATAGTTTTTATTACTTTTAATTGTTTCGAAAAGTCCGGGAATACTTGCAGAAGCCGCAACCCATTTATCAAGTTCATTTCCCGACTCGATAATTTCCCATTCTGCATTATTTAAATTAGCAACACAAATATGCAATTTTTTCTCCAACTTTTCAAAACTGTTGTGAGGAATGATTTCTTTTAATAACGATCGTAACATTTGATGAGAAGATAAACCTGATTTCAGAAAAGATGGCCGAAAAGTCATTAGTTTCGTGATTTTGTACAATTTATCATCTTTAATCATCTGTAGCATATCAGCAGGTGAAAATCCGGCAGCATAAAAGGTTCCGATTATGGCTCCCATACTCGAACCGACTATGACTGTTGGCGAAATTCCATGATCTTCTAACGATTGAAGCACTCCTATATGAGCCAAACCAAGCGCTCCTCCACCACTTAAACAAATTCCCAATTCGTTACTTTTTTCATTGGATTGAAATAAATCATTAAAAATACTCATAAATTCAGTTGATTAAAATTGTAAATAATATGTATTACTTTCATGGCTTTTGTTAATGGATTTAAAACTTTTAGAATATACATGCAATAAAAGGATATTTTGAGTTATTTTTGTAAAAATGAAATTTGGATGAAAGAATTTTTTTTTCAGTTATTTTTTTTCTCAATAAAACATCTACTAATGAAACGTTTTAAATTGCTTTTTGTTTTAACACTATGTATAAATTTTGCTTTTGCAAATTTACTATACGATATTACAGATGGAAACTTTAAAGTTCCAACCTCGAAAACACCTTCATCAATGAATAATGGTGAATTTTATACCTTGATGGTCAATCACAAAGCTGTTGTGAAATATAGTTACAAAACAGGAGCTACCATTGACACAATTTTCAGTGTGAGTCGCTTAAAAAATTCTCCGTTAAAAACAATTGATGGTTACGAATTCAGCCCTAACGAATTGAAACTATTAGTTTATAGCAATGTAAAAAAACGATATCGTCGTACTTTTACAGCCGATTATTTCGTTTATGATATTAAACGGAATGAAATTCAAACATTATCCGATAACGGTTCACAAGAAGTACCTTTATTTTCGCCGGATAGTCGTTATATTGCTTTTGCCAGAGAAAATAACCTGTACCTCAAAAAGCTTGATTTCAACACCGAAAGTGCTATTACCAAAGATGGCTCAATAGGAAACATCATAAACGGTACACCTGATTGGGTTTACGAGGAAGAATTTGAAAAAACACGTTATTTCGAATGGAGTCCCGATAGTAAAATGTTAGCTTTTGTAAGGTTCGACGAATCGAAAGTTCCTGAATTTTCTTTTCAAAGTTATATTAAAAAAGACACTACCGATAATGAACTATTGCTTTATCCAACATTGGTAAAATTTAAATATCCGAAAGCCGGTCAAAATAATTCTAAAGTTAGCGTATGTGTATATGACGATTTTTACAAATCCATTAAAACTATGCAATTACCTGATTTAAATAATGATTTTTACATTCCACGTATCAAATGGACAAATAGTATTGATCAACTGGTAATTTTCAAACTGAACCGTATACAAAATAAGTTGGAAATGTTCTTCACTAATCCAAAATCAACTTTATCGAAATTAATATTAAAACAAGAAGACAAGTATTATATTGATTACGAAAACATTGATTTCACCCAATTTTCATCTGATAATGAGACATTTTTGTATGTAAGTGAACAGAATGGTTACCGACATGTATACCAATATCGTATGAATGGTACTTTGCTAAAACAATTGACCAAAGGGAGCTGGGATATAACTGATGTTTATGGTTATGATGAGAAAAGGAACATTTTATATTACCAATCGGCTGAAATATCACCGATGCAACGTGATGTTTATGCAATTGACAATAAAGGGAAGAAAGCTCGATTAACCGATGGTAAAGGCACTCATAACGCAGCATTTAATACAACGTTTACCTATTTTGTTGATGATGCATCTGCTTTAGAAAAGCCAAACACTCTTACGCTTCGTACCAATTCAGGAAATCCGGTTTATGTAATTCAGGATAATAATAAATTAGCTGCTAAGTTCAAAGCATTGAATTTGGCAAAAAAAGAATTCTTCACATTTAGCACTTCAGAAAATGTAAAACTAAACGGTTGGATGATAAAACCTCTAAACTTTGATACAAATAAAAAATATCCTGTATTAATGGTTCAATACAGCGGTCCTAACTCACAACAGGTTTTAGATAAATGGGACATTGGCTGGGAATACTACCTTACTACACAGAATTATATTGTTGTTTGTGTGGATGGTCGTGGAACGGGTGCGAGAGGTTCGGAATTCCGAAAATGTACCTATCAAAAATTAAATGTTCTCGAAACGAAAGATCAGATAGAGGCGGCAAAATACTTGGGAAAACAAAATTACGTTGACAAAGACCGTATTGGAATATGGGGATGGAGTTATGGTGGCACGATGACACTTTTTGCCATGACCACGGGAGAGAAAGTCTTTAAAGCCGGAATTGCAGTAGCACCTGTAACTGACTATCGTTTTTACGACACTGCTTATGCCGAACGATTTATGCGTACTCCTCAGGAAAATTTCAAAGGGTATGATTTATCGTCTGCTTTACAACGTGCGGATAAATTGCAGGGAGATTTGCTCATAATACACGGAACTGCAGACGATAATGTTCATGTTCAGAACACCATGTTGTTTATCGACCGATTGGTTGCTGCTGACAAACAATTCGAGATGCAACTTTACACAGATAAAAATCATAGTATTCTTGGGAAACAAACCCGTCGACATTTATATACAAGAATGAGTGAATTTTTATTTAAAAATTTGTAAGCTTTACAGATATATTTTTATTCACTAAAAAAGGTTGTTGAATAACTAAAAACATGCTATATAACAGTATTTTTGACTAATATTTATCCTTTATTTGCATTCGAATTACCTGAAAAATGGGAAAAATTATACTATCTTTGGCGTGCATTTTTAATTAAAAAAAACTTTTTTCGGAAATTCATAATTCTAATTATACAAATAAAAATAAGTTATCCTTATTAATAAAAAAAATCAATTAAATTTAATTTTTAAAAGTTATGTCAAAAAACAAGTATTTGTTTCCATTAGTTGTAATGGCTTCGTTATTTTTCCTTTTTGGATTTATAACAACAATGAACAACTCAATGATCGATTTCCTAAAAGACGCGTTTAATTTAAATAACGTTGAAAAACAGTTACCAAATTCGTTTTTTTATGGAGCGTATATTTTGTCTGTTCCCGTAGGTTTTATGATTAACCGTATAGGTTATAAAAATGGTGTATTATCAGGTTTATTACTGATTGTTGTAGGTTTTTTCCTTTGTATTCCAATGGTGGCTATGGGTTATATTCCATTTTTGGGTGCAGTTGCCGTATTTGCAGTTGGTGTAGTGATTCTTCAGGTTGCAGCCAATCCTTATGTTAATGCATTAGGACCTGAAAAAACAGCCGCTAGCCGTTTGACATTAACTAATGCGTTGAATTCTGTAGCTACAGTTATTGCTCCTATTTTTGTTTCTATGCTCATTGTAAATGACACTAACGATCCGAAAGCTGTTCAGACTCCTTTTGGAATTATAGGTGGCGTCACTTTGGTAATTCTTTTAATCATGTTTTTCTTAAAATTACCAGAAATTAAAGGTGATGAAGCAAATGAAGGTGGTGCAGTAAAAAAATACAAATCAAGTGCTTTCAAATATACTCATGTTTGGTTAGGTTCATTAGCAATTTTTGTATATATGGGTATCGAAATCGGAATACCAAGTTTCTTTGCGGATTATACTGACAAATTAGGGTTAACTATTGGTTCTCAGGATCGTATTGATTTATTGAAATATTACTGGGGTGGATTAATGGTTGGACGTTTAATCGGTATTTTTGTATTACAAAAATTCTCTGCTCGTCGAATTCTTTCTATTTGTGCTGTTGGTGGAGCTGTATTAGTTGCTGCTTCGTTAGCAATTGGCGGAAGCGCAAGTACAGTTGCAATGTGGTTGTTCTTAGGAACAGGTTTATTCCACTCTATCATGTGGCCAACAATTTATAATCTTGCTTTGGAAGATCTTGGTCCTCACGCAAAAGTTGCTTCAGGTGTAATAGCTACATCTGTAATCGGAGCTGCTATTTTAATGCCTATAATGGGTGCTGTTCAATCACTTACAGGATCTGTAGTTATTGCTATCAGCTTCTTATTTATATATTATCTGTATCTTGTATTCTTTGCAGTAAAAGGATCGAAAATAAGATAAGATATTTTTTTTAATTGAAACCGGAAAAATCATTAATTCAATTTTATTGTTAATATTTTTCTGGTTTTATTTTTATTCTAAAAGATTGATTTGAAAAAATCTGATTCATTATTTAATTTTTAAGACTAATATATTATGGACAAACCTTATGTAATTGGCATGGACATGGGCGGAACAAACACAGTATTTGGTGTTGTTGATAGCCGTGGAAGTGTAATCTCAAAAAGTGCAATAAAAACGTCAAATCATCCTGAAGATGTCAATCTGTATATCAACGACATTTACGTTGAATTAAGTAAATTAATTCAAGCAGCAGGGGGTATCGATAAAATTAAAGGAATTGGTATTGGAGCTCCAAACGGAAACTACTATACCGGGAATATCGAACACGCACCAAATTTACCCTGGAAAGGTATCGTACCTTTTGCCAAATTAATGTCTGCAAAATTTGGTATTCCTGCTGCACTAACAAATGATGCAAATGCTGCTGCTTTTGGAGAAATGACTTATGGGGCTGCACGTGGAATGAAAGATTTTATTATGATTACGCTTGGTACAGGTGTTGGTAGCGGAATTATAATCGATGGGAAAGTACTTTATGGTCACGATGGTTTTGCCGGTGAATTAGGCCATACAACGGCTGTAAGAAATAATGGACGTTTATGCGGTTGTGGTAAAACAGGTTGTCTGGAAACTTATTGCTCTGCCACCGGAGTTGCCCGTTCTGCCCGTGAGATATTGGAATCAACAGATAAATCAAGTTTATTGCGCAATATTCCAAGTGAAGAAATAACTTCGAAAGATGTATTCGATGCTGCAATGGAAGGCGATGAAGTAGCAAAAGAAATTTTCAATTTTACCGGAAAAATTCTTGGTGAAAGTCTGGCTGATTTTGTTGCTTTCAGTGCGCCTGAAGCCATTGTCCTTTTTGGAGGACTTTCAAAAGCTGGTGACTTAATTTTAAATCCAATCAGAGAAAATATGGAAAAAAACCTTCTTCCTTTATGGAGAGGTAAAATAAAATTAGTCTTCTCCGATCTGAAAGAAGCCGATGCAGCCGTACTTGGTGCAAGTGCTTTAGCATGGGAATTATAAATATATTTTTAACTGTGTAAACAGTTAGAAAGATTGTAAGTCTTTATTAATCAATAAAAACTCTCAACCTAAAATTATAAATAAGGTTGAGGGTTTTTTATTTGACAATATTTTTATAGTTTTCATCTTCTACTTTTTTTAAAAGATATTTTTATTAAATTTGTCCATCATTTTAGATTTGTAGATTATGCAAAAAATTATTTCAATTCCTCTGTCAATTATAACCTATTTACTGGTCTTAATCTTGTTGTGTATTTTCCATATTTTCCAATTTATTAGTTTTAATTTATTTGGATACCAGGCACATAAACGAATTGTAGATATATTTGGGTACTTTATGCTCAAAATATTATTGGTAAATTTTACAACTGCAAAAGCGGAGTTTAGAGCTGATATTCCCACCGGAAAACCAATTATTTTTGCTGCGAATCATCAGGGTGTATATGATATTATTGGAATTGGCTGGTTTTTGCGAAAATATCACCCTAAATATATAAGTAAAATTGAGTTGGGAAGAGGTATTCCGAGCATTTCGTATAACCTGAATCATGGCGGTTCTGTATTAATTGACCGTAAAAATCCAAAACAAGCATTACCAGCTTTAAAAAAAATGGCTGAATATATTCAGGCAAATAATCGATCCACTGTAATTTACCCTGAGGGAACACGTTCACGCGATGGTAAACCCGGACACTTTGCTTCAAATGGATTAAAAATTTTATGTAAATATGCTCCCGATGCGCTAGTTGTTCCAATTACAATCAATAATTCTTGGAAAATTACTCGATATGGCTTTTTTCCTTTAGGAATCGGAACTCGGTTAAGATTTATCGTTCATCCTCCAATGGCAGTGAAAGATTATGATTTCAATACCCTTTTCGAAAATACAGAAAAACTAATTAAAGGAGACATTGAGCAATAATTTTTGAAGAAAACACTTATTGGTAATGAAAATAATATAATATAATGTCTCATTAATAAACTCGTAATATGCTGTTTATCTTTTTTTTAAAATTGTAAATGGTACATTGTTTAATGGTAAATACTTATTTGTAATTTTTTTAAATATTGACCCTCGCTCCTCTCCTATTTTGGTCTTATTATTAAACTCTAAAACTGATAGGCATGAAATTTCTTGGAAACATCATCTGGTTAATTTTTGGTGGTATAATCATTTGCATTGAGTATCTGATTTCTAGCCTAATACTGATTGTAACAATCGTAGGCATTCCTTTTGGTATTCAAACATTAAAACTGGCATTATTAGCATTATGGCCATTCGGTTCTGAAATTCGTGCTTCAAAAAGTAGTTCAGGCTGCTTATCAACCATAATGAACATACTCTGGATTCTAATTGGTGGTATCTGGATTTCATTAACTCATTTAGTATTTGGTATTCTTTTCGCAATTACAATTATTGGGATTCCATTTGCTATGCAGCATTTTAAATTGGCCGGATTGGCATTAACGCCGTTTGGAAAAGAAATAATATAAAGGAAAAGCATTTCTACTATTATTTCTAACACAAAATTAACACAAAATAAATGAAAGTATTATTTATCGGAGGAACAGGTGTATTAAGTTCGGCCTGTTCAGAACTGGCACTTACGAAAGGAATTGATCTTTATCATTTAAATCGTGGTAAAAGTGCAGGAATAAGAAATATTCAAGGGATAAAAACCATTATTTCAGATATTAGGGATGTAGAAAGGACAAAAAAAGCCCTGGAGAATCATTCATTTGACGTAGTAGTTGACTTTATAGCGTATGAGCCGGAACACATTCTGAATGATATTTCATTGTTTAAAGGGAAAACAAAACAATATGTATTTATCAGCACAGCTTCGGCATATCAGGTTCCACAACAATTGCCTGTTACTGAAGATACTCCTCTTGATAATCCTTTTTGGGAGTATTCCAGAAAAAAGATTGCTTGTGAAAATACATTGAAAGAAGCAGTTAATAATACTGACTTCCCCTATACAATTGTTCGCCCTTCGCATACTTACGACAAAACAAAAATTCCGGCTATCGGTGGATATACCGTACTACATAGAATGTTAGAAGGATTGCCCGTAATTCTTCCGGGAGATGGCACTTCCATTTGGACGCTTACCCATCACAAAGATTTTGCTGTAGGTTTGGTTGGTTTACTTGGAAATAAAAAAGCATTAAACGAGACATTTCATATCACTTCGGACGAATGGTTAAGTTGGAACAATATCTACGAAATTTTGGCTTCTGAATTAGGCGTAAAAGCGAATATTATTCATATTCCTTCCGATATAATTGCCCTTTACAACAAAGAGATTGGGGATGGATTGTTAGGCGATAAATCTCACAGCATGATTTTCGATAACTCAAAAATAAAATCTTTTGTACCAGAATTTAATCCACAAATTAAGTTTAAAGAAGGTGCTAAAGAAATTATTAAGTATTACAATGAAAACACCCGTCATTTGGATGTAGATAAAAACATAAATGATTTTATGAACAAGATTATTGCCGATTTTAGCCGTTTTGTTTCCGGCATTAAACGTTAATCCAAAATTTCATCTGATAATTTCTTTATCTGGTTCTGTATTCAGAATTAACCGTAAGGATGTGTCTTTGGTAAAATAACTCCATGCCCAGTTAATAAAAATTATCAATTTATTTCTGACGCTCAGAATTAACATAAGATGCAGAAATATCCAGAAATACCACGCCAGTGCTCCATGAAATTTGAGATAAGGTAAATCTACTACAGCCTTATTTTTCCCAATAGTGGCCATCATCCCCAAATCTTTGTATTCATATTCGGTTAACGGTTGTTCTTTTAAACTTCTTTTCATATTTCTTGCCAGCATTTTAGCCTGATTAATAGCCACATTAGCGACCTGAGGATGTGCATTTGGATAAAGTGGAGTTGCCATATAGGCAACATCTCCCAAAGCATAAATATTATTATGCTGAATCAATTTATTATAACGATCAACAATGTACCGATTTTTAATAATTTCTTTCGTTTTTAATCCACTGATAATATTTCCGGTAACTCCGGCAGCCCAAATAAGAATGCGAGTGGGAATAATTTCACCGGTGCTTAAAATCGCATTTTCTCCATCGTATGAATTTATTAAAACTCCGGCTTTTACCTGTACTCCCATTTTTTCAAGATATTTTTGAGAAGTCAGTTTTGATTCTTCACTCATATTATTAAGGGTATGTTTGCTTCCTTCTACCAAAATGATATTCAAATGATTAAAGTCAAGAGTCGGATAATCTTTTGGCAAAACAGTATTTTTAAGTTCGGCAAAAGCACCTGACAATTCTACTCCTGTTGGACCGGCACCGGCAATTATTATATTGGATAATGCCAAGCGGTCTTTTTCTTTAGCAAAGACTTCCTCTTCAAAATTTAAGAGAATTTTATTCCTAATTTTAATTGCATCCTGAGTAGTTTTCATCGACATAGCATGCTTGCTTAACTGTTCGTTCCCGAAAAAATTAGTTTTACATCCGCTGGCAATTACCAAATGATCGTAAATTATATTGGCAGTAGTTGTTATTATGGTATTAATTTCGGGATTTATGCTGAGCACTTCTGCCATTCGAAATTCCACGTTTTTTATTCCATGAAATATCTTACGGTACGGAAATGAAATACTGGCTGGTTCTAGCCGTGAACTGGCAATCTGATAAAAAAGGGGCTGAAACTGATGGTGATTTTGTTTGTCGATAATGATTACCTGAAACTCGGTATTTTTCAATGCTCTGGCTAATTGTAATCCGGCAAAACCACCACCAATTATAACAATTTTATCTCCTTTTTTGAATTCAAATTCAGTTTTCATATTTTATCTATTTAAATTTACGTTAATTAAAACAACTTATGCGTGATAAAGTTGAATTCAATAGCAAAACAATTATTATTTCCACATAATTTTATTTTTCTTAATGTTCTCAATTAACAATCTAATTGTAAAGCCCAAAATTATCATTATCTTTGCAAGTAAATAGTAGGTCGGTTTGTCGCTTTTCCCTTGAGGAATGGAGGAAAGTCCGGGCAACACAGAGTACCATATTTCCTAACGGGAAGCTGTTTGTGAGAGCAGAGTAACGTAACAGAAAAAAACCACCACACCTTTCGGGGTGCGGAAAGGGTGAAAAGGTGAGGTAAAAGCTCACCGGATTAATTGGCAACAATTAATGCCGTACGTCTTATGGGTTGCAAGATCAAGTATACCGGCGCATGTAGGGTTTCTCGCCCGATGTCGGAGGGTAGATTGCTAAAGGCAAATGGCAACATTTGTTAGAGATAAATGACAAACACTTTGTGAAAGCAAAGTACAGAACCCGGCTTACAGACCTGCTATTTTTTTTTCTCCTCATATTTAATCCTTTCAAAACACTGCTTTATGTCTAAACTTATAGCTTTTTTTCAACGGATCTATAAATTTATTCGTTACGATATTTGGCAAATTACCGAACTCGAATTGTCGCGATCACGAAGATTTTCCTATCGGATTGTTAAAACATTAATTCTGGCTATCAGAGGATTTATCGATGACAAATTAAATATCAGAGCCTCTGCGCTGACTTATTCCATTTTATTTGCCATAGTTCCCCTTTTTGCCCTTATCATTGCTATTGCCAGGGGATTTGGTGTTGAACAAATGATTGAGAAGTCGTTGGAAGGCTCATACATTGCCAAAATGGGACTTATTCCCAAAGTAATGGAATTCGTACAGAAATATCTGGAAACCACTCAAGGAGGATTATTTATCGGTATTGGTCTAGCCATTTTGTTTTGGTCTGTAATGAATTTTTTTATGCAAGTGGAAAATGCCTTTAATAGTATCTGGCAGGTAAAAAAATCCCGTTCACCCATTCGTCAGTTTACAACCTATTTTTCTACAATACTTATCATTCCATTGTTTATTGTTTTATCAAGTGGTTTTTCCATATTTGTCAGTTCATCTCTTTCCCAATCATATATTTATCATGTATTAAGTCCGTTTCTTCGTTTTGGAGTGAAATTGATACCTTATTTGCTTAACTGGCTTGTATTTACAATTATGTACATGGTAATTCCTAATACAAGAGTACGATTTTTCAATGCGTTATTAGCTGGTTTAATTGCAGGATCTGCCTTTCAGTTGTTTCAAATGTTGTATATCAATGGACAAGTTTATTTGTCGAGATACAATGTTATTTATGGAAGTTTTGCCGCTATTCCGTTGCTACTCTTATGGTTACAGATTTCTTGTTTAATAGTATTGCTTGGTGCTGAAATTTCTTTTGCATCGCAAAACTTTAAAAACTATGACTATGAAGTGGATACAAAGAATATTAGTTCAAGATATAAAAGTTTTCTGACGCTTTTTATAGCACATTTCGTTGTGAAACAATTTGAAGACCAACAACCACCTTTATCTTCCGAAAATATTGCAGAATTAAATAAATTACCCATTCGCCTTGTAAATCAAATTTTATCTACATTAGTGGATTCAGGAATATTGATTGAAGTGTTCAACGACACAACAAAATTAAAAAGTTATTTGCCGGCTATTGATATTAACCAATTGACTTTAAAAGCATTAAATACAAAAATTGAAACCCTTGGTTCAGAATTATTTTTGACGGCAAAAAATGAACAATTGGATGATTTCTGGAAAAAAACATTAATGATAAAAGATGAAATGGATAAGCCTATAGACGAATTATTGGTAAAAGACATTTGAATAACAAAAAAATGTCACGATAAAGTATTCGTGACATTTTTTTTAATTAGTGCAGCTGAATTATTTCTTACTCTCAGTTTCGCTCTTGCATTTTCCTATACAAGTTGATTTTTTATCTTTACACAAACTTTCTCTAATTTTTCTCCACAATATTTAGCTTCTGCTTTTTTATCGCATTTAGTTTCTGTTTTTTACAGATGCTTTTTTATCATCATAAGCTTTCTGTGAAATTGTGGTTATTGCAAAAAGACATAACAACAAGAGATAGTATTGCCATTTCCTTTTTCATTCTTTTTGATATTTAATTGATTCCATTTTTATAAACAAAGATAATATGAAATACGAACTGTACTTATGATCCTCTTATGCTGATGCATAGAAATATATAGAACAAAGAGACAAAATCGAGAAAGGGCAATATTTAGAGTGTTTAAACTAATAAATGAGTGCTAGGAATTAATTATTGCATATAGAATTGTCAAATTCATCTACAAAAACGAAATTACAAGAACAGCATTTTTAATGTTTAACCACTATAAATCATATTAGAACGAAATATTTTTATGTTTTTTAGATAAATCTCTTAATAAAGTTGTAATTTTGTTGCCATAATTTTATTTATTAAATAAATATATGAAACGAGCATTATCACAGGTATTATCTTTGATCACCGTTGGTTCATCAAAGATAATGAAAACACGCCTATGGAATTCAAGTTCATGTGATCTTAAAAAAACAATTACTTCCATATGAAAAAGCAAACGACAATTTTGATATTGAGTGTTTTGGTGAGTGTGTCTTTTTTCTCTTGTAAACAAAAAAAGATAAAAACGGACGAACAAGATTTTGCTAAAAAATACTATCTGACTTCCGATACAAGTAAAGGTGCATTAAAAGTTGAAATGCAAATTGAATTACCTACCAAATTTTACAAGGAAAGTATAATGGATTCTATCAGAAAATCTATTATTACAAACCTATTTGGTGAAAAGTATTATGCATATTCAAATGATTCTGTTGTTGAGAAATTCGCCAAGGATTTAGCTACAGAATACAGATTAAATAATGCCTCAATTGATGATTTTCTTGATTCTGTAAGAACTTATTCGTTTAATAATGAGCAAAATTTATCAGGTTATAGTCTGTTATCTGACAATAATATATATGTATATGGAATTGACCGGTATATATTTATGGGAGGAGCACATGGCTACGAAACCCGAAATTATTATAATTTTGATTTAAAGACTGGAAAACAAATAAGTGAAAGCGATTTATTTGTTCAGGGTTATAAAAATCAACTCACTAAATTAATACAAAATCGAATTGTTGAGGAAAGTAACGATATGAATGAGTCACAAGGTGTTAGTGATATTTTAAATCTTGAAGATACAGATTTTTGGATCGATTCAATAAAACCAAATGGTAATTTTTACATTACAGACGTCAGTATAAATTATGTTTTCAATCCTTATGAAATAGCACCATTTTATGTAGGACAAACTGAAGTTACTATCCCATTTGAGAGACTTAAAAACATACTAAAAACGGAAAATATTATCACATATCTTATTGATAATCAATCAAAATAAGACTTAAAATAAAAATAAAGAAATATGGTCTCATTTTTTGATCTTTTAAAAAACAGACGAAGCATTCGGAAATATGAACCACGTGAAGTTGAGCAGGATAAAATACTGAAAATAACAAAAGCAGCACTAATGTCACCTGCTTCAAAACGAAGTAATCCATGGGAATTTATTGTGATTCAGGACAGAAATACTTTGTTGAAATTATCTGAAAGTCGCCCTTATGGTTCTCAGATGCTGAAAGAGGCACCTTTGGCGATTGTTGTTATTGCCGATACCACAAAAAGTGATGTATGGATAGAAGATGCTTCAATTGCAGCAATAATAATTCAACTACAAGCTCAGGATTTAGGATTGGGAAGTTGTTGGGTTCAGGTTTATAACCGACAGAAAAATGAACAAACCACAACCGAAGAATATATAAAAGCACTGCTAAACATACCTACCCATTTTGGGGTGTTATGTATTATGTCTATTGGTTATCCTGATGAAAAAAGGAAACCTTTCGAGGAGGAGAAATTAGCCGATGATAAAATTCATTTTGAAAATTTTAAAATCAAATAAAAATGTCTAAAATAAGTGCAAAAAGAGACAATCGGTTAGCTTGGGGGGTAACACTTTTAGTATTTGGTTGTATTTTTCTACTTCGCCAACTCAATGTATTTCCACCTGAAATAGCATCTCATATTTTTGATTTTAAAAATTATCCCCTAATTATGGGTTTGATTTTTCTACTTACTCATTCAAACAAAAATATAGGAATTGTTTTAATTGTGGTGGGAATGTTATTCAGATTATCAGATATAATTCATTTCACACGGAATATATCGGACTATATCTGGCCGGTTTTACTTATTGTTGCAGGTGCGATATTGGTTCTTGGCGTGAAAAAAAAATAAAAAGAAATAAAAATCATGGAAGCCGTTTTTATTGGTTCGGGAAGTGTAGCCACACATTTAGCATTAGCTTTACAAAAAAAGGGGGTAACTATTGCTCAGGTTTATAGTCGCACACAAAAAAATGCTGCCATTTTAGCCGAAAAACTCAATACAACCTATACAACAGATATTTCTGAGATTTACGATAAAGCAGATATATATTTTTATGCCTTAAAGGATGGAGCTTTCAGGCACACCTTGAAAAGTTTTGATTTACCTGATGCTATACACGTTCACACTGCCGGTAGCATTCCTATGAGTGAATTTGATGGGATTGCTACAAAATATGGCGTTTTTTATCCACTTCAGACATTTTCAAAAGAGAAGGAGGTTGACTTTAGTAAAATACCTATTTGTATCGAAGCTATAAATTCTGAAGTACAAAAAAAGCTTTTAGAGATTGCTGAATTATTGGATTCCAAAACCTATTTAGTTACTTCTGAACAACGCAAGAAAATACATTTAGCGGCTGTTTTTGCTTGTAACTTCAGTAATTATATGTATGATATTTCATCTCAGATACTCGAAGATATAGGGGTGAATTTCGAAATTATGCATCCATTAATTATGGAAACGGCAGAGAAAATTCAATCAGTACAACCATACAAGGCTCAAACAGGTCCGGCAGTTCGTTTCGACGATAAAATAATTTCAAGTCATCTTACAATGTTGAAAGAAAGAAGAGATTTAAAGAAAATTTATAATCTCCTGAGTAAAGATATTTACAAACGTCACAAAAAGAAATAAATATACTATGTCCGCATTTTTCAGGCTTATCCGTATACAAAACTTATTTTTTATTGCTTTAATACAATATCTAATGAGTAAAGTTGTGTTGCTACCTATTCTTCAAGCTTACGGATTTGAAAGTACGAATGAAAACATGGTGATCTTACTTATTCTGGCGTCTGTTTTCATTGCTGCTGCCGGATATATGTTAAATGATTATTTTGACGTGAAAATTGATGTAATTAACAAACCCGAAAGGCAGATCGTTGGTAAAAATTTTAGCAGGCATTTAGTCATGTTGATGCATCAGATTTTAACAGGGATCGGAGTTCTATGTGGTTTATTATTAGCTTATTTCGCCCGAAGTATGACTTTAGCTTTTATTTTCATTGTGGTTCCCGGATTACTTTGGTTTTATTCGGCCAGTTACAAACGGCAGTTTCTTATTGGTAATTTGGTTGTTGCTTTTGTAGCAGCACTTTCAATATTAATTGTTGGTATTTCTCAGCTAGCTTTTCTCTCAAAAACATATGGAGATTTAATTTACCAGACTCCCATCCCCGGCGAAATTTATGGCTGGATAGGATGTTTTGCTATCTTTGCATTTATTACAACATTAATACGGGAAATAATTAAAGATATTCAGGATGAAAAAGGTGATAGAGAAATGGAATGCAGAACGATTGTTATAAAACTAGGAGTTAAAAATACAAAGCTGATACTTTATTTTCTTATTCTGCTTACCATTTCGTTGCTTCTATTGTTCAACCATTTTTTTATAAATTTTGAAGGTACGCTTTCTGTCAGGTATATTTTATTTGGCTTGGTTTTACCGTTAATAATTTTAGGATATTTTATTTTCACAGCAAAGAATTCTGTTGATTATAAAAATGCATCAAATTTAAGCAAAGTAATTATGCTAATTGGTGTGTTATATAGTTTTATCTTTTATTTTTTACAAGCTAAAACTTATGGAATCAGCTTGTTTGATTTATTTATTGTAAAATAATTTCATTAAAAATCAATGTAGATGCTTTCAAATTTAAATAAATACGATATCATTCTCGCTTCTAAATCGCCACGCAGACTGGAACTTCTTAAAGGATTAGACATTCCCTTTAGCGTTAAAGTAATAGATGTAGAAGAAACCTATCCCAGTAATGTTTTTGGAGTTGAAATTCCAGCTTATCTGGCTGAGAAAAAATCAAATGCATTTAGAGATTTAATGGAAGAAAACACCTTATTGATAACTGCCGATACAATTGTATGGCACGAAGGAAAAGTGTTAGGAAAACCTGAAAATAAAGCTGAAGCAACAAGTATGTTGAACTCCTTATCAGGGAGAAGACATCAGGTAATTACGGGTGTTTGTATTAGTACTTTGAGAAAGAAGAAAACATTTTCGGTTATTTCGGATGTAAGTTTTGCAAAAATAAATGCTGAAGAAATTGAGTATTATTTGGAAAATTATCAACCCTATGATAAAGCAGGGAGTTATGGTGTTCAGGAATGGATTGGTTTCATTGGCGTCGAATCCATCGAAGGATCTTATTTTAATGTAATGGGATTACCCGTTCAACGATTGTATAACGAGCTAAAAAACTGGAAAGAATAACATTCGGTCAACATTTACAATTCTGTTTCCCTTTCGCTTTTTCAAAAGCCTCTTTCCCTTCCGAGAAGGAGAAATAAACCAATCCGGCAGTACCGATTGCATCTGCATATGCAAATCCGGTATATTCATAAATCAGACTGGCAACCAACAATACCACAGACATATAAATACATATTTTTGTACAATTACTGTCTGCAATTATTGGTTCTGAATTTAATTTAACGCCAACTTTCTTTTTAGCTAACATTAGCCAAATCATTACTATTATCGAAACTACTGATATAATTATTCCCCAAAGTGCTGTTTCGGGTTTGTGATTGGTCAATAAATTTGTAATGATTCCCGCCGATAATCCAATAGAAAGTAAATAAAACGAAACGCCTGTTACTTTTAATGCCTGAACTTCAAATTCACTTCTGTTGGTCTCTTTATTTTTACGCATTCGAATTATCATAACAGTAATTCCAATAGCCGAAACTACTTCAATAAAACTATCAAAGCCAAAACCAAGGAGCGTTAGCGTCTCATCTTTTATTCCCAGTAATACTGAAATAAATCCTTCTATAATATTGTAAAACACACTAAAGAAGCTCAAAAATAAGGCTCTGTTATATAAAATAGTTGTGGATGCTTTCATAAGAAGAAATATTGTTTCTTATAATAACAACCACAATAATAAAAAGATTAGAAATGTAAATAATTTAGCATTAAGTAAATGGGACTATATAATGTCCCATTTAAAAGAGTTAATAGAACGTTGTCCACGATAGCTATTCGGGATTGAATTCTATTACTTAACTAACAAAAAAGCTAATAAATAATGCAATATTTAATCCGCCTACAATAACACCGAGTGAATAAAGTAAAATTTTTGAGAGTTTAGAGTTTTTGTATTTACCCATAACTTTTTCGGATGAAGTTAAGTAAACCTGCAAAAATATTGTAAATGGTAATTGAATACTCAATATCATTTGCGAAATGATTAATCCCTGAAATGGATTCGTAATCAGCAATATAATCCCAAAAGCAATAAAAAGTGAGATGGCTACTCCTAACCTAGAGTGATTATCTTTAATGTCGTAAGGTTCTTTGTACATTCCTGCAAAAATACTTCCGGCAGCCATTCCGGAAGTAATCGTTGATGCTATTCCGGCAAATAATAGGGCAACAGCAAAAACAACAGCAGCATTTGACCCCAACAAAGGAGCTAACAATTGATTCGCTTGTTGAAGTTCGGAAACAGGAGTTTTTGTTTGAAAGAAAGTGGCTGCAGCCAACAGAATCATTGCACTATTTATCGCCCAACCAATCAACATTGAAACAAGTGTATCGGTAAATTCGTACCGCAATTGTTTCTTAATAACTTTTTCATCTTGCAAGTTCCATTGACGACTTTGAATTACTTCGGAATGTAAAAAAAGATTGTGAGGCATAACTACAGCTCCGAGAACACTCATAATAACCAGCATCGATCCTCTTGGAAACGAAGGAGTTACCCATCCTACCATTGCACTGTTCCAATCAATCTGAACCAGTGACAATTCATAAAAAAATGACAAGCCAATAATGGATACAAAGGCAATAATCCATTTTTCTATCAAACGATAGGAGTTTGTAAATAACATTATGATAACAAAAATTGTCACAATCAATGAACCTGCCCTAATAGGAATATTAAACAACATTTCTAACGCAATAGCACCTCCCAAAATTTCGGCTAAAGACGTTGAAATAGAAGCCAACATAGCAGTTGTAAGTAGAAACTTTGAGTATTTCGGTTTTAAATGAATGGCAGTAGCTTCTGATAGACATAATCCCGTGGCAATACCAAGGTGAGCCACATTATGTTGTAAAAAAATCAACATAATGGTTGATAATGTGACCATCCACAATAATGCATAGCCATAATCTGCTCCGGCAGCTAAATTTGATGCCCAATTTCCCGGATCAATAAAACCAACTGTAACAAGTAGTCCTGGACCTATAAATTTAAAAATATCCATACCGCCCAATACGGGACGATAATTTTTCTTATCAATATTTCTGAAGAGTTTAAACATAACTTTTTTGCTTAATTATAAAGTAATTTTAATCAATTTTCAAAATTACTAAAATATTGCGATATTTTTTTCATTAGAATATACATGTAAATAAAATTTAGTTGAAATTTAAATATAATAAAAGAATAAAGAATGAAATTGAAGTTTGATGATGAACAATTTTATTGATTTCATTATAAAGACTTGTACAATACATACCGATTTTGGCATTGTATTGTAAAAGTCAAAAAAATGAAAACTTAAGTGATTAATTGTCCTGTAGAGTACTTGTAACAAACTAATGACAAATAATTCCATTTTTTTAAACAATTAACAAATTAGCTACTGTGAATAGTTTTGTCCTCAATGATGAAGATAGTTCTAATTGACTTTTGTCATTAAATTGATAATTTATTAATTGAAAATATTTAATATCTTTGGTTGATAATATTATCAATAAAGATTAATCATTAAAAAAGATGATAAACAATAAACTCAAAGACATTCTGTTTGGTGTAGCTGTAGGTGATGCATTAGGTGTTCCTGTAGAATTTAAGACACGGGAATATCTTGATAAATACCCTGTTAGTATTATGCAGGAATATGGAACACACAATCAACCCAAAGGAACCTGGTCAGACGATAGTTCGCTTACATTTTGTATGGTAGAAGCAATGAAGCAAGGATTTGAACTACATCAAATAGCTACAAATTTTATTAAGTGGTTCGACAATGGATGGTGGACTGCTCATAATGAAGTATTTGATGTAGGTGCTGCAACAAGAGATGCTATTCATCGTTTAAGATCAGGAGTTCAACCCTTAGTTGCCGGAGGTGATCGTGAAAATGACAATGGGAATGGTTCCCTTATGCGAATTGCACCCTTGCTAATCTATATTTATAAAATGCCAATAAACGAAAGGTTTGGAATTACGAAAGAAATATCTTCAATTACTCACCGACATATCCGTTCTGTTCTTGCCTGTTTTTATTATCTTGAGTTTCTGCGCAATATCCTCCTGGGTAATTCAAAAGAACAGGCATTCATTATAACTGCAAAGGAATTTACAGATTATACCCGTTCTCTAAAAATAAAAAATAAAGAGATAGGTCATTTTGAACGATTGTGTAGTTTGTCGTTTTTGGGAATCCCAAGAAATGAAATAAAATCATCGGGATATGTGATACATACTTTGGAGGCTGCTATTTGGTGTTTTATGAATTCCGAATCGTATTCCGAAATTGTACTTAAAGCAGTAAACTTAGGTGATGATACTGACACAACGGCTGCGGTTGCTGGCGGATTAGCCGGACTTTTTTATGGTTATGATAACATTCCTCAGGAATGGATAAATGAGCTGGCACGGAATGAAGATATTAATGAACTGGCTTTAGCTTAAAAGAGCTATAAAATGATACTCATTATCCCTTATATCAGATTCTTCGAAATTTCCGGCATAACATTATTTCCGTTTATCCTACTCAAAGATAAAAATCTAAAACAAGATAAACGGATCATGAATCACGAAAAGATTCATATTCGCCAGCAAGTGGAACTATTGGTTCTGCCTTTTTATCTTTTTTATCTTATTGAATTTGGCATTGAAATGTTAAAGTATAGAAATAAACAAAAAGCCTATATGAATATCTCATTTGAAAGGGAAGCCTTCAATCATGATCTTGATTTTAATTATTTGAAGAATAGACAGTTATGGGCTTGGATTTCATACATCAAAAATTAAAAAACACAGATGTTTTTTTGTTCATTTCCCCCACTCCACTCATCATGCTTTGATGGCATTAAACATTATACGTGTTGTCCTAGCTGGAATGACATTAAAGCAATCACATAGATTCAGAGCAACGTCAAAGCTTAGAGTTTACAACTATTGAACAATTGATAAACCATTCGAAGTCTCTCAAAATACATTAACAGTATATGTGAAAATATAAAATAGATTTTGTAGCTTTGTAATCTTAAATATAAATCATGCCCAATCAAAATCCTGAACAAATAGCCCGTGATCAAATCGGCAAGTTCAATTTTCTTGAAAATAAAATTCTACCTAAAGATCTAAAACCAAGAGAACAACATGAATTGAAAGTTGGTGATATTTTAATAACTCGAGCAGGACCAAGAATTAGAACAGGTGTATGTTGTATGGTAAAATCAACAAGACCAAAGTTAATAAATTCTGATAAAGTTTATAGAATTAGAGTGAAAGAAAGTGTTATTAATCCTGCTTACTTTGAATTAATACTTAATACGCCTCACTATCAACGAGAAATTGAAAAATTGAAATCCCAGTTCCCATATTAATGGAACAACAACTCATTGTCGACGAACTTGAAAGCAAACTTACCGTTTGTGATAATATAGCAGAAACCATTAGCCAAAGCTTGTTGCAGGCTGAAACATTGAAGCAGAGTATATTGAAAAAGGCATTTGAAGGGAAGCTGGTTTTATAGCGCTGGGCTAAAGCCACAGCATTACTAATATCGCTGGGTTAAAACCACAGCGCAACAATATATACCGTGCCTATGGCACTACAAGAAGGCGTAGTTGCACCAAAAGCGTCCCGTAGGGACAAAGCATTTTGTCGCAATTAGGTTTTAATCCATTGCAATTGAAAAAAGGCATTGGATGGGAAGTTTGTATAATATGCGTCGTGCCTATTGCACTCTTTTAGTTGTATGCGGTCGTTAACGTCGGGCTAAAGCCACGACGTTACAATACAAAATCATGCCTACGGCACTACGATGTTGCATCGTTGCACAATCTGCGTCCCGTAGGGACAAATCATTTTATAACTATGGACTTTAGTCCGTGGTGATAAAAGAGGAAAAGTAACCAAAGTCCCGTAGGGACGATACAAATAAAATGACATGGCAAACACATACCATCGGGTGTACATACAAGCAGTCTTTGCTGTAAAATACAGGGATGCTGTGATAGATAAATCATGGCGTTCGAAATTACTTGGAGTAATAGGACAACTTATCAACGAAATAGGTTGTAAAACAATTATTGTGAATGGTGTAGAAGATCATATCCATTGTTTCTTTGGACTGAAACCATCAGTATCCATTTCGGAAGTGATGCAGGTGGCAAAAGCTAAATCGTCGAAGTACATTAATGACCATCAATTAACTCCGCACCGCTTTGAATGGCAGGAGGGTTATAGTGCATTTTCCTATTCACACTCTCATATTGATAAGGTTTATCATTATATTGAGAATCAGGAAGCACATCATCGAAAAGATACTTTTAAAGAAGAATATGAGGATATGCTTGCTAAATTTGAAATTCCTTATGACGAAAAATATATTTTTAAAGAATTGGAATAAAAAATTGTATTAATCACATGAAAATACTCAATCGTACGTCCATAACTGTTACATTCAAAAAGCCATTCATTCACTGGAATAATAATCTTTTTCCAGATTCACTAATGGAAGTAAATATATTGGGAGAATCGTCCACTTATTTAGTCACTGAAAGTACCGGCGATGCTGATAAACTTTTACGAAAATACTACAAAGAGATATTTGAAAATGAACTTTTCCAAATGTGGACAGATGAAAACGACTGGCCACAAAAAATTTCGTACGAGCTCTTTAATGAATGGTTTTCGGTAGAGATAGCAGGATTTGTTTACGATTTACCAAAAACCAAAATTGAAACAACAGAAATATAACAA
The DNA here is from genome assembly GCA_028692715.1 of Paludibacter sp. GTDB lineage: Bacteria > Bacteroidota > Bacteroidia > Bacteroidales > Paludibacteraceae > Paludibacter. The sequence goes on along the minus strand of JAQUWU010000017.1, from coordinate 29,867 downwards.
AATGAAGTCCCGTAGGGACGATTCAACAAATTATTGTAACAACGGACTTTAGTCCGTTAAAATTAAGACAAAACGGACTTTAGCCCGTTGAAAAAATAAGAATATGAGCAACAACACTTCCTCTATAGTCTCCAAAGTATGGTCATTCTGTAATCCGCTACGCGATGTAGGCGTAGGTTATGGCGATTACCTGGAGCAACTTACGTACCTGCTATTTTTGAAAATGGCAGACGAATACAGCAAGCCACCCAATAACCGTGCGTTGAATATCCCCAAAGAATATAACTGGGAAAGCTTAACAGTGATAAAAGGTGCAGAACTGGAGATTCATTATGTCAATTTACTGCGGGAATTAAGTACAGAAAAAGGCATTTTGGGTCAGATATTTACCAAGAGTCAAAATAAAATACAAGATCCTGCCATGCTGGCTAAAATCATTGATATGATAAACAGTGAGCAATGGTTGGTGATGGGTGCCGATGTAAAAGGTGATATCTACGAAAAGCTGTTGGAGCAAAATGCGCAGGACGTAAAGAGTGGAGCAGGACAATACTTCACTCCTCGTCCATTGATTCGTGCTATGGTGAAATGTATTCAACCACAACCCATGAAAACCATTGCCGATCCGGCATGTGGTACGGGTGGTTTCTTTCTGGCTGCGTATGATTATCTGGTGGCAAACAATAAACTGGATAAAGAGCAGAACAAGTTTATCAAACTGGAAACTTTTTACGGCAACGAAATTGTGGCTAGCACACGCCGTTTGGCATTGATGAATATGTTCTTGCATAATATCGGTGATATTGATAGCGATAACTTTATTTCACCGGCTGATGCCTTGATAGCAGCTTCGCCAATTACCTACGATTATGTATTGGCTAATCCTCCTTTCGGTAAAAAGAGCAGCCAGACTTTTACCAACGAAGAAGGAGAACAGGAAAAAGTCGATTTGACTTATAATTGTCAGGATTTTTGGGCAACTACCAGTAATAAACAGCTGAACTTTGTGCAGCATATCCCGTTCCATGTTGAAAACAACAGGTCTGGCAGCGGTAGTTGTGCCCGATAATGTATTGTTCGAAGGTGGAGCTGGTGAAACAGTTCGTAAGAAATTGTTGGAAACAACCGACTTACATACCATTTTACGTTTGCCAACAGGTGTTTTCTATGCCAATGGTGTAAAAGCTAATGTTATCTTTTTTGACAACAAACCCGCCAGCAAAACTCCGTGGACAAAAGAAATATGGGTGTATGATTACCGCACTAATGTACATCATACTTTGAAGAAAAATCCATTAAAATGGGATGATCTGAAAGATTTTATTACATGTTATAATGCTGTAATTAGATTTAAACGCAAAGAAACCTACAATGCGGAAACTAATCCCGAAGGACAATGGCGTAAGTTTAGTTACGACGAAATCATAGCCCTTGATAAAACAAGTTTGGATATTACCTGGCTAAAAGATAAATCGTTAGCAGATCTTGATAACCTTCCTGATCCCGAAAATATAGCAACTGATATTATCGAAAATCTGGAATCAGGACTGGCCAGTTTCAGAGAAATTATGGTGAAGTTGGCGAAATAAAGTAACTATGTTCCTCGTAGTCACCAGACTACGACGAGCTAAAATCAAGCCTCCGGACTTGTATGAGTAAAAATATTATGAACTGAAATGTTATAAATGAATATGAAAACTATTGCATTTATCGATACCGAGATTGAACCAAAAAGTCGTAAGATTCTTGACATAGGTAGTGTCAAGGGTGATGGAAGTTCGTTTCATAAAAATTCGGTTGTTGAGTTCGTTCAATTTGTCAACGGAACAAAATTTATATGTGGACATAATATTTTTAACCACGATATAAAATATATTGGTAATGCGCTTAATATTGCGGGAATTAATGCAGTAAATATCATTGATACTTTATACTTTTCCCCTCTGCTATTTCCTACCAAACCCTATCATGCATTATTGAAGGACGATAAACTACAAACGGAAGAAATGAACAATCCGTTAAATGATGCCATCAAAGCACGTGATTTGTTTTACGATGAAATGGCCGCCTTTAAGCAAACAGATGAAAAATTGCAACAAATTTTCTATTTGTTATTGAAAGACCGGAAAGAGTTTCAATCCTTTTTTCGCTTTATCTCCTATACAAGCGCAAACACTGAACCTGAGAAACTGATACGTCAACAATTCTCAACTGAAATTTGTGAACAGGTTGATCTCACTCAACTGATTTCGGAGTATCCCGTGGAGCTTGCTTATTGTTTATCGCTTATACATTCATTTATTCTTTATAAGAAAATTCATTCCATTACGCCACCCTGGGTTCTTAAGAATTATCCCGAAGTGGAACGAATCATGTTTCGGTTGCGTAACAAACCTTGCGTAAGCGGGTGTGCCTATTGTAATAATGCATTAGACGTACACAAAGGATTAAAACATTTTTTCGGTTTTGATTCATACCGGACTTATGGCGGTGAACCCTTACAGGAAGAAGCTGTTAAGGCAGCTGTCGATAATAAATCATTACTAGCCGTATTTCCTACAGGTGGAGGTAAATCCATTACTTTTCAGGTTCCGGCTTTGATGAGTGGTGAAAGTTCAAAAGGATTGACAATTGTAATTTCTCCTTTACAATCGTTAATGAAAGATCAGGTTGACAATCTTGAAAAAAACGGAATAACCGAAGCAGTTACGATAAATGGTTTACTTGACCCTATTGAAAGAGCTAAATCATTCGAACGGGTTGAAGATGGTTCGGCCTCTTTACTGTATATTTCTCCGGAGTCTTTGCGTTCTAAAACAATTGAACGACTGTTATTGAGCCGGAAAATTGTTCGCTTTGTTATTGATGAAGCTCACTGCTTTTCTTCATGGGGGCAGGATTTCAGAGTTGACTATTTATATATTGGTGATTTTATTAAGGGTATTCAGGAAAAGAAAAATTTGCAAGATGGAATTCCTGTTTCGTGTTTCACGGCTACAGCCAAGCAAAAAGTCATTGAGGATATTCTGAACTATTTCAGGGAAAAACTTTCATTAGATCTTGAACTTTTCACATCAAAAACATCAAGGACAAACCTTCAGTATAAGGTTTTTGAAAAAAGAGACGAAGAAGAAAAATATCAGACAGCCAGAGATTTGATTGAGGAAAAAAATTGTCCGACTATTATTTATGTTTCTAGAACCCGAAAAGCCTATTTGCTTGCAGAAAGGTTAACTAAAGATGGGTTTAATGCTAAGCCATACCATGGCAAAATGGATGTAAAGGAAAAAACGGCTAACCAAAATGCATTTATAGAAGGTGAAGTTCAGATTATGGTGGCCACTTCGGCCTTTGGAATGGGCGTAGATAAAAAAGACGTGGGTATGGTAATTCACTATGAAATATCTGATTCGCTCGAAAACTATATTCAGGAAGCGGGTAGAGCAGGAAGAGATGAAAATATAGTAGCCGATTGTTTTGTGTTGTTTAATGAAGAGGATCTCGGTAAGCATTTTATTTTGTTGAATCAAACTAAATTATCCATCAAAGAAATACAGCAGATTTGGAAAGCTATAAAGGAAATTACCAGATTCCGTTCGTCAGTTTCAAATTCTGCATTGGAAATTGCACGAAAAGCCGGTTGGGATGATAATGTTGTTGAGATTGAAACAAGAGTAACAACAGCTATTGCAGCATTGGAGGATGCTGGCTATTTGAAGCGTGGGCAAAACGTGCCACGGATTTTTGCTAACAGTATTCTCTGTAAAAATGCTCAGGAAGCTATCGACAAGATAAATGCTTCGGAAAGGTTTCAGGAGAAACAGAAAGAAAAAGGAATCCGGATTATCAAAAAACTCTTGTCAAGTAAAAGCCGCAAGCTAAGCAATGATAATTCTGGAGAATCGAGAATTGATTATATCAGTGACCATTTGGGAATTGTAAAGGAGGAGGTAATCAATATCGTGAATCTTCTTCGTGAGGAAAACATTTTAGCTGATGCAAAAGATTTGACAGCGTTCATTAAGAGGGGAGAAAACAAAAATCATTCACTCAACATTGTTGAAACATATAGTAAGATTGAGAACTTTTTACTTCCGCAGTTTGAAGAACAAGAAAAGACATTTCATATTAAAGAACTGAACGAGGAAGCTGAGTTGAAGGGTTGTGTTGATGTAAACACAAACAAGATAAAAACCATTCTAAACTTTTGGGCCATCAAGAATTGGATCAAACGACAGAACCTTGAATTTTCAAAGAATCATTTTGTCGTGCTTTGTTTGCAACCAAAAGATTTCCTGAAAGAGAAATTAGAGAAACGTCATGAGCTAGCTCAATTCATTGTTGAATTTCTATTTGAAAAAAGTAATCTGAAGGTTTCTGAAGAAGATACTGGAAAAGAAGAAGTATTGGTTGAGTTTTCCGTTCACGAATTGAAAACTGCTTATGAAAACAGTCAGAATCTCTTTAAACTAAGCATTAGCATTGAAGATATTGAAGACTCCCTGTTTTATCTTTCAAGAATTGAAGCAATTAAAATTGAAGGTGGTTTTCTAGTTGTGTATAATCGAATGACAATTGAGCGTCTAGAACCGGATAATTCTAAAAGGTATACTAAAAATGATTATGCAAAACTGAATCAATTTTATGAAAACAAGGTTCAACAGATTCACATTGTCGGCGAATATGCTAAGAAAATGATTAGCGATTATAAGGATGCTCTCCAGTTTGTGGAAGATTATTTTCAGTTGAACTATAATTCTTTTCTGAATAAATACTTTCCGGGAAGCAAAGCAGACGATCTCAGGTTAAGAATGACTCCCGCAAAATTCCGGCAACTTTTTGGAGAACTATCACCCACGCAGCTGAAAATTATTAACGACAATGAATCGAAGTACATTGTTGTTGCAGCTGGTCCCGGCAGTGGAAAAACAAGAGTTTTAGTTCATAAACTGGCTTCACTTCTGTTAATGGAAGATGTCAAACATGAACAATTGCTTATGCTGACATTTTCAAGAGCAGCAGTAACAGAATTTAAAAAGCGTTTATTTAAACTCATTGGAAATGCTGCAAACTTCATTGAAATAAAAACATTTCACGCCTATTGTTTTGACTTACTAGGTAAGGTTGGGAGTTTGGAAAAGTCTGATGCGATTCTGAAAAAGACAATTGAGAAAATCAAAAATAAAGAAGTTGAAGCAAGCCGGATTACAAAAACAGTGTTGGTGATTGACGAAGCGCAAGATATGGATGAAGATGAATTCAACCTGATAAATGCTATGATGGAGCAAAATGAAGAGATGAGAGTGATTGCTGTGGGAGATGACGACCAGAATATTTTTGAATTCAGAGGAGCAAGTTCAAAATACCTGGAACAATTTATTGGGATAAACAAAGCAGTAAAACATGAGCTACTTGAAAACTACAGAAGCAAGAGCAACCTTGTTGAATTCAGCAATCAGTTTATTAAACGTGTTCGACATAGATTGAAAGATACTCCGATTTTTGCTAATCAAACCGACAGTGGTAAAATAAAACTGGTTCGATATCAGAGTAGTCATCTAATTATTCCGCTTGTAAATGAAATACTTGCAGCAGAACTTACAGGAACTACCTGCGTGCTGACAAAAACAAATGATGAAGCATTACAAATAACAGGATTGCTATTGAGAAATAATATGCAAGCAAAACTGATTCAGACAAATGACGGTTTTAATTTGTATAATCTTGTGGAAGTAAGATATTTCTTAAGCCTTTTGAACCTGGATAATGATGTTTTTATAATCAGTGATGACATTTGGGAAACTGCCAAACGAGATTTAATGAACAAGTTCCATAACAGCAATAAACTGGAAATATGTAATAATATAATAAGAGATTTTGAAGTAACCAATCCAAAAAAGAAATACAAATCCGATTTAGATGTTTTTATTCGTGAATCGAAATTAGAAGATTTTTTCAACGAAAACGGAGAAATAATTTTTGTTTCAACAATTCATAAAGCAAAAGGGAAGGAATTTGACAATGTTTTTCTGATGCTTGATAATTTTAATACAGAAACAGACGAGGCTAAACGACAATTATATGTTGCCATGACAAGAGCAAAACAAAACCTGACTATTCATTTGAACTCAAGTCTTCTTGATAATCTACATTCAATAGAAAATCTGCAATACATTGAAGATAGAAATGAATATATACAGCCAAGCGAATTTGCAATGCAGTTGACATACAAAGATATTTGGCTCGACTATTTCTTATACAAACAATATTTGGTTTCTCTGCTTATGAGTGGAGATATTTTGACTTTGAATAATGATGAATGTTTGAACTCAAAGGGACAATCAGTTTTGAAATTCTCAAAGCAATTCATTAATCAACTGGAAAATATTAAAACCAGTGATTATAAATTGAAAAGTGCAAAAGTGAACTTTATAGTTTACTGGCTCAAAGAAGGGGATGAGCAAGAAGTAAAGATTATTTTACCTGAATTATACTTTGAGAAGCAATCCTGATAAATCAAAACAATTAAAACAATCGTTAAATAACATAAAAATTAAATGAAATACTATGAATGATATTCAATTGATAAGCCAACTTAGCGAAACTTATGGTGACCAAATAGTAGTTACAGAAAAGCTACCTCTAGCCTATTGTCCCGGAGGTATAGAAGCTGTAAAAGCAATATATCTGGGTTGTGACCCAACGAATACGAGTAAAAATATTCTATTTGATTATGCTTTTTCGCATGGCAGTGAGGATAGAGGTTTTGTGCAATTTAGAAAAATGCATTTACAGCAGTTAAAAGAAATTGATTTAAATTGGGAACAAGTATATACACAGAATCTTTGCAGAAATTATTTTAAAGAAGAAACAGGAGTAAACAAAATATGGAAAAAGGTTGCTGAAGAGTTTTGGATTGAACGCCTAAAAGAAGAACTGTCGGTTTTTGACCCGAAAATTCCGGTATTACTTACTTCTCAATTATTACTTGAAGTATTGGGAGATAAAGAAACTTCAAAACACATTGCTCCTGATATTTATGAATGTAAAATAGAAATTCCTATTCCGGCAGATAAAAACAAATTGGGACGTCCGTTGATTCCTGTTTATCGGGGAAAGAGTCCACGGTATAAAGTGTCGTATCATTTGAAGAATAAGGAATGGGGAAAATATAAGGATTCAATTAAAGAGATTCTGAAAGGATAAAGTAAATGATTCGATTATCCGTGGGGAAGTTTTACATTTCATGCTGTAGACATTATAGCACTGCTTAAAGAAAAGAAAGAAGCAGAGGAAAAAGAAACAGCCAATTAATTATTATACTACAAAATCTTAAAAATAAAGCCGTATCAACATTATGTGATACGGCTTTATTTTATGGATTATATTGAAATTTGAAAAAATTGTGTATCCACCTAAAAAATCAGCCACATACATTTTACTGTAAGTGGCTGATTTTCAAGTCGGGGTAGCGGGATTCGAACCCACGACCCCCTGCTCCCAAAGCATAAATTGACTATTTGTTAATTTGTTTATTTTTTGTTATATCATTGTAATACAGTATAATATATTTTTGTTTTATTGATATTATATGTTATCTATTCGATTATTTTGTTTATATTTGCAGTACGAAATGTATAGAAAATGTATAGATAATTTTTAAAAAATATACTATGGACTGCTCAATTACCCTTTATCTAGACCAGCGAATTAAAAGGATTTCAGACATTTATATCGTAAAACTGAGAGTACTATCCCCTACCCTAAGAGTAACAAAAATGTATAGTACTAACTTCAAATTAACCTCTGAAGAGTTTGAGCTTGCTAGATCAAAGAAACCCAAAGGCAAATTCGTTGATTTATCAATAGAATTAAACAAACTCCTATCAAAAGCTTTAGAAATTGCGGAATCTATTATTCCATTTTCATTCGAAAAATTTGAAAAAGAAATGTTTTCAGAACCTCGCAACAAAGCAGATGTTATTGATGCATTCAAAGTAGCTATTGAGGAAAACAAAAGCCTGGGGCGGTTGGGTAATGCTGACAACTACCAAAACAGCCTTAATTCTATTTCAAAATTCCTTGAGAAAAAAGCTGATAAAAAAGTCGATAAACTTCTATTCTCTGAAATAACAACAGAATGGCTACAGAAGTACGAGGAATACATGAAAACCAATGGCAAAAGCACTACTACCATAAGTATGTATGTTCGTGCATTAAGAGCCATTTTCAATAGCTCAATTTCAAAGGGAGATATCAGCAGTAAGATTTATCCATTTGGCAAAGAAAAGAGCAAATACAAGATTTCTAGTGTTAAGAAAGTCAAGAAAACCCTCAAGCCAGACGAACTCAAAAAATTATTTAAAGCAACTGGTTCAGAAGAACAGCTTCGAGCAAAAGCATTTTTCTTTTTCTCATACAATTGCAGTGGCATGAACTTCAAAGACATTGCCAACCTCACTTATGGTCAAATCGATGGTGACCGCTTGAAATTTTTTAGAAAAAAAACTGAGAACACCACTTCTGAACAAACAGAAATTTCCGTATATTTGACACCTTTTGCACACGATGTGATAAAACGATACGGCAGCGAAAATAAAGGCGCAAACACGCTTATATTCAGTATAATTACTAAAGAAATGAGCGCAGAAGAGAAGCAAAAAGCAATCAAGAACTTCACACGTTCAGTTAATCAGGGTTTGAAGAAGTTAGCTGTAAAAGTTGGGATTGATGAAAATATATCAACCTACTACGCTAGGCATTCATTTAGTACAAATGCTATTCGTTCAGGTGCCAGTATGGAGTTAGTAAGTGAACAGCTAGGACACGCAGATTTGAAAACTACTCAAAACTATTTTAGTGGTTTTGAAGATGATAGTATTGAAAAATTGACTAAAAAATTAATGAAATTTTAAATCAATAATATGAGAGCAAATGATTATCTTAAAACAATTGAACCAAATTGTGGTTTTTATGATATTCTAAAAAAATTGATTTATGAATTTGCATATTATAGAAATGATAAAGAAGGGACTGAAAGAGTTTATGATTTTTATATGTTACAAGATAAAACAAGGAAGAAATATCTTGATGAATTAAGAATGTGGGAATTATTAGAACAAGATGAGAGTAATAAACCGACATACTTTGAAAATACTTTTGGTATAACTCATGACATTGCTTCCCATATACGTGATTTGTTATTCAGCGTAATAGGAAATGATAAAAGTTATGGTTATCTTTTTTATTTATTAGCTAGTGAAAAAAACCGTAACGAAATATTCTATCAAAAAAATCCTATTGATTGCATCCCCGACAAAAAATTGATTGAAGAAACTATTTATAATTATCAGGATGATTACCCTAAAAAAAGTCTTGAAGGATTTTTGACTTATTGTGATTTCAACTACTCATTTTATAAGAAATACAAAACTGATAGTCATACTAATGATTACTGGTTTTCAATATTTTACAAATCTTATACTATTTTTGAAAATGTAAGAACTCTTCTTTTTTATCCTTTTTCTGCAATTGAATTCATAAAAGAATTAGATTTTGATGATGAAAATATGAAATTATATTGTGTTACTCTTGTTTCTCAATTACTTGAGCAATACAATTTCGACCTTACCCATGAGCAAGCGAGAGGTAAGAAAATATTAGTTGATGAAATAACAGATTATCTTAAAACATTTTCAAAAGAAGAAATTCTTACAAGTTCTGAAACTGAATCAGACGACAACGAGCTCCCTGTAAATTATATAATTAATGGTGGCATTATTACCACAGGCAATTACGACAACTCTGAAATTATTAGATATTTTAGTTCAAAAAGCGCAAACAAAGAACTTTATCTTGTTGATAAATTGGAAATTAATCTTGCTTGCTATGCTTCAATTTATAGAAAAAATTGTGATGATTTTTGGGAAACTTATCAATTTGATCCTAATTTTTTCAACGAATTTATTCCGGGTGATTTGCTTTCCGAGTTTAACCTTGAATTACATGACTATATAAAACCCCTTAACAACCATGAGATAAACAGATTTTTAACAGCTTCAATTCAACAATTTAAAACTCATACTCCTGAAAAAAGGAAAGAAATGTTCTGTGAAATTTATCATGATACCTACTGGTATCCAAATTACATGAAATACACCGGTAGTTCTACAAGAGATAATTACGTTTTGCATGTTTGGAAACATTATTCCAATCATTTTCACTTATTTCAGGAAGCCACTCAAAGTGCTTATGATATTTTCAAAGCTAGCTTAACTCATAACGAAACTACACAAATTGCACCGGAAATAAAAGGCACAAATAGCCCAACTAAAACAGAAATACTTAAATCAAATCTTTATGAAGTTGGTTTTTTTGAACTTCCAAAAGTTAAAACACTAACACATGATAGTCAATCCAAACTCATTGATCTATTAGTACTAAATGATATTCCTTATGTAGTAGCAATGTTAGATTATATTGGATATTTCAAATACCTTGAAAATGAAAAATCTTTTTCTAAAACAGAAATTCATAAGAAAGTCAGTAGTTTGTTTGATTGCACTTCAAGTATAATTAAATGTAACATGCTCGCTTTACTTGATTATTCAACAATTGACAAAAAACGTTACACTTCACATTTACATAAAGAAAAAGTAAAAACCGACTATCATTCATTAAAATAGGTAGTACTACCACATTTTTGCTACTTTTTGCACCCAATTCCTTTGCGGTATAATTTTAAAAAAATATCGCAATGGAAAAAATTAATTTCGAAAACCTTCCCCAAGCAGTGAGTTTATTACTTGAAAAAGTGGACTCACTCGAACTGTTGCTCAAATCTCAACAAACAATCATTTCACAAGCACCTTCAGACAAACCAATGTCAATAACTGAAGCGGCTAAGTTCGTAAATCTTACCGTGCCTACACTCTACGGATTTGTAAGCAAACGTACAATCCCATTTTCAAAAGTGGGAAAGCGACTCTATTTCACAGAATCAGAGTTGACCTCATGGATTCAATCCGGCCGCAAACAGACCAGAGATGAATTATTATCTATGCCGACAATTGCATGTATTAAACCTCCTAAATCTACACGCAAATGAAAGACTACAAAACCTATCTCGAAAAATTCGTTGAAGACTGTTACAAAAAGTTCGACGAAGAAGATAAAAAACGGGAATCAAAAAAGGTTATTGACCAGAACTACGAAAAGATTGAAAAGAGACTTACTGAACTTATTAAAAAACTTGACAAAAGTTTGGTTCAAGAATCTATTCAATTACTTGATAATTCTCAATTCATGGATTTAATGGGCATTAGTGTTAAGACTTCCCAATCATGGCGCGATAATGGGCTAGTGAGCTTCTCTCAGATAGGAAACAAAATTTACTATCGAGTCTCAGATATTAAAGAATTATTAGAAAAAAACCACCGAAAATCTTCTAAAACCATATAGCTATGGAAAAAGTATCAGTATTCAAAAACTTTGCTCAGTTAGTGGAGAATAAAGAATTGAACGATATTATTTATGACATTCAAGTTGGAAAATATCAAAACGAAATTGAAGTAATTCGAAATCTTATTGTTAAGAACAAACCAAAAGAAGCAGACGCACTAAAAAAGAAACTTTTAGGCTTTACTCCTTCCGGCACTTTCGATAAAGGACGAAAAGCAGAATTAATTTCAACATACAGCGGATATCTTGTATTGGACCTTGACAAACTGACGGAAACACAATTGGAAGAAGTAAAAGTAAAGGCGACACAAATTGCCTTTACTTACGCTGCCTTTATCAGCCCAAGTGGAAACGGATTGAAAATAATTATTCCAGTAAATGCCGAAGCTAACAACCATAAACTTGCTATGCAACAAGTGGCAGCGTATTATGAGACTGCTTTTCAAATCACGGTTGACCCATCAGGCAAGGATGTTTCACGGCTTTGTTTTATGTCTTATGACCCGGATTGTTATTTCAATCCCAATGCTGAAACATTCTGCGTAAATCTTGAACCGATTCAATCAGAATTACCAGTTGTGAAAGGTACAAGACCGAACAAAGTAGAAAGTCAGGAATCCACTTGGCAGGAGAAATTTTCTAGTTGCATTGAATTTACAGAGAGAAAAGCAACCTTTATTCAAGGCAATAGAAACAACTTTGTTCACTTACTTGCTTGTAATTGTAATCGTATTGGAATGCCTGAGAGTATTGCTCAAAACTACATTTCACAGCATTATAACCTCGACAAATCAGAAACAATAACTTCTGTTGCTAGTGCTTATAAAAGCAATATACACGAACATGCAAAGTTTGCAAACATTGCAAACTATACAGATAACGCTAAAACAGATTCGGTTGACAATACCACAAGTCAAGTCCAAACTGATTCAAAAGATATTCAGTTATTGGCAATGCCATATCTTCCCGACGAAATTTTTGAAAAGCTTCCGGAGATATTAAAAAAAGGTTGTGATGTATTTACAAACCGAAGACAAAGAGATGTTTTTCTCACAGGTGCATTGTCTATTCTTAGTGGCTGTATGCATAATTTCATTGGCTTGTACAACGGAGATGAAAACCGAGCTAATTTGTATTCATTCGTTGTAGCACCGGCAGCAAGTGGCAAAAAATCACTTGTTTCAGCAAAAGCATTAGGGTCTAAATACCACAAAAAATTAGTGAACGAAAGCGAAGCTAAAAAGAAAATATATGAATCTGAAATGCAGGTATATAAAAAGAAGTTGTATGATAAAAATGTACTTGGCGAAGAATTGGAAATGCCAAAAAAACCACCATTCAAAGTCCTTTATATACCGGCCAACAATAGCAGTGCAAGGCTTATTCAGCATTTAAAAGATGGCGATCAACAAGGCATATTCTGCGAAACGGAAGCAGATTCAATGGGCAATGTTTTGAAACAAGATTGGGGTGGATATTCCGACCTATTACGCAAAGCATTTCACCACGAACCGATTTCATATAGTCGTAAAACAAATGATGAGTTTGTTGAAATTGATTCTCCATGTCTTTCTGTTGCATTAGCCGGAACGCCAGGGCAAGTGGTCAATCTTATCAAATCTTCTGAAGATGGTCTGTTTAGCCGTTTTCTTTTTTACACATTTAAGTCAGAGTTAGAATGGATAACGGCAAGCGAAAAATGTAACGGAGTGAATTTGACTTCTCATTTTGATCAATTATCTAACGAAGTGCTTAGTTTTGTTGAGTTTATCGAATCAATGAAAAGGATTGAAATAAAACTCACACCTAACCAATGGGAACGACTGAATGAGTTTGGCAAAAATAGTTTAATTACTTTAACCTGCTTTATTAATGAAGACCTTGCAAGTACTTCAAAAAGGTTGGGACTTATTCTCTTACGAATTTGTATGGTGCTCACAGCCTTGAAATACTATGACTTCAATCTGAAAGCCACAGAATTTCTTTGTGCAGATGAAGATTTTGAAATAGCTCTAAAACTCGTAAAAGTCTATGAGCAACATGCTGTTTTCATGTTCAATGAACTTCCAAAATCTTCCACCGGAGCTGATAAAGCATTGAAAAAATTCTATGATTTATTGCCAGATAATTTTCAACGGAAAGATGCAATTGAAATAGCTATAAGTCAATTGAAAATAAAGGAACGAACAGCCGATGGTTACCTTTCAAAACTTCTAACAAGCAAATTATTGGATAATCCACGGTCAGGTCAATACGAAAAAATCAAAAAGTGAAAATAGTTTGCAAACTTTGCAAACTATATATCTCTATTATTTCACATTTTTTTTCTAACTTTGCACCATATAGGTGCTTAAAAAATCACATATTTAATGATAATAAATACTGATTTAAATATATTAGGCGGTTTGTCGGATTGGAATCTAATCAAACTGTTTATGAATGAAAGCATTAATGCTCTCAATCAAGATGGCGGACACCGTTCATACACCGCTATCAAAACAGACAAGTCAGTTCAACGCTTCGAAAAGGCAATAACAGGAACACTATTAAACTTCAAAAACAAAGAATTTGAGCATATATTCAGAACTATGATTTCAAGTGAATCTATTTCCAACGATAGCTTATTTCTGATTTTTCTAAACGCTTCAAACAACAATGATTTGCTGAGCTACCTCAACGAGAATGTTTACTTTCCGGCATTGTACAGTGGCAGAGTAGGCATTAAAACAACTGAGGCAACAGCCTGTTTGGTGGACTTGAAACAATCCGAACCTGATCTTCAAAAATGGGCTGATTCTACCATTGAAATTACAGCTTCAAAATACCTGACATTGCTCAAAAAATTCAATTTAATGGAAGGTTCACTAAATAAAACCATTGCACACACCTATCTGAACGATAAAATGTTTGTAATTTTTATTTATTGGTTGCTTACTATTGAGCAAAAACCAAATATCCTTGAAAGCCCTTGGTTGAAGTATTGTTTTTTAGAAAAAACGTCATTTTTAGAGAGAATCATGCAAAAGAAATTCTCAAAATTCTACAACCTGAATTTCAATGGAGAAAAAATGAAAATTGAACCTATAATTTCTTACCAAAACATTTACGATGAGCTCACAAAATCCTGAAATTATTATTAATCAAACCAAACGTTTGGTCGAATCAGATAAACAATCTGAAATCCGACTAAACGCCAACGGTGGAAATTCCATTTTAATTGTCTGCAACCCGAAGCAGGAAGCTGAGTTTATTGATAAAATGATCTTTATGCTTGATACTGAAACGTATCAAATCATTGATTTGAATGAGTTATTGGTAAATTTCGTGCAAGCAAACAAAGAACTTTTGATCGAAACTTTTGAATTACTTCAGGGTTCCGTTTCTCAGGCTTTTAAATCCACCGACGATGAAGGAGATTTGTTTCAGCACATTATTGATGTAATAGCAAACAGTTTTAAAAACAACAAAATACCTGTTCTGATAAATACAGGTGCATTATATGGTAGTCACATTGATAACATTCATATCATGGAGCATGAAGTGGTGATGAAGTCTTCATTACCGTTGATTGTGCTGTATCCTGCCACTACCGACGGTGATAAATTACTTTTTTTATCTAAGCGTCCTGCTTCAAAATATCGTTGTATGATTATCAACGATCATAATTCTTGATTTTCGGTAATTCATAATTCTTGTTTCGTAATTCATAATCGTTAATTCGTAATTGTATTAAAAATGTATATAAAAGACCTGCTTACAATCAACCTTGCTGATGATATTAAAAATGTAATCGACTTAGAAGATATTTCGGAATCGGAAATTCAATCCGAAATTGAAAATTATATTGTTACCGATGGCTTAGCAAAAGAGTATTCCAATTTTGCCAGCGTTTTCACCTCCTCTATCAAGGAATCGGGTGTTTGGATTTCGGGCTTCTACGGTTCGGGAAAATCCTATTTCGGAAAAATGTTAGGTTACCTGATTAGTAATAGAATTATTGCCGGTACTCCTGCACGCGACCGTATTATTCAACGTTTTACAGGCATTGACGATGAAGCATTGGTAAAAAACGATATCCGCAGATTAGACAGTGAAAATACCAGAGTTGTATTTTTGGATATTGCCAAGCAGGATACCTCCAAAGGGCTTTCGTACACTATGTTTCGTAACTTTCTGAAAACATTGGAGCTACCCCAAAACGAACATGGTTATTTTCTATATCAGTTGATGATAAATGAAAATAAAGCCAACATTAATGATTTTGTTTTTAATAATATTGGCCTCAATTGGTCGGATATAAAAAACCGCTTGCTAGATTATGCCAAAGTGGTCAAAAATATTTATTTACAAAAGGGTAATACCGAGGACGATTACAAAAGTATGCTCGAAACCATTCGTCGGGAAATTGACCAGTTTAGTGCTAATAGTCTGAAAGAACAACTAACAAACTATTTCCAGATAGAGAAAAACGAGAAAGTGGTTTTCCTTTTCGACGAAGCAAGCGAAGCTATCAACCAACAAAAATTCACGCTTTTAGACCTTGAAGGCCTTAGTGAAGCGCTTTCGTCATTGGGCGGTAAAGTGTGGACCATTGCCATTGCACAGGAGAAATTGGACGATGTGATCAATAACTCCAATGTGAGCAAAGCACAATTAACCAAAGTAACCGACCGCTTTAAAACAAAAGTGCATTTGGAATCTACCGAAGTGGATGTGATTATTCGCAACAGATTATTGAAAAAAACAGATGCAGGAATAGCGCAGCTAAAAGAACATTATCAAAAACATTCGGGTAAAATTGCCGATCATGCTTCGCTTATTGGTGCAGGTATTTCCAAAACAGATTCTGCCGATAATTATGCTACTTATTACCCTTTCTACAAGTATCAGTTCGACTTGTTGCAAAATTTCCTCTTTGGCACCAAAGGCTATGCTTCTACCAAAGTAGCTGCCCGTGGTATGATTATTACTACCTACGATTTACTGACTAAGGAATTACAGAACAAACCAATTTTTGAAACTACTACAGGTTGGCAAATTTGTAAACAAGCTCAACCAACTCCCAACGTTCGCTTGGTGAGTCGTTACGACAATGCAGAACGTATCCTGAAAGAAGAACATTCTTCTATTTCGGGTCGTAAATTATTGGAAACAATCAACTTCCTTTCCGAAGCCGAAGTTGCACCTACTACCTTACCAAACATTGTAAAGTCATTTACAAGCGACCCCGAGCAGTTCCACAAAGTGCAGGACGAGATTTCCAAAGCATTGGATAAACTCACCGAAGCCAAGGTTTTATTGGACACCAACAAAACCTACCGCATAACTTCGGATATCGAACAACGTTTGTTGGACGAAATGAACGGTTTTACCGTACAGGGTTTCGTAAAAAAGAAACAAGTAGTAACAGCTTACAAAACAGCAGCTTTTATCAAATCCATTGCCAAAATTGCTGATAGCAGTCTGTTATACGATTTCTACATTACCACCGATAATGATGACGAACTCACCAATCCGGCATTGAAATACCTGAAAGTAAAACTCAAAAGTCTTTACAACATAAGTGATGACAGGAATACCGATATTGAAACGCTAAAAGTTCAGCACCAAAACGATAAAGACCTGATATGGCTCGTTCCCGACAATCGCTCGTTCCGCGAATTGGATAGATTGATTGACGAAGTGGAACGCATTGGTTATTTGGAGCAAAAATACAACAACCCGAATTCGGACGAAGGAAAAATAATGCTCAGTTTTTCTACCGCTAAAACCGAAAAACAAATTCGCATTACGGCATTAATCGAAGAATCGCTTTTTAATGCAACGGCTGTTTATTTGTACAACACACTACAATTAGACACCAACAGTTGGCAAGGCACTATCCAAACCCAGCAACGCCATATCATTCAGAATGTGTACAGCAAACGCCTTTCGGCTCAATTGACCGAAACAGTGGCACTGAGTGTGGTGAAAGAAACAAACAATGCACGATTGCAACAATATTTTCATGGTACTGATTTTCAATTCTTCGATGCACAGGGTAATTTTATTGGTAACAATCTAAAAGTGGCGGAAGAAGTCATTTACAAAGTGCGTAATACCTTTGTGGACGGTGCAACACTCGAAAAAGAGCTTGAACTACCCCCAACCGGTTATACTTTGGGAACGGTCATTTCCACGGTGGCTGTTTTATTGCGTGCCGGTAAAATCATTGCCAAATACAACGGAAACGATATTTTCTCATGGAAAGATAGCAGCGTAGTAGCCATGTTCTCTGCTGCAAGGGAATTCCGCAAAGCTTCATTCAAACAAATCTCCAAATCGCTTTCGGCCGTTCAAAAACAGGAATTGGCACAATGCCTTTTGGACATTGAAGTAGATAAATACATTGGTCGTAAAATTGATTACAACACCAACGATTTTGAATTGGTAAATGCCGTGCGTGATTTGGCAAAGCATTTTACCGAAAAAGTGGGAACCCTCAAAGCCATTGAAAAGGATTTCGACAAACTGTTCAGTTCTGTTGAACCACACAAAGAGACCTTACTTGACTTCACAGGTGCGGTAAGTGAATCCAACTATATGGATAGAGCAGTGGAATTTCTCACAGCTAAAAATGTATTTATTGCTTCGATACAAGCCATTGAGAAAGTAGAAAAATTCATTCGCAACAGTTTGCCAAAAGTAAAAGAATGGAAAAACTTTGTAGTGGCTGTTTCCGACGAACTCAACAAAGCGGCCAAAAACAATGAATCCATTCTGCAACTGAATGTTGATTTCAATAAACTCTTGGCACAGGATGTAGTCACCAACTTTACAGCATTGCAGCAAACTACACAGAAAATTAAAGACGAATACCACCGCCTTTTCTCGGAAGCAGTAGTAAAGATGTCCAAAAAATACAGCCAACTAAAACTTGATGCAGAAGCCTTAGTTACAGAAATTAATGCACTTCCCAAAGGGCTAAATACTGCTGCATTATCCAACGTAAACGGCTTAGTGCAATACGCTTCACAGCGAACACAAGCAAGCATTATACTCGATTATGATGTAAAGGACAAACAAAGCCGCTTCACCTATTCCGAAGTATTGTCCTACATTGATTTATACGGAAGCAAAAAAACGGACTTAGATATTATTCAGGCAGGTTTAATACGTGAGCTGCCACCGGTAGTAATTGAAAATCCCAACCCTAATCCCGATAACAAAGGAACAGGACTTGTATCTGCACCAACAGCACCAATTGCACCAAAAAAAATTAAATCTAGTCTTCCGACTAAGATTATGAAAGTCTCAGTGTACAAAACCTGGCTAAAACATGAATTACAAAAACTCGCTTCCGTTTCCGATAATGATGAAATAGAAATCTCTTAAAAAACAAATTAGGAATTGGCAATTAGGAATTAGGGCATATAAATCATAAAAATGAAGGAAAATAATTTAGTACAAGACAAGAGCTATCGGTTTGCTATTAAAATAATAAATCTATACAAAACCATTGTGGAAACTAAAAAGGAATATGTCCTTTCAAAGCAAGTTTTACGTTCAGGAACTTCAATTGGTGCTAATATAGAGGAAGGTATTGGTGGACAATCAGAAAGAGATTTTTTTGCAAAGCTAAATATCGCTTACAAGGAGGCACGAGAAACAAAATATTGGCTCAGATTACTAAGAGATACCGGCTACCTTACCCAAGATGAAGCAATTACATACTTGTCTGATTGTGAGGAATTATTGAGGATTATTGGATCTATCATTAATACAATGAAAATCAAATTAAACATTAAACCCCCAATCTCCAATTCCTAATTCCTAATTGAAAATTCCTAATTCCTAATTATCCTAATTGAAAATTCCTAATTCCTAATTATCCTAATTCCTAATTCCTAATTAAAAAAAATGAAACTATCCGACTATTCCGACCATATCCGCCTGTTAATTGACAAAGCTTTCCGCAACCGCCTTGGTCGTATGGGAATCACCACAGCTCAATTAACGCCAATTGATAATATCCCTTCCGAATATGTAGATGACCGTCAACGCATAGAAACCGTGCGCGAAGTATTTATTTCCGAAACAGGAACCGTAGAAAAAGCATACGAAAAGTTGGTAGAAGAACTTACTTTCACACTCTTTAATCGATTGGCTGCGCTCAAGGTAATGGAAGCTCATACCTTGTTTCCCGAAATCATTACACAGCGCGAAACACTCGGTGGACGATCTTTTGCTCACTTGGCTTGGTTAGAACAAAACCCCGACCAACGAGTAGAAGAAGCCGAAGGATTGGTGGCATTTATGGAAAGTCAATTCAGCACTCTTGCTACCGAAATTCCCTTATTCAGCACCACGCACCCATACCATTTATTGCCTACAGCCATTGAGCTCAGCGGTATTATTACCGCTTTCAATCAAGTAGAAACCGATGCACAAGTAATTAATTCAATTACGAATGAGCAATTAGGAATTACACCTAATTCTGAATTCCTAATTCCTAATTCAAAAAATATTTGGAAAAGCGACGATGTATTAGGTTGGCTCTACGAAAGCTACAACAACCAGAAAAAAGCCGACCACAAAGCAAGCAAAGATAAAACCGAATACAACAAAGTTAGCATTCAAAGTCAGGTATATACCCCTCGTTGGGTAGTGAAGTTTTTGGTGGACAACAGTTTAGGGAAACTCTATCTGGAAATGTTCCCCGAAAGTGACATAAAAAACAAATACAAAATTGCCAATGCTGATTCAATTAGGAATTACGAATTAGGAATTACGGACAAACCCCTAATTCCTAATTCCTCATTGTCAATTAATAAAAAGTTGCACCAAATAAAACTCATTGATCCCGCCACCGGCTCAGGAAACTTCCTACTCTATGCGTTCGACTTGTTTTACGACCTCTACCTCGATCAGATAGAAAACTACGGTGCCGACTACGACGAAAACCAGATTGCCAAACTCATTATTGAAAATAACCTGCATGGAGTAGATTTGGACGACCGTGCCATTCAGTTAGCACAGCTTGGCTTGTACATTAAAGCCAAACGCCGTAAACGCTCCATTCGTATCGACCATTTCAATGTGGTTAGTTCCGACTTCTATTTGCCACCTTACGAACAAGTACAGAATATTTTTGAATCCAATACAGGAATGGACGAAAAACAAAAAACCATTATCCGTGATATTTGGACTGACCTACAACAAGCCTACAAGTTTGGCTCACTCATACGCCTCGAAGAAAAACTAAGCATACAACTGCACGGATTTTCGAGTAATAACGTTACTCTTTTTTCAACGCAAGAAGTAGATAATTACGAACAATTCCGTAAAAGTTTTTTCATAAATTTACAAAGTGCTGTTGTACAAAATACTTTCGAGCAAAATCAAAAATTTTTAAATACAAAAACCCAGGATGCAATAACTTTTTTGCAGTTATTGTCTCAAAAGTATGATATTGTTCTTGCAAATCCACCATATTTAGAAAGTGATCAATTTGGTACAGACTTAAGATTCTTCATTAAAAACAACTTTGAAATTAATGATAAATTTGGAGCAGATTTATATTCAGTATTTATTAAACGAAATTTTGAATTGGCAAATGAGAACGGATATATTTCAATGGTTCAGCCAAATACGTTTATGCACCTTGTATCATTTAAAGACCTTCGAAAATTTATTTTATCCAATTCAAAAATTGAAATTTTTATAAATTGTGAATTTTCTCTTTTTCAGTCTGTTTTAGTAAATGTAGCATTGAATATTTATAATAAACAAAAAAGAGAAGAAAATTCAATATTTATAAGTCTTGACAAAAATACATTTGAAACTACTGGCATTGACAATATAGTTAACGGTGCAATTAATAACATTGATTCAGATCAAATTTTTTATATTAATCAGAATATTTTTAAAAATATAGAAAATTCACCTTTTACATACTGGATAAAATCGCCCAAAATAATAGAAATTTTTCAAGTTAATAGTACTATTTCAGATTACTTTAATTTTTGTAATGGTATACAAACTGGAGGTAATAACGAACGTTTTTTTAGAACATTTTGGGAAATAAATAAAAGTGATATTTCATTAAACTATGATATTGATAAATCAAAATGGGTTTTACTGAACAAAGGAGGTAAATATCAAAAATGGTATGGTAACTTATGGTTAGTTTGTGAGTGGAGTGATTATGGTAAAAACCTGAAGATTTTACGTAAAACAAATAAGAAAATTCGAGTTACTTCAGAAGAGTATTATTTTAATGAAGGCTTATCATTTACTGGAGCAACTTCAAAAGGACTTTCTGTAAGATATCAACCTGAAAATTGTATTTTTGAAATTGCTGGTAAATCAATTTTTCCAAAAAAAACCGAATCGAATCTACAATACTGCTTAGGATTCCTTAACTCAAAATTGGTATCTTATTTTCTTTATTGTATAAATCCAACGGTTAACTTCCAGACAGGTGATTTAGAAAAAATTCCATATATTATACCAAATAAAGCTATTGAAGATCGAGTTACATTTCTTTCAATTCAAAACACAAGTATTATAAAGCAGCTGTGTTCTTTTCGCATAACTGAAATGAATTTTGTTGCAAATCCATTAATATCATTCAAAGAAGCCTCATTACAAGAAAGAATAAAATCTTACTTTAATCATTACAATGCTAAGATTAGTTTAGTGCTGATAAATGATGCAATACTCAATTTGCTGATTTATAATATATATGATCTTAGTAAAGACGATAAAATACAAGTTGAAATAAAACAAGGCAAATCACTTGGGGAATTTACAGTTGGTCAAAATGAACTATCTGAATTTAAACTAATGATCGAATCCGATATAAATATTTCCGTTGAATACAGAGATATTTTGTTTGATTATTTTGACTCATTGAGAGTTGTTGATGAAATCGATCCTCAATTAAAGAAAACTATTATTGATGAATTTGTCAATTTGTATCAATCTAATAATGACTTAGAGGATTTTTGCATTGGGCGCCAAGTTAATCCTATAAATGTTTGGTGTTGGTTCAAAGAATCAACAGTTTTTCCACAGGGTAGGACACAGGAAATTACACTTGAATTTTTAACTGACTCTATTCGCACTTTGTTAATTAAAGATGAAGACGGAATAATTCCTTTAGTCGGTCTTCCTGGTGAGCCTCGCTTATTAGACCGGTTAGAAAAATATTGTTTGGATATTGGTTTAACCTCAGCACAGTTTATGCAGTTAGATAATTTGGTAGGTCGCTCTATAAATGAATTTATTGAACAGTTTTTCTTTAAACAGCTTGGTGATTTGCTCAATATTTTCCCGAATGTACCCAAAACACCTTTTATATGGCATTTAAGCAGCGGTGCTAATCAGGGCTTCGAAGCATATATCATTATTTATAAATGGAACAGAGACAGCCTGTTCAAGATTAAATCCCAATACCTACGTGATAGAGTAGAAAGCTTAGATTATCGCCTTATAAATTTACAAGGCCTAGAAACCGCTGCGGCACAAAACGAGAAAGAAACCATTCGCCTGCAATTGCGCGAAATTGAACATTTCACAAAAAAAATTGACGAACTCATTGCCGAAGGCTATAACCCCATACTCGATGATGGCGTAGGTAAAAACATAGCACCCCTTCAGAAAAAAGGAATGCTCAAAGCCGAAGTCCTCAAAGCAAATCAGTTGGTAAAATACCTGAATGCGGATTGGTAAACCTCTGTGTAACTCTGTGCCTCCTCCGTGTAACTCTGTGTAACAAAAAAAAATCACACAGAGAACCACAGAGAAAATAAAATTTTAAGTACATATAATTGCCTGAAATAATGTAGATTACAATTTGGTCGTATCATTAATAAGACGACCAAATTTTATACAAAGCCACCAATATGAATTCGTATTCTGTTACAAATTTCGACAATATTTGTGACAGAATAGAAATTACTTGTAACTAATCTATTCTATTTTTGTTACAAAAACAAAGCTATTGTTTTGTCACAAATTTTTACTACATTTGTGACAAAATAAAATAAAAATTAAAATGCAAAGCATTGAAAAACAAATAGAAAGGTCGATAAAAAGCAAACCAAAAGGTTTATTGGTTTTGCCAGACGATTATTTGAGCTATGGCTCTTCGGAAGCTATACGGAAAGCATTGGATCGCTTAGAAAAAAAACAATTCATTGCACGAGTGGCACAAGGCATATACGTTCGACCGAAAGAAAGTACATTAATAGGTAAGCTTCTGCCTACTGCAGAAGAAGTGGCTGAAGCGATTGCAAAGCGCGACCACATACGCACGCTCCCAACCGGAAGCTATGCATTAAACGCTTTGGGGTTGAGTACGCAAGTACCCATGAATATTGTGTTACTCACCGATGGTTCGCCCCGCGAAATTAAAGTAGGGAAACGGAAAATTAAATTTAAAAAAACAACTCCGAAAAACCTGATGGCAAAAGGTAAAATTAGTCGTTTGGCTATTCAGGCCTTGAAAGAAATTGGTAATGGAAAAGTGAGCGAGCAGGAAAAGCTAAAGATTATCGACTTGCTGAAACGAGAAGATATAAAGGATTTAAAATATGACATAGCACTTGCACCTGTATGGATACAAAAAATAATGAAAAAAGCATTGACAGATGGCGAAAATTGATTTTTACAACATAGAGAACGAGGAGAAAATTGCCATTTTCAATGCAATAGCTACCGAAAAAGGCATGAAGCCCTTTGCCGTGGAAAAGGACTGGTGGGTAAGTCGCACACTCGAAATCATTTTCCAAATGGATATTGCCAAACATTTGGTATTCAAAGGGGGTACTTCACTGAGCAAAGCATGGAAACTCATAAACCGATTTTCGGAAGATATTGATTTGGCTATCGATAGGGAGTTCTTTTTTGAACCAAAAAAAAATTGGGAAAAAAAAGAAATAACCAAAGTGCGGAAACAGGCTGGTGTTTTTTCTACAGGTGAATTCTTTGATGAGTTGAAAGAGGAGTTTCTGAAAAAAGGATATAAAGGACTTGAATTTAAAGTAATAGAAGCAAAAGACAGTGACCAAGACCCACGCATTATTGAAATCTACTATCCCAATATCATAGCTCAACCTTCGGTATATATATTGCCACGCGTACAAGTCGAAATTGGTTGCCGATCATTGCGTGAACCATTCTCCATTCAAACTTTTGGGGCTTTGGTGGATGAAGTGTATGCTGGTAGGGATTTTGTGGAACCGCTATTTGAAGTTTCAACAGTTAATCCAGAACGTACCTTTTTAGAAAAACTATTTCTCCTACACGAAGAGTTTCAACGCGCTGCTGGTAAAAGGAGAGTGGATAGGTTAAGTCGTCATTTGTACGATGTGTATCAACTAACCAATGCTGGTGTTGCTGATATAGCTATCAATGACAAGATGTTATACGAAACAATTGTATCCCACAGGTATAAGTTCTCACATTGGGGTAGTATGAACTACAACAATCACAATCCGAAAACACTTAATCCCATTCCACCGCCCGAAATAATGGATGCATGGAAAGACGATTATGCAAAAATGTTGGAAGATATGATCTACGAAGACCAGAAACCAACTTTTGCAGACTTAATAGAAAATTTGAATACATTGAGAATTCAACTTCAGTCCTTAGACTGGCAATTTGAATTAACCTTTCCTATACCTAATTCGTAATTCATAATTCGTAATTGAACATTCCTAATTCGTAATTGAATAAATATGACAGACAAATGGTTTCTCCAAGACATTGAACACCAATTACAGCTTCGTAATAGAGTAGTTGTCATTGACCCAAAAGGGCAATGTGAATTTCTTTTGCCATTGCTTGATGGTGCAGGTTACCAACTAATAAAAACGGACAGTAACCTCACAGATCATTGGCAAACCGTGCAGGAAGAATTACTCTTACGGCACGAAGCCGAAACACAATACAAAGACAAACCCGTAATTTTTTATGTAACACGCGAACAAGAAAAACTAAGCTTTTTATTCGACTACTGCTTTACACATGGCTGCCTAAATCTCAGCAATCCAACCGAATGGCTCAAAAATAAACTATTTACTAATACAGGTTTGCAGGTTAATATGGACAGTCCCATGTTACTTACAGCTGCAAAATTGGGAGTGGGAAAAGACTTGGCTTGGTGGAAAAAAATATTGCAAAACCTCGAAGAACTTATTTCGGTGGATGATGAATTATTACCATTTTTACACGAACCGGATAATTACTTTAAAAATAAAGACAAAGAAGTCAGCAGATTATTTGAAGAAAAGCTATTTGAACTCATTGGTCAACCCTATACGGCCAAACCACCCAAAACATTGGCAACTGAAGTAGTGAAACTTTTATTTGATAGTTTATTGGCTAATTCAGTATCAGAGCAATTGATTAAACTTTATTTCAAATGGGTGGACAGCGACACCTACAGCAATTCATTACAGGATTATATTTCTCAATACAAAATAAATAGTTCAACCAATGTTTGGGGAGTAAATCCAAATCATTGTTTCCCTCAAATTGATCGGAAAGCATTGCAGGAAATTACTGCTAATTTGCGTGATAAATCCTATGTCAGCGAAAAATTGGTCAAAATAAAAGAACGTGCAAAAGCCCAGAAAGTAAAAAAACTGATTCCGGCTTGGTGGCAGGATATTATTACCTTGTTGGAATTCGATAGCAAACCGCTTACAGCATGTAACAGTTTCTCCAAAGTGGCGAACTTTTATGTAAATAGTTTTTCAAAAGTGGACAGAGCCATTCGTAACTTATATGCCAATTTCTTACAGGACGAAACTATTATTCGCCCACTTCAAGAATACTACGAAAACTTAAATCGTGAATTATTACAACAATGGTTTGAATATGCTTCAGCTTACAAATCAGATCAACAGGGGTATTTAGTCGATTTATTCAAAACAGCAAAACCAGGCATTGCTGTAATTGTTGGCGATGGAGTACGTTACGAGATAGCTGACTTTGTGGCAAGCACCTTGGAAAAACAATTCAAGGTAGAGAGAAACACCATGTTAGCTGATATTCCTTCGGAAACTGAACACAATATGTCAGCATTATATGTAGGAAACAACGAAGTATTGGCCATTCATAAAGACCGCGAAAAGAAACTCTCCGAATTGTCAGGTAAGGAAATAACATACATGAATCTCGAAGCGCTGCATTATGGCTTTAAAGCTGATTTTTTAGTGCTTACCTACAAAGATATTGATAGCACGGGCGAAAAATTACAACACGGTGCTATTAAACTATTCAGTGAGTTTGAAAAAACAATTGCTGATAGTATTACACTACTTTTAAAAATGGGATATCGTGAAGTACATTTAGTCACCGATCATGGCTTTGTACTCACAGGTTTATTAGACGAAGCAGATAAAATTTCGCCTAGCGTTTCGGGCAAAAACAAAGTAAGCGAACGCTATATCCGTACTGTTGACAAACAAACGAATCCCGATTGGATTTGCTTTGATAAAAAATACGAAGAGTTCAACTATGTGGTAGTTGCCAAAAACCACCGCCCATTCAAATCAAAAGGCGTTTATGGTTTTTCACACGGTGGTTTCACACCGCAGGAAATAAT
Organism: Paludibacter sp.; assembly: GCA_028692715.1. Classification (GTDB taxonomy): domain Bacteria; phylum Bacteroidota; class Bacteroidia; order Bacteroidales; family Paludibacteraceae; genus Paludibacter. Next base: position 2,806 of record JAQUWU010000017.1, on the reverse strand, counting down.
TATTCCAAAATTTGTATTCTCCAAAGTGAAAGAGGCAGCCAAAGGTTTGGAAGTAAGGATAGAGGACAAAAAAAATCTTGCAGAAGTAATCGGTAATATATTTGCCATTAAATTGTATGCTGTTAAGGCCAAAAACGACTTATTCTCGTCAACTCGAAAAGTGCAGATTCTTTTGTTTGCTAATGGGAAACAATACAGCAAAAGCAACATAAGCAATATGCAAGCTGGCAGCACAACAATTGTAGAATTTGATTTCAATGGCAACGATACTGTTTTAGCTTCGTTAATTGACGTAGAAACACTAGAGCAATTAGACAGCGTAAAAATAAACAAATCCAATGCCCGCGACTTCGGAGGCCTCTTTTAATATCAATAGCCTCCAGCTTTAGCTGGAGGGATAAGATGAATATTTTTCTTGGCTTTAGCCAAATTTTTAATAGGAGAAAACAAACAAAACAATACTAACTCAATTCCCCTTTAGGCTTCGACGTGAGCTCAGCCGAACGGGGTTAGGGGCAGTTTAAATAGTAAATGTTATGATTTTAGACGATTTAGATAAAAAAGCATTAGACCATTTCAGAGGTTTTGTTGTAAAAAAAGACCTTGTGGGTATCATTAAAGGCGGTGCAAATGTTCCTGCTTTTGTGTTGGAATACTTATTAGCCAATACCTGTAGTACTGAGGATGAGGAAAAAATGATGGAAGGTATGGAAAATGTAAAAACCATACTTCGCAACCACTATGTCAACCCCGAGGAAAGCTCACTGATACAGTCCAAACTCCGTGAGAAAGGACGCTATAAAATCATTGATAAAATATCGGTAGAGTTAGATGCTCAAAAGGACAGGTATTGGGCGAATATAAGCAATAGCAATATCAAAAAAGCCAATATCAGCGATGACCTTGTAAAAGCCCATGAAAAACTTTTGCTGGGCGGTATTTGGGCAATTATCGACATGGAATATGATCCAATGATTACAATTGGTTCTACTGTTTTTCCTTTTGTAGTACGCGATATAAAACCCATTCAGCTTTCAAGTTTCGACAATTCTAAAATTTCAGAAAAAAGAGCTGAATTTACAAAAGAAGAATGGAAAACTTTATTACTTCGAAGTGCAGGTTACGAACCAAACAGCGAGGGTTTCGACAGTCGTAAACTAAACCTCTTATTGTGCCGATTAATTCCTTTGGTCGAAGCCAATTTCAATATGGTTGAATTAGGACCACGTTCTTCTGGAAAATCATATATCTACAAAGAAATTACTCCTTACGCCATTCTTGTTTCAGGTGGTCAGGGTTCTGTAGCTCAGCTATTTGTAAACAACACTACTGGTCGTGTGGGTGCTGTTGGTTTATGGGATACTATCTGCTTTGACGAAAGTACCGACAAACTCTTCAAAGATCGTGATGCAATTCCATTAATGAAAGATTACATGGAATCAGGTTCTTTTTCAAGGGCTAAAGGAGGCGAAATCACAGGTTCAGCTTCTATCATTCTAAATGGGAATATCAATCAACCTGTTGAAACAGTATTGCAAACTTCCCATTTATTCAGCCCACTTTCCGACGAAGTAAATAGCGATACAGCCTTTTTAGACCGTATTAATTTATTTCTTCCCGGTTGGGAAATAACCAAATTCAGTCCTCAAAACTTTACAAACCATTTTGGTTTTAGTACCGATTTCTTTTCAGAGATACTGAAGTCCCAACGCAAAACAACATACTACGAAGTTATAGATAAATATTTTAGCTTTGGTTCCCATATCAAACAACGTGATTCAAAATCAGTCAGACGAATTGTTTCAGGTTTTATAAAACTGATGCACCCCGATGGCAATTACACAAAAGCCGATATTCAGGAGTATTTGGTAATTGCTATGGAAATGCGCAGGCGTGTAAAAGAGCAGCTTAAACGTATTGGTGGCATGGAATTTTGGGACACTAACTTCTCATACATTGATAAGGAAACCCAAGAAGAAATCTTTGTTGGTTTGCCCGAAGAAAAAGGTTCGTCATTGATTGAAGCCAATCCACTTTCACCGGGTGTATGTTATACAGCCACAAGCGATGGTTCAAGCAACTCATTGATAAAAATTGAAGTAGTAGCATTAAAAGGAAACGGAAAAATAAACGTTACCGGCACCAACTCACAGGAAGTCAAAGAAAATATCAAAAACACATACAACTACCTGAGAGCAAACGAAAAGAGCATACTCAACGAACAACATTCATTGTCTGGTTACGACTTAAACATTCAAATCAGCAACATAATGGGAGCAGTCATTAGTGGTGGCATTGGTAGTGCAGTTTATGTAGCCATAATTTCAGCCATTTACAAAAAGAATCTCAAAGGTGGTTTAGCTGTTTTAGGCAATATCTCAATCGGAGGAGCAATAGAAAGAGCGTTAAACTTTGCCGACAAAGTATCACTCTTATCCGAAAACGGAGCAAAAACTATCCTCGTACCAATGGACAACCTTACCGAACTATCAACAATCCCAACAAGCATTCTCGGCAAAACCGATGTTCCATTTTACGGAAATAGTCAAATGTTATTGCAAAAGGCGGTGTTGGGGGAATAGATAAATTCTGTAAAATTAAGAATTGTACTGAATAATAATGGTTTTCGAAAACTCCCCCCCATTGCTCAGATGCTGAACTTCCACAATTCCACAAATCTAATTTGTGGTTTTTATAAAAATTGAAAATCCCCAAATAAACAACTTGATAATATGTCACTACCTATCTTTAATTTTTTTTATTCTTGGCAATCGTATGTAGGCGGACATGCCAACAGATCATATAT
>JAQUWU010000060.1 GCA_028692715.1 Paludibacter sp. | reverse complement strand
CTTTAGGTTTTGGTTGGAGAGCTGTTATTATTGGAGAAGTGTTGGCTCAACCCATTCATGGAATAGGAACAGCAATGAAAGATGCACAAGCATTTATTAATGTTTCAGAATTAATTGCATGGACAATTATAGCTATTTTACTCAGTTATGTTTTTGATCTGATTTTAAAGTTTGTGAGGAAAATTAATTTTAAGAAGAGCTTACACAATCAGGATATTAGTGAGTATACTATTAGTACTCAAAATGCTTATAAAAAAGAAATTAAGGCAATAAATATAAATAAAAGATTTAATGAAAAAATACTTCTTAATTCTTTTAATCATGAATTTAATTCGGAGTTTATAAGCTGTCTCAAGTCTCCTTCGGGAAAAGGCAAAACCACTTTACTCCGAATTTTATCGGGACTGGACAGCGATTATTCAGGTAAAATATTGTTGCAAGCTGATTTTAAAATAGGATATGCTTTTCAGGATTTCAGACTTTTGCCCTGGTTAACCGTTTCTGAAAACATTCGGTATTCTATTGATAAAAAAAATCATTCATCGGCAAAATCTCAACATTTAATCTGTTATTTATTGCAGAAAATGGAATTGCTGAATGAAGCCAACAATTACCCCTCCGAATTAAGTGGAGGTCAGCAACAACGGGTATCCTTGGCACGTGCTTTAGCTGCCGAACCGGATATTTTGTTACTCGACGAGCCACTTTCAGGATTGGACGAAGCGTTGAAAACAAAAATTGTCAATTTTCTAGCTGAATGGCTTTCAGCAACCAAGCCGATTGTTATTTGGGCAACACACGAAAATATCAAGCTAAAGGGAAATACGGTAGAAGAGTTATTTATTTAAAAATAAAAATGATTAACTGCAAAAGCTCCTATAAATATTAAACACAATTATTTTATAGAATAAAATATAGAATTCATTTTCAACCACGAATTACACGAATTTTCACGAATAAAGCATATTTTTAATTTGTGTCAATTCGTGTAATTCGTGGTTATATCTTTTTAAATGATTATCTGCAATTCATGTAGAGGAATATTTCAGTTTTTCAAAAAACATCGTCAATTCAATAAGGGCTATTGACTTGAGATATTTGTAGAATAAAATATAAAATTCATTTTCAACCACGAATTACACGAATCTTCACGAATAAAGCATATTTTTAATTTGTGTCAATTCGTGTAATTCGTGGTTATATCTTTTTAAATGATTCTCCGCAATTCATGTAGAGGAATATTTCAGCCTTCAAAAAATATCGTCAATTCAATAAGGGCTATAAACTTGAGATATTTGTAGAATAAAATATAAAATTCATTTTCAACCACGAATTACACGAATTTTCACGAATAAAGCATATTTTTAATTTGTGTCAATTCGTGTAATTCGTGGTTAAGAGAACAATATAATATTGTATCAATATTCAAGTAATTGACTGTATATCTTCATTTTATTAAAATAGTAAATTATAAAATAGTAAATACTAATATTAATCCTTGTCTCAAATTTAAATTAGGTCTACTTGCGGAGAATCATTTAAATAAAATATCAGAAATGTCCTTCCAGAAAAGGATATTCTTTTACTAACCTTAATTTTCGGGTTTCAATACTCTTTACAAATAGCTTATATTCATCCGATTGCGGAAAAAGTGGCCGATGATTTAAATCATCATTTAATTGTTCTAGCTTTTCAATCAAAGCAATTGTACTTGTTGAAAAATAGGTCATTTTAAAACGCTCCCAGATATAATTTACGGCTACATCGGATGGATGTTGCATATCAGCCCCATAAAACCGGTAATCTCTTAATTCATCCAACTGAATTTCGTAGGCGGGAAAATAATGAACAGTAGAAAAATTTTCCTGTAAACTATTTATAGACAACAACAAAGTACTCTTACTGATATTATTTTCATGTGCGCCATCTTTCCAGTGTCTAATGGGGCTTACACTAAAAATAAGCTCCAAATCAGGGTTATATGAAAACAATTTTTCGAAAAGTTCAGTATAGTTGTCTACTATTTCTTCTACTGATAATCTACGACGATTAAATACATTAGAAGGAAGTTTATGACAATTTGAAACCACTCTCCCACTCTTTAGTTCATCATATACCCATGCAGTTCCGAAAGTGATAATTAGTTGCCGTGATGTTTTTAATTGTTCTTTTGCTTTCAAAAAACGCTCGTTTATCTTATTCAAACAAAGCTCTTCAGAAATATCTGAAAATAAGCTGCTATGCGAAAAACTTTGCCACAACCCACGGTTTTCAAAAAGATCATCTTTTGTAAACTTTTGTTTATCCATTAATGAATTTAAGCTGTTTTTTATCGAAAGTGGATTATATAGTACTCCAAAAGGGTTTATATCCACATCAAAATAGGTTCCGGTCAATCTTTTTCCGATATTTTCGGCAAAACAGGAACCCAACGATAAAATGCTATCTTGATGGCTGATTTTTAAAGGAGAATCGGGTATTTTTACTTTTGTCTGAAACATTGATTTAGAATATTGATTTAAAAATCATAGCAAAAGTAGAATAATTTTATTAAAAAAAAATGATTATCTGCAATTCATGTAGAGGAATATTTCAGTTTTTCAAAAAATATCGTCAATTCAATAAGGACTATTGACTTGAGATATTTGTAGAATAAAATATAGAATTCATTTTCAACCACGAATTACACGAATTTTCACGAATAAAGCATATTTTTAATTTGTGTCAATTCGTGTAATTCGTGGTTATTTTTTTTTATTTATAGCAATTATTTTTTTTGAATCAAAAACCAATATTAATCCTTGTCTCAAATTTAAATTAAGTCTACTTGCGGATAATCATAAAATATAAACTTAGGGTCTTTGTTTCTTAGCGGATTTAGCACCGTCTGCAACAGGAAGATTCAAAATACAACATTGAGTCCACTCCGAAAAGTCTGAGTAGACAGTTTAATTGATTAATAATATGTTTAGAAAAAAATCATATAATAGGTTGTATTAACCTAAAAAAGTTCTTTGAAATATTGCGTATATCATTATTATTCATTACTTTAGAGCTGTAAAAAAAAAACACTTAAAATGTTTAAAAAGTCAGATAAACATAAACAATTAGATGCTTTTTCATATGGCTCTTTTAATAAATGAACGGAATTTAGAGAAATAGGCGTTAGCCGTATTTCCATGCAGATTCTTTGTGAGATAGTCGGAAAAACCTTGCACAAATTCTTTTCGTACCTCTTGCATTTGGAGCGATTTGTCGGGCATATATTCTTTGAGGTGTTCGACAACCTGCAAGCCCCCTTTAGTGGTAGATTGTGCCTCACAATAGGTAAGAACCGACTGTTTGCGTTTATGTGCCGGGGTGATTCCGTTGGGACTGACGATAAGTTGATTTTCCCGCTGGTTGCGTATTTGCTGGGCGAGTTTAAGGGATTCTTTGTTGGCTTCCCGTTCATCCTTGATCGGACGGTCTGACAATACAGTATAGAGTTTCAGATATTCATAATGGCGTTTCCCATTCTGAAACCAATCAAGATAATAGCTGCCGTTCCCGTCGGCGAGTTTCTTAATTCGTAGTTTGACTGTAGTTTTCATATCCGTTTCTTTGAAACAAAGAGACAAAAAAGAAACGGTATGAGAAACGGTTTTATGCAAAAAAAGAACAAATATGAGCAAAAAAGAAGAGGATATTTAAAAGCAGTAAATTTCTAATTATCCAACATATAGATTATTATTAGTTTTGTTTTCCTTTGTTATCTTTAAAAATATGTATTGTAATTTTGAAAGCAAATAACAACTACAATAGTAAACTACAAATTAATGAAATAGTTGTTCATAAAGCCAAAGATACAATTTTTTGAATCTACCTATAGTATGAGCAAATGACAATTATGTTGTGACACTATTTAAACGCAAGAAAAATACTAGTGGATTTATTTTAATTACTATTCGAGTTTATAAAATTTATTATAGCATTCGCTTTCTCTTTGGTGCATTTTAGGTTGATAGCATGGGTGAATTCGCTATCCGTTAGTGCTACCACAGCATTAACATGTACATTCTCCAATCTCTCCAATAAAAGCATACATTGATACATTTCCGAAACAAAAATAGTCTTCGTAGAATTCGTGTTATTTATGTACTTTGCAGCAGCCATAATCTTTATGTGTTTTAGAGGTTATCAAACTTTTGTTGTTGTTCAAAACAAAGATACATTTTTTTTAGATATATTTTGTTGCTCAAAACTAAGAAAGAGAAATAAAAACTATTTTATGAATACTATTGGAGAATTTTGCTGAAAGAATGACGGAATAATAAAAGTTGTCACGAATGAAGGAGATTCATTTTGTAAAACATGAAATTTCCAAGCAAGTTTAAGTGATTATAAAATCTAATTAAATTTGAACCTTTCAACCGAATTTACAATATTATTTTAATTCTCATCAACTCTATTAATTTTGTTAAAAATTAATCAAAAGAACACTTTCAATTGCAATACGGCTAAAAAAGTAGGATTTATTATATTTTCAAAACTAAACAGTTAAAAATACATAAATTTAGAATATTAACATTTAAGAAAATATTTTATATATCTTATTTTCAATTAAATAGATTGTACAACTCATTAGGGGCTTAACATTTTCATTGAAAATTTTGTTTAAAAAGAAATAATTAATATCTTTGTCATATTATTCAATTTAAGTAAATAATTACTTTGAAAAACATCAAAAACGATGTAGATAAATATCACTATTATTGATTATTTATCAATATATTAAAAATTAATAAACTATTTCTTAATTTTAAATGTTTAATTTATAACTAAACAATTTATCCTTTTCATTTGTTTTCCTATTGAATTAACAATAGGAATAAAGGAATTTAAAAAAATAAAATTCACTATTACTATACTAACTCAATAAAAATTACGAAAATGAAAAACGAAAACGAAAAAGTAATGCTAAGCGAAGATGAAGAAAACTTGAGCAAATTACTTAAAGTTTCATCTTACAAAGTTGGAGCTTATTCAGTAGATGTTGCAAAAAAAATGTTAAGCATCAATGGAGAATCAAAAAAACTTACAAACAAAGAATTTCTTTTGCTTATTCTGTTCGCAGCGAATGCAAATGACTTTGTAGACCGTAAGTATGCCCTAAAAACGATCTGGAAGGATGATAATTATTACAACTCAAGAAGTATGGACGTGTATATTTGCAAATTACGCAAGTTGCTCAAAGATGATGAAGGTGTTGTTATCATTAACATTCATGGTAAAGGATACAAAATGATTGTTCCTGCTTAATCATTAAGAATCTCATTAAAAAAAAGGTCTCAGAATTTACATTCTGAGACCTTTTTTTTGAGCCTCTTGTCGGATTCGAACCAACGACCCCGAGATTACAAATCACGTGCTCTGGCCAACTGAGCTAAAGAGGCAAGTGGGTAAGCCCCCTACATCGCACCGCTACGACCTTTTACCCTTGCTGCGGTCAGGCTCTGGGGGAGTTCAAAGGGAGCTGGTCGTGTAGGACTTACCCGGGCACAAAAGTACTGCTTTTTTGGTAATCTGCAAGGGATTGAACAAACATTTCTCTAACAAAAATTCTACTTCATTCATTTTCAGAAATCTATTACGAAAAATAATTTTAAATATTAAAAAATCCGGATCAAAAAGATCCGGATTTAAGTATGAATTGCAAGTATTATGGCAGATAAAAGCAATTATTCATACATTTATCTTTAATTATTTAACGTCCTCCACTGTTTGTTCAAATTCGATATTATCGACACAAACATAAGTCGGATTATTAATGAATCCAAAGGCTTTATCGCTGGAATCAAAAGTAAAACTTACACGATCCACCTCACCGAGCGAACTTACATCTACTTTTATCCATTCGTTGGATATAAATGATTTTCCGTCTCTAAAATCAGCCAGATAATAATCTACACTCCCTGTAACTACTGAAGACAAATATCCTTTTATGATAACTTTGAACCAATCGCCATTTCCTTCATCACTCAATTGAGAAAACTTATGACCGAAACCACTACCATTTAACATTGCTATATAACCCCAGGTAGAATTTGTAAGCATCATGTTCTTAATTTTGAAAGTTTTCATTGCATTTGTTGGACAAATTACAGAAGCTGAATCATAAGCAACTGCATACTTGGTTGAATTCATTGCACCCGATCCTGTTATTGAACTATATTGATTTGTTTGTCCGTAAGTTACCGTATCAATTTTAGCAGAACAAGCAAATCCACTCCACGAAAACCACTCTGCGGTATAAACATTTTTAAATTCGATACTGTCCGAAACAAAAGATCCATAATAATTTGTAATCTGAGAATCAAAAGCAGATTCGGATACTGCTGTACCGGACTTATCGGAACCATCCCAAATACTGTCAGAATTTAAAGTCACATCCTCGAAACCGATGATTTTGGTGGTTACTTCCGATTCATTTTTACAGGAAACAACTAAAAGTGCAAATGCAACTACTACTAAAAATAAACTGTTTTTTTTCATTTTTTTATTTAATTGATTATTATATAGATAAGCAAAATAATTACACAAATATTGATGATGTGTTATGCCTGGGTTATATGTGAATCAACAATAAAAAAGAAAGAATATGTACGCACGGATGTGTTCAAATTCTTTTTGCTATTAACTCCCGAAAGCAAAAACAAATCATTAAAATGGCAGGTCTTCTGACTTACTCCCGTTTTTGAACGCCTTCCCAGATTCAGTTATCAGTTATCAGTTATCAGTTATCAGTTTTTTGAGGACTGTTCACTGTTCACTGTTCACTGTTCACTAAAAATACCAGTGGCAAAAGTGTTGTTCAAAACGTTTTCCTCTTAATGAGGTTGAGCTTACAGCAGCGGGTACTGTTCCGGAATTTGACCGGATTCCCTTTTTTCGAAACAAAGAATATTGTTCCGAAACCAAATTCAGGTACAAAAGTAATGTTTATTTCTAATAATTCACAATAGAAATTTAAATTATTTTTCAACAAATGATTATTTGCTTTTCACCTATTTTTTAAGAACCTGATTTTCAAAATGTAATGACTTATAAACCAGAATCGTTCACTGTTTCAATAAAAAAGATGTATTTTTGGATAATAATTGCTGACTTATGAATGAAGATACAAAACAATTTATAGCGGATCATTTGAAGGAAGATGTCCATCAACTGTCATTAAAAACAAATCGTAACAAGCTTATTGATATCGATTTGGCGATACGGCAGATTGCCGGAAGACAAAAGATTAAGAATAAAATCCCGAGGTTTTACGAAAATGATGCTATTTTATATCCCGTTCAATTATCAATAGAGCAATCATCTTCCGAATCAACTGCCAGATACAAATCTACCTTGTGTAAAGGTGAAACATTAATAGACTTAACTGGCGGATTTGGAATTGATTGTTGTTTTATGTCGGTAAATTTCAAAAAGGCTATTTACATTGAAAAGCAACAGGAATTATGCGAAATAACCCGTCACAATTTTCAGGTTTTAAATAAACATAATATTGAAATAAGACATTCGGACACTGAAAAAATCATTTCTTCTCTTGAAGAAGCTGACTGGATATTTATTGATCCTGCCCGCAGAAACAAAACGGGGAATAAAGTAGTATTACTATCTGACTGTGAGCCGGATGTTAGCCAACTTTCTGAAATTCTATTGAGAACGGCAAATAATGTTATGATTAAACTTTCGCCCATGCTCGATATTTCAGCGGCTTTGGTTCAACTAGCAAAGACTTCAGAAGTTCATGTTATAAGTGTTGATAATGAATGTAAAGAAGTACTATTTATTATGAGCCGAAATCAATCTTTAAACCCAACAGTTAAAACTATCAATATCACTAAAGATGTTAAATATCAAACTTTCAATTTTGAAATCAACGAAGAGAAAAATGCTGACGCTGAATTCTGTTCAAAAATTGAGAATTACTTGTATGAACCAAATGCATCAATTCTGAAAAGCGGAGCATTTAAGCTGGTTAGCACAAAGTACAAGCTAAAAAAATTACACAGACATACACATTTATATACATCAAACATTCTTATTAGAGATTTTCCAGGTAGAATTTTTGAATTAATAAAAGTATGGGAAAACACAAAGAATGAACTAAAAAGAGTTGAAAAAGCAAATATTAGTACCCGAAATTATCCTTTAAATGCTGAGAATCTAAGAAAAAAACTGAAAATAAAACCGGGTGGTGACATTTATTTGTTTGCTTGTACTATTTATAACGATAAAAAAGTAATACTTGAATGCAGTAAAGCCATCATTTAAATTGAGTTCAAACACTCAGTTGAAAAAATAATTTTTCAAAACAAACTGATTTTACTACCTTTGCAGCCAATAACAACTAAAAAATGGGAAGAATTCTTGCAATCGATTACGGTCAGAAGCGGGTTGGAATAGCTGTAACTGACATTTTGCAAATTTCAGCAAATGGGTTGGACACAGTTCTTTCCCACGAAGTTCTCAATTTTCTTGCTAAATACATTGAAAAAGAACCTGTTGAAAAATTTGTTATTGGGTTGCCAAAACAAATGAATGGAGAAGATTCAGACTCAATGAAATATATCCGACCTTTTGTAGTGGGTTTGCAACGAAAATTTCCTGAAATAGAAGTTGTATATGTTGACGAACGCTTCACCTCAGTTTTGGCTCATAAGGCTATGTTAGAAGGAGGTTTAAAGAAGAAAGACAGGCAAAATAAAGCACTGGTTGATAAAATTTCAGCAACAATTATTTTACAATCGTATCTTGAATCTAATCGTCAGCTTCCTTCTTTTTGAACAATGTCGGAATAAAAATGTTACAGATTAACAATAAAAATAATCTTTTCTGCGTTTAATTATAAACGCAGAAAAGCAAAATGTTTTTTTTATTTTAAAGAATTTATCAAAATAATTATCAAATTTTCATGATTTTACCAATTTTTACATACGGAAATGTAGTTTTACGCAAGCAAGCTGAACCAATAACTCCTGATTATCCCGAACTTAATACATTGATTAACAATATGTTTGAAACAATGTATTATGCCGATGGAGTTGGTCTGGCTGCTCCACAAATTGGCTTAGCCATTCGTTTACTTATCATTGATTTAGAACCATTCAAGGAGGATGATCCGGAATTGGGGTCGTTTAAAATAGTAATGATAAATCCAACCCTACTCGAAAAAAGCGAAGAAGAAATTGCTGGTGAAGAAGGTTGTTTAAGCATACCGGGAATTCACGAAACGGTAATGCGTGCCGAAAAAATTACAATCAAATATCAGGATACTGATTTTAATGAACATATTGAAACATATTACGGATACAAAGCCCGGGTTGTGCAACATGAACATGATCATTTAGAAGGACATCTATTTACTGATAGAGTTATCCCTATCCGCCGTCAACTTTTAAAATCTAAACTGACAAGCATTGTTAAAGGAAAAACAAGTTGCAGTTATAAAGTGAAAACTGCATAATTACGAACTTAAAGCTTCGCCAACCACAAAGTTACTTCCACCAATAAAAATAAGATCATCCGAATCGGCATCATTTTTTGCCGATTCAACTGCTTGTTTTATTGACGAATACGAGCGCCCTTTTAAACCTATACTTTGAGCTCTACTTTGAAGTTCTACTGCTGGTAATGCACGTTCAATATGAGCTTGAGTAAAATAGTAAACCGCGTCCTTTGGTAATAATAATAGAACAGCGCTAATATCCTTATCGTTTACCATTCCAATAACAATACGTAGCGTTTTGTAGGTTTGTTCTTTTAGTTGATTCACTACAAAACTGATTCCGGCCGTATTATGTCCCGTATCTGCAATAATTGTGGGGTGAGTCTGCAATAGCTGCCAACGACCTTTTAAACCAGTAATTTCCACTACATTTTCGAGTCCTGATTTCAATTGATTTTCATTAATTTGAAAATCTAAATCATTTAATTGTTCGACAGCAGTAAGAACAGTTGCTATATTCTTGATTTGATACTGTCCGGTTAAACCGATTTTATAATTTTTCTCATTATCTACCTGAACCAACATTCGTCCTGATTCAAACCCCTGTAATTCAATGATTTTATTTCTTTCAGCAAAGAAAATGGAAGAATTCATTTCTTTCGCTTTTTGTAAAAAAACAGGAAGAGTTTCAGGAAGAGTTTCTCCAATTACAACGGGTATTCCTTTTTTTATGATACCTGCTTTTTCAAAAGCAATTTTTTCAAGTGTATCGCCTAAAAAACCGATATGATCAAAACTGATATTTGTTATTATTGATAATTCCGGCTGAATTATATTTGTACTATCAAGCCTACCTCCCAACCCAACTTCAATAATTGCAACATCTACCTTGCTATCAGCAAAATACTGAAAAGCCATTGCCATAGTAGCTTCAAAAAATGAAGGCTCTATTTCCGAAAACAACGATTTATTTTGGTTTACAAAATCAATAACATATTGCCGTTCAATCATTTTTCCATCAACCCGAATACGCTCACCAAAATCTACTAAATGTGGCGAAGTATATAGTCCAACTTTATAACCTGCTTCTTGCAGAATTGCAGATAGAAAATGCGAAACGGACCCTTTGCCATTTGTTCCGGCTACGTGAATAGTTCTATAGTGTGTGTGAGGCTGTTCTAAAGCCTTCATTAATCGGATAGTATTATCAAGTCCGGGTTTATAGGCCGAACTTCCCACTTGAAAAAAAACAGGCAGACGATTGTATAAATATTCCAGTGTTTGGTTGTAGTTCATTAGTAATTAATTTAATACTTGTCGAACGAAACAATTTCGTTTATCATTTTTCTTTTTTTCTCGTGAATAGGTTGTGTGGTATAACCCAATAGAATCACGAGTATAACACGCTTATTTTTGGGTATTTCAAGTGTTTTACGGACTTTACCCTCATCACACCAACCCAACATACAACTTCCAAGTCCTTCGTCGGTAGCAGCCAAACAAATATGAGAAGCAATTATTCCAATATCGAGATGAGCAAAATGTTTGTTTTTTGCCCAACCACCTACTGTTGACGAGAAATTTGAACCTTCTTCAACAAGAACAATTTGAACAGGTGCTTGCTTACTAAAATGATTCATTGACAACATCTTACTTGTTGCGGCATCTGCTATTTTACATCTTTTTTTCGGGATCCGTTACAACAATCAACTTCCAGGGCTGACCATTACAAGCGGATGGAGCAAGTCTTGCAGCTTCTAAAATCCGGTCAAGTTTTTCCTTTTCAACAGGTTTGTCCTGATAAGATCTATCGCTTTGACGTTTTTGAACTAATTCTAAAAATGACATATTATTTATTTTTGGTAGGAATTTAAGTTGTAAATTTGATTTGCAGAAATATCCCTGAAATCTTCAAAAAAAACTATCTTTGCATATAAGAGAAGTCAATTCAAAAAATTGAATTTCAGATTAACAAATTTAGCTACAAAGATAATATTATTTATGCAACAAAAAGTTGAATCATATATCAGAAAACATAAATTACTTTCACACGACAAGCCTGTTATTGTAGGAGTAAGTGGAGGAACCGATTCTGTTGTTCTGTTACATACTCTCATCTCACTAGGGTACGATTGTATAATTGCACATTGTAATTTTCATTTGAGAATGGAAGAATCTGACAGAGACGAATTGTTCGTTCGCAATCTAGCCATTGAATACAAAACACCCATTTATTGTATTGATTTTGATACAATTAAATATGCCGATGAACATAAAATATCTATTGAAATGGCTGCGCGCGACTTGCGCTACACTTGGTTCGAAGAATTATGTATAAAGTTCGATGCACAAGCTATTGCAGTAGCTCATCATGCTGATGATAATATCGAAACATTACTATTAAATCTGATTCGTGGCACTGGAATACGTGGAATGAAAGGAATTCCAAACAGGAATAAAAATGTAGTGCGTCCTCTCCTATTTCTTTCAAGGGAAAGCCTGGAAAATTATTTAATTCTTCATAATATTGATCATGTAGAAGATTCTACAAATGCAGGTATTGACTACAAAAGAAATAAAATAAGAAATGCAGTCCTTCCCTTGCTCGAAGAGATCAATCCTTCAATTCGGGAAACTTTATACAATACACAACGACATTTTGAAGGAAGCATCAACATTTATCAACAAGCTATTGAAAATATCAAAAACCAAATTGTTCATAAAGCAGATGCTGTTATCAAAATGGACATTAGTTTAATTTTGCAACAAGCAGATGTTCCTACTATCATGTACGAATTATTGTGCATGTATAATTTCTCTTCAGCCAGCATTGAGCAAATTACCGAGCAATTAAACGCTGAATCCGGAAAGGTTTTCTATTCAGAAACTCACCGATTGATCAAAGATAGAAAATACCTGATAATTAGCGAGAAAGGTGTTATAAAACAAAATGAATTTTTCATTTCGCAAGAAGAAAACGAAATTAAATCACCCTTTTATATGACCTTAACAAGACGGCTTGTTGACGGGAATTTTGTGCTATCAAGAAAAAGGAACAGAATACATGTTGACATTTCTAAATTAACATTTCCTCTTCAAATTAGAGCATGGCAGGAAGGTGATGTATTCATTCCTTTTGGGATGAAACAACATAAAAAAGTCAGTGATTTCTTTATCGACAACAAACTCAGTTTGCTAGAAAAAGAACAAACCTGGATTTTACTTTCAGGCGATAAAATTGTATGGATTATTGGTCAAAGGCTGGATAATCGTTTTAAAGTTACAAATGAAACACGTGAGGCTATTGAGTTTAATATAAACGACTAAACTTACAATAATTATTATTTTAGGTTCCGAATACTCCTAATTAGTTGATCAGAAATAGATACTCCAAAAATTTCAAGGTAAAGGTGGATGGACTTATGTATCTATTCCCGAAATTAAGCAAGATAAATATGCTTGGTTTGGTTGGATGAAAGTAAGGGGAAGCATTGATGAATCTGAAATATCGAAAATAAATTTAATGCAAAATGAAAACGGCACATTAATTCTACCTGTAAAAGTATTTGTAATTACAGTTAAAGAGTTTGCATTTGAGTTTCTATTTTAGAACTTAATAAATTTGTTTTAGGTGCTTTTTTTGTGTATCAGCAAGCCTTATTAGAAAACTTAATTCTTAGCTTTTAAAGTTGACATTAAAGGTTGAAAAGCATATTTGAAGAAATAACAATTAATGTGTTTCGTTGTTAAATACCAATTAGTTAATTTTTTTTCGATCAAAAAACACGAATTATAACAATTTCTTTAAAAATAATTTTATAGATTAAATGTAACAATTTCACTTTTTGTAGTATTATTTTTTAGGTGTATCTTTGTAAAATTTAATATAAAAGCAATTATCTATTCTAGTTTAACTTTTACACTTGTACTGAAAAGTTATTTAATTGTTCCAATTTATAAAAAAGTATTATGGCAGATTCAATAACCGGATTAAAAGGGAAAACTGTTGAAAGTCCATCCGATAAAGTCATTTCAAAAGTAAAAGAAATGATTAATTCAGGTATCCTGAAGCCGGGTGATAGATTGCCGGCAGAGCGGAAAATGGCTATGGATCTTGGGTTTGGAAGAACACAGGTAAGAGAGGCATTACATAAATTGGAATTTTATGGAATCATAAAAACGTTACCGCAGAGTGGATCGGTTATAAACGGACTGGATATTAATACGCTCGATGGGTTAATATCTGATGTGTTAAACCTTCAGAGCTATGATTTTTATTCACTTGTTGAAACACGTTTAGTTTTAGAAGTGAATGCTATTAGATTTTGCGCCGAAAGATATACAGAAAAGGATCTTGAGATGCTGGAAAAAACGCATGAAGACTATGTAAAAAATTATGATACGCCCGATCGTGTGAGATTTGATTTTGCTTTTCATCGAGCTATAGCAGAAGGCAGTCATAATCCGGTTTTTAAAGCAATGCTTTTGATAGTTATACCTGATATTATGACCATTTACCAACGTGATAGAATTTGTGCTCCCGATATAGTATTAAAAAATGAGCATACACAAATGCTGGTTGCTATTAAGAATAGAAATGGCGATTTAGCTGCAAAAATTATGGCTCAACATCTTCAAGGAGTTGTCGATTTTGCAAAAGGGAAATTAGGAGGAGTCAACTAAATAAACATCAGCTTATAAAGATTTTAAGTTATCAGTATTTTATGTTGATTCTGAAGCTATTTTTAATATCAATCTCATCATTTTTCGGGTTATTGAAAGATTCTCTGTAGTTGTTTTTTTTGGTTTGCACAAACAATACAGTCCAATTTTCGACACTTCCTGCGGCATTTGCCTGTGTAACAGCGAGCATTATTTTTCCGCTAAAATCTTTGTTTTCAGTTCTTACTTTTTTATTGTTTTGTGTTTTTATAAAAGAATAAAGACCTTGTATACAACCAACTACTTTTACCTTGTAAATTATTCAATAAAAATAACTACTGAACAATTGCATTTTTTGATACATACGACCACGCTTTAAAATAACCAAGAGCATCTGATCCAAAATTCGATTTTGCATTATAAGGTGTGGACGAACCACCCATCATCCCTGAACTCATTATGTCATTTATTTGGTTGAAAAATGTATATGTTCCTTCATCAATGCTATAAATGGAAACCACTATCTTGTCATTATTCTGTAATCTTACATCTCTTGGTGTATATTCAATGTATCCACTTTTGGCGTAATTTTCATCTTTTATGCAGGTATAACTATCTGTTACTAGTGTATCGTTCACACTGAATTTTAATAGGTAAAAGTTCTCGGTAGTTGGATTGTCGCTAAAATTGATGGTTAAAGCATAATTGCTTGACGATTGTCCGGGCCGTTGCATTTCTTGTTTTTCAAATGCTAATGAATGAATTGTAACCGGGGAATTTAACTCACTTACTGCGTTTAAATCAGTGCTAAGCCCATTTACCTGCATCGTATATTTATTGTTTTCTACACCCTTTAATATATTGCCTTTGTAAAGACCGTTTCCTTTGTTTTTCAGCGTTTCACTGTTACCAAACTTATCAGTTATCACTACGATGGCCTCGTTGATATAGGCCGGATCTTCGGTTTCAAAATAATTTGTTGTATAGGATAGTTTCAACCATGCAACTGAATCTTTTTCGATTAAACCTTCTGCAACTATTTTGGGAGCCGAGCTATTTAGATCAATCTTAATAACTTCTTCGCAAGCGCTGAAAGTCAGAACTGGAAGTATTAGCCAAAAATATCTATTTCTTAATGCTAGCTTTATTAGTGTTTTTATCATGATTTTTTTTGATTAATTCTAATTTATAACGATAATGTAATTGCTTTTTCGTGACAATTTGTAACACAAAGATTACATCCTATGCAGGATTCAGGATCAGTTACAAATGACTTATTTCGTCCTTTAATTTTTGTTTTAAGCTTACCAACAAAAGGAAGTTGATTATACTCTTCATCAGTAATTTTGCGAAGAGAGAATACATTGTTTGGGCAAACGATGGTGCAAGCAGCATCGCCATCGCATTTTACATGATTTATAATTGGATATATTGTATTCATTATTTTAAAATTTAAAATTCCAGGTAATAGATGGTACTATTCCAAATAAACTAAGTTTAACAGCTTCGGTTGTGCCGGGAACGGTTTCACTTTCCTGAAAGTTAATTGTATATGCATTTTTTCTGTTATAGAGATTATAGAAAGAGAAATCCCAACTCGATTCAAATTTTTTAGTTTCTTTTCCTTTTAAATGAAAATTTAAATCAAGTCTATGATAGTCAGGCATTCGGTAACCGTTTCGTTCGGTATAGTAAGGCAATACTTGTCCGTCAAATTCAAATTTTCCACTCGGAAAAGTGACAGCATTACCTGTATAATACACCCATGATGTTGATACCGACCAACGTTTACTCAGTTCATAATTGGCTACAATTGAAAAATCGTGCGTTTTATCAAATTTTGATGGATACCATTTATTGTCATTTATCCCTTCAATTTTATTTTCAGTGCGAGCAAGGGTGTAACTTATCCAGCCATTCAATTTTCCATACTTCTTTTTCAAATAGAATTCGGCACCGTAGCTTCTGCCTGTTCCCGAAAGTATATTCGCTTCAATATTTGCATTCAACATTACATTAGTACCATCTTCGTAATCGAGTACGTTTTGCATGTCCTTGTAATAACCTTCCACCGAAAATTCATACTTATTGTCGGCAAAGTTTTGGAAATAACCCAGTGCAAATTGTGATGCTATAGTTGGTTTAATATTTTGAGTACTTGTCATCCAAGTATCAGTTGGTTGACCCGAAGTACTGTTGGACAATAGATGAAGGTATTGTGCCATACGGTTATACGAAGCCTTTACCGAACTGCTGCTACTCAACTGATAATTCAATGAAATGCGCGGTTCAAATTCAAAATAGCTTTTCATTAGTTCCTTATTATTATAATAAATAGAATCAACTTTTACATTATTATCATCGTATTGATTGCTCCATCCGGCCCCTACTTGATTATACATTGATATGCGTGCTCCATATTCGGCGGAGAAATTATCACTTATTTTCTGACTGTTTGATACATAAATTGCACTTTCATATGCATGTTTTTCTTCCAAAATAATCTCTTCACTATCTGTGTTGCCATTTAATAATTTGCCAGGGTTAAAGCTGTGATAAGTTGAATTAAATCCGAATCGCAGGGTGTTTTTAGGGTTTAAATAATAAGTGAAATCCTGTTTCAAACCAATATCTTCAATTCCAGAACCCATTGTTACATTGTCTGTCAAATTAAAACCATAACTGTAATTGCTGTAAATAGCTGTTGTGTTAGAAAATAACTTGTTGCTAAACAAATGATTCCAACGCATGGTGCCGGTTGTATTGCCCCAACTCAATCCAATATTTCCAAATCCAAAATCGTCCTGTCCAAAATATCCAGATAGATAAATGCGGTTTTTGTCATTGATTTTATAATTCAGTTTTGCATTTAAATCATAAAAAAACAAGTTCATATTATCATCCAAAAAGCCTGTTGCTTTACCCACTAAATCGGCATAACTACGCCTTCCTGAAACTATGAATGACATTTTATCTTTGATAATAGGTCCTTCAAGAGTAAGTCGGGAAGAAATTAATCCGATACCACCTGAAGCTGAAAAATTCTGATTATTTCCATCTTTCATAGTAATATCTAATACCGACGATGCACGTCCACCATATTGAGACGGGATACCACCTTTATAAACCGACATATTTTTTAAGGCATCAGAATTAAAAACTGAGAAAAATCCCATCAGGTGCGAAGCACTATAAACCGGCGCTTCGTCGAGCAAAATCAAATTTTGATCGATAGACCCTCCGCGAACTGTGAAACCACT
The DNA here is from genome assembly GCA_028692715.1 of Paludibacter sp. Classification (GTDB taxonomy): domain Bacteria; phylum Bacteroidota; class Bacteroidia; order Bacteroidales; family Paludibacteraceae; genus Paludibacter. The sequence goes on along the minus strand of JAQUWU010000060.1, from coordinate 5,120 downwards.
ACTGCCTTCGGATGCAGCACTAATACCCGGTAATAACTGAATAGTTTTCAAAATATCTTTTTCACCTAAAAGTACCGGAATAGTTTCCAGCTCCTTCACTTCCAAGCGCTCAACACCCATATCTGTCGATGTTATATTTCGGTCTTTTCTCACAGAATTTACAACTACTTCATTCAGACCAATTGCCGAAGGATCAAGTTTTAAATTCAGGCTAATGTCTTTATTTAATGCTAACTCTTTTGTTATCGAGTTATATCCCATATAACTAATTTGAATGGTATGCGGACTATTGGATAATGTTAGTGAGTAGAAACCATAGTTATTTGTTACCGTACCGGTTGTAGTTCCTTTTTCGAAAATGCTAACTCCTACTAAATCTTCACCAGTGGTTGCATCAGTAATTTTACCACTTACGGTAAATTTGGTTTGTGCATTTAAACCCGTGATTATTAGTAGAAAAGTAAAGATGTGGAATGCTCTGGTTAGCATTGATTTTGTTTTAAATGTCATATTGGGTAATGAATAATCAGCTTAATTTGTAAAATATTATTCTTGCTTTTTTGGAAATCGTTTATTTAATTTTACTTTCATGTTTTCCATGCTCATATAAACTGCGGGTACCAAAATAAGTGTCAGGATTAGTGAACTTGTTAATCCTCCAATAATTACCCAAGCTAATCCATTTTTACTTTCGGCACTTGCACCAGTAGCCAAGGCTATTGGCAGCATACCGAAAACCATAGATAAGGTGGTCATTAATATGGGGCGAAGTCGTTCGCGACCCGACTCGATGAGTGAATCTAATACTGACATTCCATTTTCGCGAAGTTTGTTAGCAAAATCGACTAACAAAATGGCATTTTTAGCCACCAAACCAATCAGCATGATCATTCCAATCATTGAGAAAACAGTTAATGACTCGCCAGACAGAGCCAATGCTAATAAGGCACCAATTAAAGCAGCAGGTATCGAAAACATAACCACAAAGGGATAAAGATAGGAGTTGTACAGAGCAACCATAACCAAATATACAAAAATCAAAGCTGCAGCAATGGCAAGGAACAAACTTCCAAATGCATCAGCCTGACGTTCCATCTGGCCTTTATAATCAACAGTTATTGATCCCAGATTAACATCGTTTTTTATGGCTTGTTTAATTTCATCACCTACAGTACCTACGGGACGACCAAAAACAGAAGAATTTACTGTGATAGAAGGAATTCGGTCGTAACGTTCCAGTTTATTTGGACCTACAGATTGGAATACTTCTGCAAAACTGCTTAATTCAATTCTTTTCCCCTGTGAATTAATAAATGCAATAGTTTTCACTTCATCAATATTATTCCGATCGAATTTATCAAATTGTACATTAATATCATAATCCTTATCACCTTCAGCAAATTTTATATCTGTATTTCCGGCTAATGCAAGGTTTAAGTTGCTTCCCACCTGTAGAACAGAAAGTCCTAATTGTTCCATTTTTTCGCGGTTGAGTGAAATATGAATTTCAGGTTTGCTTTTATCTATCGATAGTTTTACATCATTTGTTCCTGGAATTGTTTTCACAACTTTTACCACACTATCGGCTATTGCATATAATTTCTCAACATTCGGCCCTCTTAAAAGCACCTGAATTGGTGCATCGTCGGCACTTCCCATCATATTGCTTGCTGTTGAAGTAACTTTCAACCCCGGTATTCCTTGAGCTTCTTTCTTAATCATAGCAGCAAATTCGATTACCGAAATTTTACGTTCACGCTTATTCACAAGATTGACGGTGATTTCACTAATATACTGGGCATTACTTCCACTACCAAAATCGGTACTACTGTATCCCACATTCGAGAAAACCTTTACAACTTCTGGATGCTTAGTTATTAAATCTTCCACTTTTTGTGTTAGCAATGATGTTTCTGCTAAGGTGTTTTGCGGATTGCCCTCCAGTTTTACGATAAACTCACCTTGATCGCCATCATTCATAAACGCAGCGCCAATTAGACCAAAACCAACTAATGAAAATGAACTGACAATAAGTATGGTGATACTAATAAAAACCGTTTTACGATGATTTAAAGCCCAGCGAAGTGCCTTTTCATAAAAATTTGTAAGGTTTTTCAAGAAGCCTTCGAACCAGAGTGCAAAGCGATTAATCCATGTTTTACCAGTAAGTTTTTCTATTTTAGTAAATCGTGAAGCCAAAAGTGGTGTAACTGTAAAGGACACAATAAGGCTCATAAGTGTTGAGAAAACAATGACCAATGAAAATTCACGAAGCATGCCACCAATCATACCAGAAACAAGCGATAATGGTAGAAAAACTACCACATCAACCATAGTAATAGCAACTGCTGTAAACCCAATTTCATTACGTCCATCAAGTGCGGCCTGCTTTCTATTTTTCCCCTGCTCCATGTGCCTGAATATATTTTCGAGTACCACAATAGAGTCATCCACTAATATCCCAATAATCAGTGAAAGTGCCATTAAAGTAAGCATGTTCAATGAAAAATCGAATACATACATGGCTATAAAAACCGAGATAATGGAAGTTGGAATAGATACCAATACGATAAAGGAGTTGCGCACACTGTGCAAAAAGAGAAACATAACAATTGCTACTAACAGTACTGCAAACATCAAATCTTCCATCACCGCATTGGCCGAAGCCAGGGTATATGTAGAATTATCAGAAGCTACATCAAATTTAATTTTCTTATCTTTGAATTGCGACTCTATTTTAGCAAGTTGTTCTTTTACTTTTTTACTCACATCAACGGTATTGGCATCTGTTTGTTTCAGTATAATTACTCCAATTGAGTTTTGCCCGTTTATACGATTTATGTTTTGTTGTTCTGAGGTGGCATCAATCACATCAGCCAAATCAGATAGTTTAATCTGGCTTCCAGCTTGAGTTGTTAAAACCGAAATGTTACGAAGATCATCTAATGACTTTACTTTGCCCAACAAACGTACAGTGTATTGACTGTGAGTGCCTTCAATTTTACCGGTAGGCATTTCCATATTTGCATTGTATATGGCATTGTAAATCTGTGTAATACTTATATTATATGCATCCAGTTTCTTTTTCGAAACTTTTACCTTTATTTCACGCTCTATATCACCAACGAATGATATTTGTCCCACTCCATTGATTCTTGAGAGCTGTGGTTTAATTTCATCGTTGGTTATTTGATACAATGCTTCTGGTGATAGGTCACCGGTAACGCCCAATTTAAGAATGGGCATGTCTTCGGTTGAAAATTTATTGATGGATGGTGTTTTTGCTCCAGTAGGAAGTTTTGAAAGTCTGGCATTTACTAATCGTTGTGCATTTTGAATGGCAATGTTTTCATCGGCGTTCGATTCCATTTCAAGCGTGATAATTGACATCCCTTCTTGTGAAGTAGATTGCATGCTTTTTACACTTTCCATAGAGGATAAAGCCTCTTCAATTTCTTTTGTAACTGTTGTTTCCACCTCAGTTGCCGAAGCTCCCGGATATTGCGTAGCTATGCTCAACGTTTGATTGCTCATTTTGGGAATCAAATCGTAGTTTAATAAGCTATATGATGTAACTCCTAAAATGGCCAGCACAGTAAAAATAACGACTACCAGCGTAGGACGCTTTATTGCAATTTCTGTAATTGACATGGTTTTTTATTTAGTTGTTGCTTTAATTGTTTTGCCATCGCTGAGATTTACCTGTCCGGCAGTAATCACTTTATCATCGTTGCTTAAGCCGGAAACTACTTCTAGGTATTTATCATCGCCTGTTCTAACATTTATTTTTCTTAATACAGCCTTGTTTCCCTGTGCCAAATAAACACTTGCATTGCTCATACCTCCCATAAGTGCAGTTCGAGGTATATAAAGTGCTTGTTTGTCTGCTTGTATTTTAATATTTACATTTACATAAGTTCCTGCTTTTAGCGGGTGATCGTGATTGTTTTTAATTTCTAATTCTACTTCGTAATTGTGTGCTGCATCTCCTTTGGGACTTATAAAGCTTATTTTAGCTTCAAATGTATTATTCGGATAAACATCAGTCGTAATTTTTGCTAAATCGCCTTTTTTTAGTTCATAAACGTTACTTTCGGAAACATTCAGTTTGATTTTCAAGCTCGAAATATCAACAATTGTGGCAATAGGACTACCCATATTAATGAAAGAACCTTGTTCAACAAATTTCTGAGTAATTATACCTGTTAAAGGCGATTTTATGGTAGCATCATCCAATTGCTTTTGAGCCTGTTTAAATAGAATCACTGCATTGTCGAAGGCGTTTTGCATTTCTTCGAGTTGTTGTTCTGTCAATGTACCACCGGCATAAAGGATTTTGTATCTGTTCAAATCCTTTTCCAATTTTGCCACACTAATTTTTGTAGCTTCCAATGTAAGTTGCTTTTGCTTGCTGTCAATTGTTCCTAAAACAGAACCTTTTGATACTTGTTGCCCGAGTTCTAAATTCAGTGACGTCAATTGACCTTGTGATTCGGCAGCAATATTAATTTCTTTGTTAGGATTCAGATAACCAACCAATTGTATGCTACGGTCGAGTACCATTTGCTCAACGGGTGCAACACTAACACTGGTGTAATTCAGGTCGGTACTTACATTTGAATTTGCATTTATCTCTGCATAATTTTTACTTAATCTAAAGCCAACGAGTACAAGTAAAGCTACTACAACAAGTATTATAATTGTTCTTTTCATGATTGCCTAAATTTGATTGTTAATGAATTTTTCTAATGTTCCTTTTGATTGTTCGAAATTGATACGAGCAATATATAAATTGAGAAGTTTGCTGAAATAGTTGTTTTGAGCTTCGCGCAATGAACTTTCAGCCTGAATCAAGTCGTAAGAAGTACTGATTCCTTCTTTTCGCTCCAGTTGCGTGTTTTTATACACCCTTTCGGCTAACTCAAAGTTTTCTTTTTCATTTTTTATATTGTCCAATGCATTTTGGTATTGAATTTCATAATTTGATATATCTACTTTAATAGATTGTTCGGTGAGTTTTATGTTTTCCTTGGCCCTTTCAATATTAATTGCCGACTGTTCAATTCTACTTTTTCTTTGCAAGCCACTAAATACCGGAATCGAGAGTTTTAAACCAACTG